>NZ_BPQM01000170.1 GCF_022179245.1 Methylobacterium gregans
GCGCAGGCCGTCGGCCTCGGCCGGCGAGAATCCCGCTGCCGTGATGGCGATCTGCATGGCGTGCTCCTGGAAGAGTGGGACACCGTAGGTTCGGTGCAGGAGCGCGAAGAGCTCGTCCTTCGGCCCGTGGTCGGGGTGCGGCTCCGGGTAGGTGACGGGCTCCTCGTTGTTGCGGCGGCGCAGATAGGGATGGACCATGTCGCCCTGGATCGGCCCCGGCCGAACGATGGCGACCTGCACCACGAGGTCGTAGAACTCCCGCGGCCGCAGGCGCGGCAGCATCGCCATCTGGGCCCGGCTCTCGACCTGGAACACGCCGACGGAATCGGCGCGCGCCAGCATCGCGTAGACCTCCGGGTCCTCCGCCGGCAGGTCGGCCAGGGTCTCGTAGCGCTGTCCGTAATCCTGCTCCAGGAAGGCGAGGCCGCGCCGCAGGCAGCTCAGCATCCCGAGTGCCAGCACGTCCACCTTCATCAGGCCGACCACGTCGATGTCGTCCTTGTCCCACTCGATGAAGGTGCGCCCCGGCATCGCGCCGTTGCCGACCGGCACGGTCTCGTCGAGGCGCTCGCGCGTCAGCACGAAGCCGCCGACATGCTGAGAGAGGTGGCGCGGGAAACCGACGAGCGCGGTGGCGAGATCGACCGCCTGCCGGATCGCGGGGTTCTTCGGGTCGAAGCCGGCTCCCGCGATATGGGCGTCCGGCAGATCCTTGCCCCACGAGCCCCAGACCGTGTCGGAGAGCGCCGCCGCGACGTCCTCGGAGAGGCCCAGCACCTTGCCGACCTCGCGGATGGCCGAGCGCGGGCGGTAATGGATCACGGTCGCGCAGATCGCGGCGCGCTCGCGCCCGTACTTCGCGTACAGGTACTGGATCACCTCCTCGCGGCGCTCGTGCTCGAAATCGACATCGATGTCGGGCGGCTCGTCGCGGTTCTCGGAGATGAAGCGGGCGAAGAGCAGCCGGATCTTGGTGGGATCGACCGCCGTGATGCCGAGGCAGTAGCAGACGGCCGAGTTCGCCGCCGAGCCGCGGCCCTGGCAGAGGATGCCCCGGGAGCGGGCGAACTCCACCACGTCGAAGAGCGTGAGGAAGTAGCGGGCGTAGTTCATCGTCGCGATGAGCCGGAGCTCCTCGCGCAGGGTCGTCTCCACCTGAGCCGGAACGCCCTCGGGGAAGCGCCAGCGGGCGAGCTCGAAGGTCTTCTCCTCCAGGTAGCCCTGGGCGGAGCGGCCGGGCGGCACCGGCTCGTCCGGGTACTCGTAGGCGAGGTCGCCGAGCGAGAAGCTGCAGGATTCGGCGATCTCGACCGTGCGGGCGAGCGCGGCCGGGTGGTCTGCGAAGAGCCGGGCCATCGCGTCCGCCGGCTTCAGGTGGCGCTCGGCATTGGCCTGGAGGCGGTAGCCGGCCTCGGCCAGGGTGCAGCCCTCGCGGATGCAGGTGACGACGTCCTGAAGCGGCCGCCGGTCCGGATGGTGGTAGAGCGCGTCCGACACCGCCACGAGCGGGGCGCCGAGCCGGTCGCCGATCTCGGCGAGGCGCCCGAGCCGGGCGCGCTCGTCGCCGCGCCGCCCGTGGCTGCCGGCGAGATAGGTCCGGCCGGGCGCCGCCTCGGCGAGCCGCGCGAGACGGTCGAGGAATGTGTCCGGCGGCTCGACGCCGCCCTCGGGCGGCAGCGCGATCAGGATCTGTCCGGAAGAGGCCCCGAGCATCGCGTCGAAGCCGAAGCGGCATTCGCCTTTCCGGGCGCGCCGGTTGCCCGCCGAGAGCAGGCGGCAGAGCCGGCCGTAGGCCGCGCGATCCATCGGGTAGGCGATCGCCTCGAGCCCGTCCTCGGTGACGAGGCGCACGCCCGGCAGGAAGCGGATCCTCCAGGTCTCGGGATCGCCGGGCCTGCGCGGCCCCCCGGGTTTCACCCGCGCCGCCGCGTAGGCGCGCACCAGACCGGCCGTGGTGTTGCGGTCCGCGATGCCGATGGCGGTGAGCCCGTAAGCCAGCGCCTGCTCGACGTATTCCTGGGGGTGCGAGGCGCCGCGCAGGAAGGAGAAGTTCGTCTGGACGGCGAGTTCCGCGTAACCCGTCACACCCGCCCCTCCCGAAGCTCGATCAGTCGTCGCGGTAGACCCGCTCGCGCCGCTCGTGGCGCTCCTGCGCCTCCAGCGACAGGGTGGCGATCGGCCGCGCGTCGAGGCGCTTCAGGGAGATCGGCTCGCCGGTCTCCTCGCAGTAGCCGTAGGATCCGTCCTCGAGCCGGGCGAGCGCGGCGTCGATCTTGCCCGTGAGCTTGCGCTGGCGGTCGCGGGCCCGGAGCTCGATCGACCGGTCGGTCTCGGAGGAGGCGCGGTCGGCGATGTCGGGGTGATTCTCGTTCTCGCTCTGGAGGGCGGCCAGCGTGTCCTGGGCCTCGCGCAGGATGTCGCTCTTCCAACTCAGCAGCTTGCGCCGGAAATACTCGCGCTGCCGGTCATTCATGAAGGGCTCGTCGTCGGACGGGGCATAACCGTCCTCCAGCGTTACCTTCGCCATGTTCGCCCTCACATTCTGCGTGCAGCCTGCCGGCGGCGATGTCCCGTGCCGTATAGTCGAGGCGCTTTGCTGCTACAACGGAGGGCAACGCAAGGTTCGGGCCCGGATGTCACGGGCCCCCGCGGCTGCGGCTTCGGCGCCACGGTCCACTACTCCTTCGGGGGGCGCAGACGGAGGATCGCGGCGGCGATGTCCTCCGCCACGCGCCGGGCGAGCGGGTGGCGGTAATGCGTCCGGTCGAAGAACAGCGCTTCGTCGCGGGCCGTCTCCCCGTCCCGCCGCCAGTCCAGCAGGGCGCTGCGCGGATGGGTCGCGAGCGCCGCCGCGATCGCCGCCGCGCAGGCGGCTTCCGCCGCCGCGCGCGGGCTTCCCGGACGCGGCAGGCCCGCGTGGTAGACGGGCGGTCGCACCGCGACGACGGCGGTCTCCGCCGGCACCCGGGCGAGCGCCGCCCGCAGGCGCTCGGCCGCCGGGAAGGGACCGGCGCGGCCCGGATCGGGCGTGTCGGGCACCGGCGTCTCGCGGGTCGCCTCCCATTTCGCGTCGCGCCCGAAGCCGAGTCCGAGGTAGTCCGGCTCGTAGTCCCACCAGCCATCCGAACGGGCGAGCGGGCGCCGCGTCCGCAGGAGCCAGCCGATCCGGCCTACCACCTCCTGGGCGACGGCGTAGCGCATCAGCCCGCGCAGGTAGTCCGGCAGGTCGCGGGCGAAGAGCCAGAACGGGAAGGGCTTGTTGTTGGCCAAGTGCGGATCGTCGGTGCACCAGAAGTCGTCGGGCGCCAGCACGATGGCGGCGGGCGCCGGATGGTGGCGTAGGAACCAATCGAGGACGCCGAGCTGCTCGCCGGGGCCCGTCGCCGGAATCGCGAGCTGAACGAAGGGGATGCGGGTGAGCCGCGTGAGCCGCTCCGGCTCGATCAGCTGGATGTGCGAGTTGCCGATGACGGCCCCCGCGAAGGCCGGGTCGCGCCCGCGGACGGCCGCGGCGGTGCGCGGACCCTGCGGGCGCACCGCGCCCACCGAGAGAAGCGTCGAGCGCCCGCTGTCGTAGGGATCGACCGCGTAGGCGAGCGCCAGGTAGCCGAGGGTCACCGCGGTCGCCGTGCCCACGAGGAGCCGCGCGAAGCCGCCCCACCCCGCCCTGCCCTCGCCCTCGGTCGCGCGCCCGGACATCGGATCAGAACTGGAAGTAGATGAACTCGTAGTTCGCATCGTCCCCGATCTTCAGGAGCACGACCACGAACAGGAGTCCGAACAGGACGGCGAGCCAGCGCCGGGGCGGCAGCCGGTGCACGGCGGCCCAGGCGGTCGGCCCGAGGATCGCGACCGCCGCCGCCGCCGCGATGGCGCGCCACTTGAACCCCGAGCCCGGCCCGGTGAGCCCGAGGAGTCCCTTGTAGATCGCGAGCGCCGCCTCGAAGCTGGTCGCCCGGAACAGGACCCAGGTCAGCACCACGAAGAGGCTGGTCAGCACCCAGCCCAGCACGACCGGCATGGGGAAGCCGGCGCGGCGCCAGAGCACGCCCGCGCCGAGGCCCGCGCCGTGCAGGGCGCCCCAGGCCACGAAGGTGAGCCCGGCCCCGTGCCAGAGGCCGCCGAGCGTCATGGTGGCGAGAAGCGCGGCGAGCTGCACGGCGAGGCCGCGGCGGTTGCCCCCGAATCCGATGTAGAGGTAGTCGCGCAGGAAGCGCGACAGGGTCATGTGCCAGCGCCGCCAGAAATCCTGCAGGCTGGTCGCCCGGTAGGGCACGTCGAAGTTCTGCGGCAGCACCACGCCGAACAGCAGCGCGATGCCGAGCGCCATGTCGGTGTAGCCGGAGAAGTCGAAGTAGATCTGGAAGGTGAAGCCCAGCGTCGCCTGCCAGGCCTCGGCCATCGTCACCGCCTTGCCGGCGGCGGCCGCCTGGAAGACCGGGTTGACGTAGGCCGCCAGCGGATCGCCGAGGAACACCTTCTTGGCGAGGCCGACGGTCAGCAGCATCAGCCCGCGCCCGATCCGCTCGGCCGCGTCCGGGCGGTCGTAGGGCCGCTCGTCGAACTGGTGCATGATCTCGCTCCAGCGCACGAGCGGGCCGGCGAGAACCTGCGGGAAGAAGGCGATGTAGAGCGCGTACTTGGTCAGCCCGAAGCCCGGCGCGCGGCCGGCCCTCAGGTCGGTCAGGTACATGATGTGGTGGAACGTGAAGAACGAGATGCCGAGCGGCAGGACCCAGCCGGGCCGGGCGAGATCGACGCCCGGGATCAGGTCGACGAGATCCGTGAGGAAATCGAGATATTTGAAGAGGGCCAGCACCGCGAGGTTGAGGGCGATGGCCAGAGGGATCAGCCAGGGAGCGGGCGCCCGGAGATAGAGGCGCGAGACCCACCAGTTCAGCAGCACCGAGGCGCCGAGCAGGGGCACGAATCGCGGGTCCCACCAGCCGTAGAAGACGAGGGAGAGCCCGACCAGCACGGCCAGGCGCCAGTCGGGCCGTACGCGCTCGGCGAGCGCGTGGAGCGCCAGGGCGGTCGGCAGGAAGGCCAGGAGGAAGACGAAGGAGTTGAACAGCATCGGCCGCTGGACCGGCCGCGCCGCCGGAGGGAATCGTGGATCGGGCCCGCGGGTCGGGCCGGTCGCGGCGGCCTTGTCGAGGATCGTGGCCGGGGCGTCAATCGGCGCGCCGTCTTCCGCGCTCGCGACCGCGGAGACCCGGGATCAGGCTGGGCAAGTGCGCGCTTGATCCCGCGCGCTCGCCCCTGCTACGCTCATCCGATCGACCGAGTGGCAACTTGGGTTCCGGGCTCCGGCCGCTGGACCGAGCGTTGCAGAGACCGCGGGTGTTCCGCGGCTGCACCCAAGGGATAGAAACCCAGGGGCGGAGACGTCGAGATCACCGGCGCTGCGGCGCTTGCGGGAGATCTCCATGACGCTCGCCACCTTGTCCCTCGTCGTTCTCGCGTCCTGTCTGCACGCCGGCTGGAACCTGCTGGCCAAGCGCGCCGCCCATATCGGCCCGCTCTTCGTCTTCGCCTACAATCTCGTCGCCTGCATCGCCTACGCGCCCTGGGTGCTCTGGCGCCTCTGGCAAGCGAGCGCTGCCGACGGGATCTCCTGGACCTGGGCGGCGGCCGGCGTCGTCGCCCTGAGCGGGCTGATCCATCTCGCCTACAGCCTCTGCCTCCAGCGCGGCTATCAGGCCGCCGACCTCTCGGTGGTCTATCCCGTCGCGCGGGGCACGGGGCCGATGCTGTCGAGCCTCGGCGCCGTCATTCTCCTGGGCGAGCCGCCGTCCGAGCAGGCGCTCGCCGGGCTGGGGCTGGTGGTCGGCGGCATCGGCCTCATCGCGACGCAGGGGCGCCTCGCGGCCTTCCGCAGGCCGGGCGGCGTCGCGGGCGTCCGATGGGGCACGGCGACGGGCGGCCTGATCGCCTCCTATACGGTCGTCGACGCCTACGCGGTGAAGGCGCTCGGCATCGCGCCGGTCGTCCTCGACTGGTGCAGCAACCTGCTGCGCTTCGTGCTCCTGGCGCCGGTCGTCGTCGCCGATCCGCGCCGCGCCTGGGAGGCGATGCGCGGCTTCCGACTCGTGGCGCTCGCCGTGGGGCTGATGTCGCCGCTCTCCTACATCCTGGTCCTGGCGGCGCTGGACGGCGGCGCGCCGCTGAGCCTCGTCGCGCCGATGCGCGAGATGTCAATGATGATCGGCGCCCTGCTGGGCATGGTCGTCCTGCGCGAGGCCGCCGGCCCCTGGCGCCTCGTCGGTTGCGCCGTGCTGATCGGTGGGGTGATGCTCCTGTCCGGGGGCTGACAGGGCAGGTCCATTCGCGCGGCCGTCGTCCCAGGGCTCTGCGGTGGCCCCGGCATGACTCCGAAGAGCGGCGGGACGCGTCGGCCGCCGGCAGGGACGGCCCGTCGGGCTTCGCGATACGCGGCCTACATCGCCGGCCGTATCTCCAGCTTTGCCAGTTCCACCGCCGCCCGCAGCTCGATCTCGGCCATCAGCCCGTCGAGGCGCGGGTCGCCCGATTCGGTGCCGCGCTCGGAGAGCCGCCCGGCGATGGCCCGCAGGTCCCGCGCGGCGACCCGGCCGCCGAGGAGGGCCGCCTTCAGACGGTCGAGCCCATCGAGGAGGTCGTGCCCCCGGCGCACGCTGCGGCGGCGGCGCTCCTGCGGCGTCTCGGCCTCGGTCTGCAGCATGAGCACCGCATCGAGCCCCGCGAGCGTCGCCGCGCCGGCGGTGCCGCCGGTCGCGCCCGCGCGCGCGGCGCCCGCCTCCGCCCCGAGGCTGAAGCGCGCGCTGCCCTCCGCCCGGCGCGTCGTCGCCGGGGCGGACAGGGTGGGGAGGCCGGTGCGGGGATCGACGCGCATCGTCAGGGTCACTCCGAACGCGGAGGCGCGTCCTGGTATGAAACAAGACGGTCGGCAGGGTTAAGCGGCGGTAAACGCCCCGGCAGAAGCTGCCGACCCGGCACGATCGGAGTCGTCGCCGATGCCGGCCGGCCGGCGCTCCCGCGCGGCGAAAGCGTTCTCCGTCAACGGCTTGGAAGCGTGCACCCCGGTGGCACGCGGCTGGCAACGGGAGAGCCGGATCCGACCGCCCCGACAGCCGGGATGCAGACCTTGCCCCTTCCGCTCCGCCCCCTCGCCCGACCGCTGGCCTGCCTGCTGGCCCGCCTGCTGGCCGTCGTGGTCCTCGCGACGCTCGGCCTCGGCCAGTCCGCCCTCGCGCTCTCGCGGGTGAAGGACCTCGCGGCGATCGAGGGCGTGCGGCAGAACCAGCTCGTCGGGTACGGCATCGTGGTCGGCCTCAACGGCACCGGCGACACGCTCAACAACATCCCGTTCACCAAGCAGTCCCTCCAGGCGATGCTGGAGCGGCTCGGCGTCAACACCCGCGGCGCCACCATGCGGACCCAGAACCTCGCCGCCGTGATGGTGACGGCCAACCTCCCCCCGTTCGCCGCCCAGGGCACGCGGATCGACGTCACCGTCTCCTCGCTGGGCGACGCCAAGTCGCTCCAAGGCGGCACGCTGCTGGTGACGCCGCTCCTCGGCGCCGACGGCGAGGTCTACGCCCTGGCGCAGGGCTCGGTCGCCATCGCGGGCTTCTCCGCGGAGGGCGACGCCGCCAAGATCACCCGGGGCGTGCCGACCAACGGCCGCATCGCCAACGGCGCCAACATCGAGCGCGAGATCGCCTTCAAGCTGAACGACGCGCGCTCGCTGCGCCTGTCCCTGCGCAACCCCGACTTCACCACCTCGAAGCGGATCGCGTCCGCGATCAACGACTTCATGGGCGCCGACACGGCGGAACCCACCGACCCCGCCACCGTCACGATCCAGATCCCGCCCCGCTACAACGGCAACATGATCCGGCTGATCACCGAGGTGGAGCAGCTGAAGGTCGAGCCCGACCAGACGGCGCGCGTCGTCGTGGACGAGCGCTCCGGCATCATCGTGATGGGCCGCGACGTGCGCGTCTCGACGGTGGCGATCGCGCAGGGCAACCTCACCGTCACCATCACCGAGCAGCCGCAGGTGAGCCAGCCCGCTCCGCTCTCGAACGGCCAGACCGTCGTGGTGCCGCGCACCGGCGTGAAGGTCGACACCGGCGACGGCAACAAGCTCGCGCTGGTCAAGGAGGGCGTGAGCCTGCGCGAGCTGGTGGACGGGCTCAACGCCCTCGGCGTTGGCCCGCGCGACCTGATCTCGATTCTCCAGGCCATCAAGGCGGCCGGCGCGCTGCAGGCCGACATCGAGCTGATGTGATTTTTTCGCCGGACACAGGAGACCAGATCCCATGCTCCCGCTCGCGACCTTCGCGGCCTCGGCCGCCATCGGCGTCGGCAAGTCGATCGCCTCGTCCATCGCGCAATCCGCCAGTCAGGCGAGCGGCCAGGCCGGCGCGCAGAGCGCGGCGAAGCTGCGCAAGACGGCGACCGAGTTCGAGTCGATGTTCCTCGAATCCTCCCTCGACCGGCTCACCCAGTCCGAGGGGACGGACGGGCCTCTCGGCGAGAACGGCACGGGCGGCGGCGTCTACCGCTCGATGCTCACGAAGGAATATGCCGGCCAGATCGTGAAGAGCGGCGGCGTCGGCATCGCCGATCAGGTCTTCCGCGAGATGATGAAGCTGCAGGGCGCGACCGACGGGGCCGCCCGTGGCTGAGAACCTCGCCCCACCCGCCATCCCCCGCGTCGCCGACAAGGCGGGCGCGGACGCGCTCGTCGCCTCGGTGAGCGAGGCCATGCGGGCGCTCGAGACGCTGCTCGCCGCCGAGAGCGGCGCAGTGGGCGCCGGCCGCCTGCGCCAGGGCCTCGCCGACCCGGCGCAGAAGAGCGCGCTCGCGGCCGCCTACGTGCTGCGCCTGGAGGCCGTGAAGGCGAACGCCGTGGCGCTCGCCCGCTTCGCGCCGGACGGCTTGGAGCGCCTCCGCACCGAGCATCGCGGCTTCACGGCGGCGGTCGAGCGGAACCAGACGGTGCTCGGCACCGCCCGCTCCGTCTCGGAAAGCCTGATCAAGTCGCTGGCCGACGATCTCGGCCGCGCGGCGACCCCGATGACCTACGGCACGCCCTCGATCGCTCCCTCCCCCTACGGGCGGGGCGTGCGCAGCGGACCGCTGGTGCTGTCGCGGAGTTTGTGAGGGCGAGACGCGAACGGGCGGCGGAGCCTGCGCTCCGCCGCCCGTCGATCCGAACCGCGTCCGGAGCCGCGTCGGTCTCAGTACGCGGTGTAGGCGCCCGGCGCGCGGCGCGGGGCGACCGAGCCGGTGACGACGTCGCCGGCCGCACCGACCGTACCGCCGACGATGCCGCCGACCGCGCCCGTCACGCCGCCGACCACGCTGCCCACGCCGCCGATCAGGCCGCCCTGCGGACCGACGGGGTCGATATGGGCGCCCCACACGTTGAGCGTGCCGTCACGGTTGTAGCTGGCGCTGTTCGGGTCGAAGGTCTGCGCCATGCTCGGCGAGGCGGCGAGACCCAGGGCGAGGGCGAGCGCGGCGGTGATCGTGCTGCGGTTGGTCATGATCGATCCTTCGTGTGATCGGGGCGCCGGGACCCAAGGTTCGACCTCATACCGATGAAGTCTCATCTTCGATCTTGTTGCGCCCGTTTGCGATGGACCTGATCTGGGTCTGATTGGACGCGCTGCAATGCCCGCTTTGTCGCAATGCAGCGTAGTATAGTGCGAATTCTGGTCGCCCTATCTGCACTTTCGTGCCGTCAAGCGTGGCCAGGATCGGCTTTTACTCAGAAACGACAAGGGGTTCCCTGAATCGCGCAGCGTCTGCGCGTGCGGTGCACCAGCGCACATCGGGGCCGCAAAAGGCCATTTCTCCGCGCGCCCGATCAGCGGTGACCGGCGCCCACCCGCACGAAGGCGCGCACCGGTCCAAGATCGGTCTGCGTGCGGGCATCCACCGCGATGCGCCCGGTCGCGTCCGGCCGCGCGGCCGCGCCCTGGCGGTCCGCCTGCACGTCGAGGCCGGCCGCCGCGCGTCCCGTGAGGCGCAGGCAGGTCCGGCTGCCGGGGAGCCGCACGAAGCCGGCTCCCTGCTCCGGGCAGGCGTCCAAGCCGCGCGTACGGGGTTCGGCGCGGGGCCGCGGCAGGGGTGTCGCGGAGGCGGACAGGTCGAGCGTCGCCGCGTCGAGCTTCGGCAGGTCGAGCCGGAGCGGCTCCTGCGCCGCGACGGGCCCGGCGAGCAGGACGAGGCAGGCGGCGCGCCCGAGCCCTCGGACCGGCGGCACGAACCTCATGCACGGACCTCCCCGGCGCGCAGCGGCCGCGCCGCTTCCGCATGAGCCGGGCAAAAGCGGCGGGATCGTGGTCGCTCAGTTCATGTAGTTGACGAGCGAGAGCTTCGAGAGCGTCGCGGTGACCTGATAGCTCGCCTGCAGGCGGTTCTGCAGGTCGAGCAGCTTCGTGGTGACCTCGGTGGTGTCGGCCGCCTCCACGCCCGCCATCGCGTTCTCCATGATGTTGCGCGTGGCGCCGTTCTGGCTCTTCGCGTTGCTCATCGCGGTGTTGGCGAGGCTGAGATCGGTCACGATCTCCTGCACGCTCGGGCTCGTGTTGACGGCGCGCACGAGCGCCCCGGCGCGGTCGGCCATGGCCTGCCACTTGGCATTGGCGTCGGGATCGCTCCCGGAGGGCGTGCCGAGCACGACGGTCGCCATGCCGGCGAGCACCGCGCGCAGGGGCGCCTCGTTCGCCCGCACGCCGATCTGCGCCGTGCTGTTGGCGCCGGTCTGGACCGTGGCGGTGGCGCGCGGGTCCGTCCGCGCATCCTCGCCCCGGTACCATTGCACGGTGTCCGCACTCGGTGTCTCGACATAGCCCGTGGCGTTTCCGGCAGTGTCGAAGGTGATCCGGCGCGCCGCGAGGCCCGGTATGGAGGAGCCGTCGAAGAAGTCGCTCGTTGCCCGCACCGTCGCGCTCGCCGAGAGACTCGAGCCGGCGGCGAGCTTCACGGCGGCGTCGAGGGCCGTCTTGAGATTGCCGGCGGTCGCCGCGACATCGCCCGGCACGATCTCGAAAGTTCCGGGCGCGGCGGTCGACCCTGCGCCCGTGGCGGCCCGTGCCGTCAGGGTCACCGAGGTGGTGGTCCCGTCGTGCAGCGCGAGTTTCAGCGTGATGCTGTCGCCGACGGCGGGCTGCTGCGTGAGGGGTCCAATCTGAACCGCCGCCGGGCTGCCGGTCGAGAAGCTCAGGCCGATCGCCGGGATCTCATTCCCGCCCGCGTCCAGCTTGACCGACCCATCGGCGTTCTTGAGCGGCGCGCTCTGAACACTCGCCAGGGTGCCGGGCGCGACAAGCCTCTCGAGCTGCGTCGCGGCGGCGGCGAGCCGGTCCGGAAGCGTCGCGCCCGTGAGGGGCAGCTTGAACGCCGTCGGATCATCGAGGCCCGGATGGGCGGTGGCCTGAAAATCGATCGTCTTCCGGCTGCCGTCCGGCTGGTTCACCACCACGCGGAAGCTCTGCCCCTCTGCCGGCTCCGCATTGAAGGTCACATGCGGCGTCACCGCCTGGACGCCGGTGAGGCTGGCGCCCGCGGGCAGCAGCGTGGCAAGCTTCGCGGTGTCGGTCGCGAGATCGCCGCTCACCGGGAAGGCCGTCGTGCCGTCCGGGGCAGTTTGGTTCGTCGCGTAGTACTCGACCGACCGGCTGCTGCCGTCGGCGAGCTGCACGAGTGCGCGGAACCGCTGGCCCTCGGTGACCGGCGCGGCGAAGGTCGCGGTCGTGTCGGCCGGCATGGAGCTGACGGTCAGGGCCGTACCAGTGGTCACGGGCTTGCCCGCGAGGGTGAACCCGAAATTCGCGCGCACCTCCGCGCTCGCATTTTCACTGATGCTGAGAGTGGTGCCGGTGAGCGCCGTACCGAGCCGGCCCATCCCGTCCGCTCCGAGATCGGCCTTCCGCTGCTCCTCGACGAGCTTGGCCACGCCCGCCTTCGTGTCGGTGCCGTTAAGAAGGGTGTCGGTATCGACGACCGGCTCCGTCTCGCTGTCGCGGCCGCCGAAGATGTAGGTCCCGGCACCCGTCTGGTTCAACGCGTCGACGGCGGCGTCGAGGGCGTTGCGGGCGAGCGTCGCGCTGCTGATCGAGCCGCTCGAACTGCGCACGAGGCCGTTCGCGAGGTTCGATTTCAGGTCCGTTCCGAAATCGATCACCGCCGTGAGGCTGCTGGTGGCGAGCTGCGCGCGCGTCTGGCCGTAGCCGATGGCGGCGTCGTAGCCGTCGAGCGCGCTGATCGTGGCGTGCGCCGTGAGGCTGGTGGTGCGCCCGACGCCGAGGCCCGCATAGGTCTCGGCGGTGCGGCCTGTGGAGAGCTGCGTGGTGAGCGTGCCGAGCTGGTTCTTCAGGTCGAGGATCTGCTGGGTGTTCCGCTGGGTCAAGTAGGCGCCCGCGGCGTAGGGTCTGATCGTGCTCATGCGCTACAT
>NZ_BPQM01000171.1 GCF_022179245.1 Methylobacterium gregans
CGGTCCGTCCCGGCGAGGCTCTCGTAGTGGCGGCGTGCGGCCTCGAGCAGGACCTGGGTGCCGACCACGTTGGTGCGGATGAAGGCACCGGGTCCGGTGATCGAGCGGTCGACGTGGCTCTCGGCGGCCAGGTGCATCACGGCCTGGGGGCGGAAGTCGGCGAAGGCGGCCTGGACGGCGTCCGCGTCGCAGATGTCGGCCTCGACGAGGCGGTGGCGCGGGTCGTCGGCGAGGGGCTGCAGCGAGATCGGGTTGGCCGCGTAGGTGAGCGCGTCGAGCGTGGCGACCTCGTGCCCGAGATCCTGCACCAGATGTAGGACGAGCGCCGAGCCGATGAAGCCGCAGCCGCCGGTCACCAGTATCCGCATCAGGATGCCTCCGCGTGTGTGAGGTGAATGTGAACGACGTCCGGAAGCCTGGTAGGTCCGGCGCCGCCCGACTCCCGCAGGTCCTCGAAGCGTTGGCGCGACCTTACACCGACCTCCACCGAGCAGGCCTTGGCCCAGACCGGCCGGCCGCACGGACCCGGGCGGATATGCGGCTGCTCTCGGGCCTCGCGGTTGTGTTGTCAAGAAGCGCTGCCCGATCCTGCAGTCCCGGCGGGTGACGCAGCTTCGGAGAACATGTATCAGGCGCAACCTCGCGTAAGCCGACGGCAGATGCGGGACCTTCGTGCGGTCCGCTCGCGAGCGTGACCGATTCAGAAAGCACATCGGCTATGGTGGCTGGCGCGGCAATCCCCGAACAAGTCTTCGACGCGATGTCCGGCACGGACAGGTTCGAGCGGACCGCCATCCTCGTTCTGGGGATGCACCGGAGCGGAACCTCCGCCGTGACACGGGTGCTGAGCCTGCTCGGCGCCACCTTGCCGGAGCGCCTGATGCCGAAGGCGGAAGGCAACCCGGTCGGCTATTTCGAGCCGATGGAGATCGTGTCCATCCATGAGCGGCTGCTGGCGTCGGCCGACACCGAGTGGTCGGATTGGGGCGCCTTTCCGCAGGACTGGTATCGGTCTGGGAGCCGCGACGCGTTCCTGGCGGAACTCACCGAAGCCGTGATCCGCAACTACGGGGACGACGGCCTCTTCCTGGTCAAGGACCCCCGGCTGCTGCGCTTCGTCCCCCTGTGGCGCGATCTCCTGACGGGGTTGCGGGTGCGGCCTGCAGCCGTTCTGCCGTTCCGCAACCCGATCGAGGTGGCCCTCTCGCTGAAGCGCCGTGACGGCTTTCCCCAGGAGCACGGGTTTCTGCTCTGGCTGCGCCACGTGCTCGATGCGGAGTTTCACAGCCGCGATCTCGTCCGCGCGTTCGTGTCCTACGATCGGCTGCTCGACCAGAAGCGGATGGCCACCTACGGGCTGATCGAGAGCTTGCCCTTCGATTGGCCGCGCAAAACCTCCGCCGCCTTCGACGAGATCGCGAAATTCCTCGACGGCAAGCTCAGGCGCAACACGGCCTCGCGCGACGACCTTTCGCTTCTTGCCGGCATCCCGGAGCCGGTGCGCGCCACGTTCCGAGCCTACGAAGCGCTCGAGCGCGACCCTTACGACCGCGCCGCGATGTCGGCTCTCGACGCAGTGCGCGCCGAGTTCGACCGCACCACCGGGGTCATGGCCGACACCTTCAAGGCCCTGCGCCGCCAATTCGAGGCGGACCAGAGCGAGGCGATCGCGATGCGCTCGGAGGTAGCAACCTACGAGAAGCGGGTCGAGGCGCGCGCCAAAGAATTGCTGGAAGAGGCTTCCGCCCTCAAGCAGCAGCGTGCCGAGGTCGCTGCCCTGCACACGGAACTGCAGCACCGACTCGCCGACATCGACAACCTCCACGGAACCCTGCACGCTATGCAGGTCGAGGCGGCCCGGCAGAACGAAGCGATCCGGGCCGTCGCCGACGAGCGGTACGGCTCGCTGCATGCCGAGATCGGTGGTCTGAACGATGCGACCCACGCGCTGAAGGTCGAGGCTGCTCAGCATCAAAATGAGAACCGCGCCGCCTCGAGCACGCTTGAGCGCTCGATCGGTGGCCTGCAGGAGGAGGTCCTGCGTCTGCGCGGCGCGGCGGTTTACGCCGATTACCGCAGGGCGCAGGCGCGGCGGCACCGTTGGTGGAGCCGCAAGAAGCCCGATCCGGCGCGCGCGGCGCTCTGCGCGCTTATCCTGCGCTCCGGCCTGTTCGACCCAGACTGGTACCGGGCGCGCTACTTGGCGGCGGCTGGGCCCGACCTCGACCCGATCGACCACTACATCGATTACGGCCGCGCGCAGCGCCTCAGCCCGGGTCCGAACTTCGACGCCCAGTGGTATGCAGAGGCCAATCCCGACGTGGCTTCTTCCGGCCACGACGTTCTTCTCCACTACCTTCAGCACGGCCGCGAGGAGGGCAGACCTCCGCTGCGCCGATGAATTGGCCTGACAGGCGCGCCCGATGAACCCCGTCCTACACCTGACTCGCGACGACGTCCGGAACTTCTACACCCTGTGTCTCGGCCGACCCGTCGAGAGCGAGGGGGCGGCCGAGGGGCGTCGGCACCAGACCGCACTCGAATGTGCTTCGAGCCTGCTGCTCTCGGTCGAGTTCGAGTCGGAGATCCTGCGCCCAGTGCTCAACGGACGGGCGCTGAAGCACGCGGGGATCAGCGACCGGACCTTTCGGAAGATTCGCGCCTGGGCGGCGCAGCACGGCCCCGCCGTCTTCGGGCAGGTGGTGGAGGATCCGGCCGAGTGGCACAAGAAGTGGCACAGCCTGCTGCGCGGCCTCGTCACCAGCGAGCCCCTACGCGCGGATTTCGCCGCGCGCTACGCCGAGCACGAGGCCTTTTCCGAGGCTCTTGCCGAGGCAGCGGCGCATAACGAGGCGATCGTCGCCGCGGTCGAGGAGATCAATTCTGGTCGCTGCCGCGGCTTCTTCGTTGACGTCACCGACCGCAGCCGCCGCTCTGTGCTCCAACTTCGGATCAACGGCAAGACGGTGACCGGCGTGCCTGTCCTGGAGTTCCGCAAGGAGTTGCAGGAGAAGTACGGCGGCTCGGGCCATGACGGCTTCGACATCCGCTTCGACGACATCCCCGAGGTCTTCGGGCTCAGCGGGGGCACCGTCGATCTTGTCGAGCCGCGCACCGGCTTCGTCCTCCTGCAAAAACACCACGTCACCTTCTCGAACGCGGCCGCGGCCGAGCAGAACGACCGGACCATCGAGACCCTGCGCGGCTACCGTAGCTACGTCGACGGGTTGATCGACGCACTCGATGGCAATCGCCCGCAATCCGTGACGAGCGTCGGCGGCTACGGGCGCAACCGGATCTTCGTCCGGCCGCCCGCGCCGCCCCGGGCCTCAAGCCGCGTCGTGGTTGTGATCGATGCGCGAGGAGCGGCCGAGCAGATCGAGGTCCCAAGCGTGGATCTGCCAGAGACTCTGGCAGCCTTGCGCGTGCAGACGCATCCGCCGGCCGCGATTTACCTGTTGCAGGATACTGGCCAACTCGGCGACCGTTTCGGTACGGAATGGGATGGGGTGACACGCTTCGACAGTGTGACGAGCCTTCGGGATGCGTTGGAGGGACAGGCCGACCTAGTCGTCCATCTTCGGCCGGACGAGTGCCTGGAACCGGACGCGATCGCCTGGCTCGCCTACGGGGCCGAGCGCCCGGGCGCGTGGGTGACGTACGCCGACAGCGAAGTTGAGCGCGCCCGCACTCTGTCCGGCACCACGCTGCACCCAATCTTTCGCAGCGCCCTCGATATCGACCTGCTGCTGACGTCCGACACCTACGACACTCCGCTCTGCCTTCCCTCGTCGTCCTTCGACACGGCCGACTTCTCGGTGGAGGTGGACTTCCGCCGGAGCGTGCTGCTCGATACCCTTGAGCGGCACGGGCGCTGCGCATTTCGGCATGTTCCGCTGGTCCTCTCGCGCAGCCCCGCTGCCGGACGAGATCCCGATGCCGCAGAGCGCGCCCGCGCGACAGTACAGGGTTATCTCGACCGGCTTCGGCCCGGCGCGGTCCTGGAGCCGCACATGGACGCCGTGGCGCCGCCCCTTGCCAGCCGCTCGCGAGTGCGCTGGCCGGTGCGGGCGCGACGGCCGATCAGCCTGATCGTGCCGACGCGCGATTCCATCGACATGGTGCTCGCACTGGTCGCGAGCCTGAAGGAATGCACGCGCTATCTCAGCCTCCTGCGCGTCCACGTCATCTCCAACAACAGCGTCGCGCCTCAGACCGAGCGTGCCCTGGACATTCTCGGTGCCGACGAGATCGTCAGGATCTCGACTTTCGACGGGCCGTTCAACTGGGCGGGGATCAACGACGCGGCGATCCGCTCCGGGGACTGCGCCGAGATCGCGGTCTGCCTGAACAACGACATGATCTGCCAGACGCAAGGGTGGGACGAATTGCTGCGCGGGCAACTCGCTCGGCCCGAGGTCGATATCGTCGGCGGCCGCCTGCTCTACGCCAACGGCATGCTCCAGCACGCGGGCGTCGCAATGGTGGGCGGCTGGATGCACGAGGCCATGGGCGATGCGCCGGGCCACGGCCTCTACGATGATCGCACGCGCGTGGCGCACGAATGCGCTGCCGTTACCGGCGCCTTCATGGCGTTCGACCGGCAGTTCTATCTCGCCAGCGGAGGGTTCGACGCTGCGACCTTCCCGATTACCCATAATGACGTCGATTTCTGCCTGCGCGCCGAGGGACGTGGCGCTCGGATTCTCTACGATCCGGAGCAGGTCTGGACCCACTTCGAATCCGTGACCCGCGGGCTCGACAGCCTCGACACGGCCAAGATCGAGATGCTGCACGAGTCCCATCAGGCGCTGCTCGACCGACTCCCGCGGCCGGACTACTTGGACCTCGCGGTCAACCCGCACTTCGTGCGCGACACGCGGCCTTTCACGGCGGTCGCGTGGCCGCGGCGTGACACCGTCCTATCCTGGATCGACCAGCAGAGGACCCGCAACGCCGCACCGCCCGTTACGAGCACCTCCGTGGCGACATCGGAGCGCGCCGCGAACGAGGGCGCAGCGCAGACGCGCGCAGAGACCGTCTGACATCGTTGCGGGCTTCTGTCCGGCCGCGATCCGCCGGGCTCTGGCGGGAAGCGCGGCGGTACGGTACGCCTTTTGCTGCCGGGACCAGACCGGCAGCGGTTGGTCGGACACGGCCACGCATCGGGCGGTCGAGACACGACGGAGCGGCACGGGCGCGATGGAAGTCTTCCTGCAGCAGCTGATCAACGGCCTGACCCTCGGGTCGATCTATGGCCTGATCGCGATCGGCTACACGATGGTCTTCGGCATCATCGGCATGGTGAATTTCGCCCACGGCGACGTCTTCATGGTCTCGAGCTTCATCGCGTTGATCGTCTTCCTGATCCTCACCGCGTGGTTGGGGATCAGCTCGATCGCCCTGGCCCTGCTGATCGTGCTGGTCGTTGCGATGGTGCTCACCGGCCTCTGGGGCTGGGCGATCGAGCGGGTGGCCTACCGCCCCTTGCGTGGCTCGTTCCGCCTCGCGCCGCTGATCTCGGCCATCGGCGTCTCGATCTTCCTGTCGAACTTCGTGCAGGTTGCGCAGGGTGCGCGCAACAAGTCGACGCCGCCGCTGCTCTCAGGCGGCATCACCCTGATGGAGTCGGACAGCTACACCGTCTTCCTCTCCTACAAGCAGTGCCTGATCATGGCGGTGACCGCCGTGCTGCTCACGGGCTTCTGGTACCTCGTGCAGCGCACGCCCTTCGGGCGGGCGCAGCGGGCCTGCGAGCAGGACCGCAAGATGGCGGCGCTCCTGGGCATCGACGTCGACCGCACCATCTCGCTGACCTTCGTGCTGGGCGCGGCGCTCGCGGCCGTCGCGGGCGTGCTCTACCTCCTCTATTACGGAACCGTCTCGTTCTCGGACGGGTTCGTGCCGGGGGTGAAGGCCTTCACGGCGGCGGTGCTGGGCGGTATCGGATCCCTGCCTGGCGCGGTGCTGGGCGGCCTCATCATCGGCCTCATCGAGGTGTTCTGGTCGGCCTATTTCTCGATCGAGTACAAGGACGTGGCGGCCTTCTCGATCCTCGCCATCGTGCTGATCTTCATGCCCTCCGGAATCCTCGGCCGCGCCGAGGTCGAGAAGGTCTGATGGCCGAAGCGCGCGCTTCCGGCCTGCCGGACATCCTCCGCGACGCCGGGCTCTACGCCCTCGTCGCCTTCGCGCTCTGCGTGCCGGTGGTCAGCTACCGCACCGAGGCGGGCGCGGCCGGGCTCGAATTGCTGCCGCGCTGGCCCCTCGTCGGTCTGCTCTGCGCGGGCATCTTCGTGCTCCGCCTGATCCAGCGCCTCGTGCTCGCCCGCCGGGACGCGCGGCGCGCGCTCACCCCCGCGCCGTCCCAGGCGACGGAGGCCGTCCACGCCGAGCCCGCGGCCGGCCAGAAGATCTCCGGTCTCGCCCTCTGGGCCTTCCTCGGCCTCGCCCTGACCCTCCCAGCCGTCGCGGCGCTGGCGAGCGGCGGCCTCGGGCCGGCCCGCTACTGGATCGACCTCGGCATCCTGATCCTCACCTACGTGATGCTCGGATGGGGGCTGAACATCGTTGTCGGCCTCGCGGGCCTGCTCGATCTCGGCTACGTCGCCTTCTACGCGGTCGGCGCCTACACGTACGCCCTGCTGGCGACGACCTTCGGCCTGTCCTTCTGGGTCTGCCTGCCGCTCGCAGGCCTGTTCGCCGGCCTCTGGGGCATGGTGCTGGGCTTCCCGGTGCTGCGCCTGCGCGGCGACTACCTCGCCATCGTGACCCTGGCCTTCGGCGAGATCATCCGGCTCGTGCTGATCAACTGGACCGATTTGACCGGGGGCGCGGCCGGCATCTCGTCGATCCCGCGGGCGACCTTCTTCGGCATCCCGTTCACGGCGGACGAGGACGGGTTCGCGGCCCGCTTCGGGCTCGAATTCGACTCGATGTACCGGGTGGTCTTCCTCTACTACCTGATCCTCGTGCTGGCGCTCGTCACCAACCTCGTGACCCTGCGGCTGCGGCGCCTGCCGATCGGGCGCGCCTGGGAGGCCCTGCGCGAGGACGAGATCGCCTGCCGCTCGCTCGGCATCGACACCACCGCCACCAAGCTCACGGCCTTCGCGCTCGGCGCCGCCTTCGGGGGCTTTGCCGGCTCCTTCTTCGCCGTGCGCCAGGGCTTCATCAGCCCCGAGAGCTTCAACTTCCTGGAGAGCGCCATCATCCTGGCGATCGTGGTGCTGGGCGGCATGGGCAGCCAGATCGGCGTGGCCATCGCCGCCGTCGCGATGGTGGGTGGGCCCGAGCTCCTGCGCAATCTCGGATTCCTCAGCGCCGTCTTCGGCGAGGGCTTCGACCCGAACGAGTACCGCCTGCTCCTCTTCGGCCTCGCCATGG
>NZ_BPQM01000172.1 GCF_022179245.1 Methylobacterium gregans
GCCGCGCTCGCCGACCTGCTGGATCTCCCGGCGGCGGCGCCCGCGCAGACCCTCACCGCCGTGCTGCTGCGGGCGGGCGGCGCCCGCCTCGCCCTCGCGGTCGAGCGGCTGCACGACGTGCGCACCCTCCTCGTCCTGCCGGTGCCGCCGGTCGGCGCCGACCCGGACCTCGTCGCCGGCACCGCGATCCTGCCCGGCGACGCGCCGGTGCTGGTGCTGGACCCGGAAGGCCTCGCCGCGCGCGCTGTCGGCGCCGCACCGGTCGCGGGGGACGTTGGGCCCGTGCCCGAAATGGACAGCGCGACCGTCGGAACCGGGCCGGAATCGCGACGTTCGACGTTGCGCGCGACGATTCTGGTCGTGGACGATTCCATCACCACCCGCACCCTGGAGAAAGGCATCTTGGAAGCGGCCGGATACCGCGTGGTCGTCTGCGTCGACGGGCAGGACGCCCTCGACCGGCTCCGGGCCGAGATCGAGCCGGTGGACCTCGTCCTCGCCGACGTGGAGATGCCGCGCCTCGACGGGTTCGGCCTGCTCCGGGCACTCCGGGCGGACGAGCGCTTCCGCCGCCTGCCCGCCGTGCTGATGACATCGCGCGGCGATCCCGAGGACGTCGCCCGCGGCCTCGAACTCGGCGCCGACGCCTACCTGACCAAGCAGAAGTTCGACCAGCGCGGGCTCCTCGACACGATCGGGCGCCTGCTGTGAGCGGGGCCGGCACCGTGCAGGGCGGGGTTCATGGCGGGCGCGTCCGCGTGATGCTGGTCGAGGACAGCCTCGTGGTGCGCGAACTGCTGCGCCACATCGTCTCCCGCGACCCGCGCCTGGAGATCGTCGGCGCGGTCGCCTCCGGCGAGGAGGCGCTGACGATGATCGACGTCGTGCGCCCCGACGTGATCTCGATGGATATCCGCCTCCCCGGCATCGACGGGCTGGAGACCACCCGTCGGATCATGACCGAGCGCCCGACACCGATCGTGGTGGTGGCGGATTCGGTCGAGGATTCCTCGCTGCGCATCTCCATGAACGCGCTCCGGGCCGGCGCTCTCTCGGTGGTCGAGAAGCCGGTGGCGACCACGCATGCGGGCTACGAGAGCATCGCGGGCGAGATCTGCACGCAGCTGCGGATCATGGCCCAGGTTCCGGTGATCCGCCGCCGCCCGATCGGCACCGAGTGGGCCGGTCGCGCCCCGTCCGCCCGCCCCACCGCCGCGGCGACCGGGCTCCAGGCGCCGACCGTGCTCGGCATCGCCGCCTCGACCGGCGGGCCTCCGGCGCTCGCCCGGGTGCTCGGTGCCCTACCGGCGGATTTCCCCCTCCCCGTTCTCCTCGTCCAGCACATGGGCGCGGCCTTCATGGACGGCTTCGCGAACTGGCTCGACGGGGTGGTGCCGCTGGCGGTCGGCATCGCCCGCGATGGCGAGCAGGCGAAGGCGGGCCGCGTCTACGTGGCGCCGGGCGACCGCCACCTCGAACTCGGCCCCAACCGCAGCCTGCGCATCCTCGATACCGCCCCGGTCTCGGGCCAGCGCCCGGCCGCGACCGTGCTGTTCCGCGCGATGGCCCGCCAATGCGGCGCCTCCGGCATCGGCGTGCTGCTCACCGGCATGGGCGAGGACGGGGCGCTCGGCCTCCTCGACATGCAGACGGCCGGCGCCCAGACCATCGCCGAGCACGAGAGCACCGCCGTCGTCTACGGCATGCCGGCCGCCGCGGTGCGGCTCGGCGCGGCGCGCAGCGTCCTGCCCCTCGACAAGGTGGCGGGCCAGATCCTGCGCCTGGTCGATCCCGAGGCAGCCCCGTGAGCGCCGCTGCGGAGCCCGCTCCGCCCCCGCGCATCCTCCTCGTGGAGGATTCGGAGACTCAGGCCCTGGAGCTGCGCCTGCTGCTCGAAGGGAGCGGCTTCGCGGTCGCGCGCGTGCCGACCGCGGAGGCCGCCCTCGACCACCTGAACCAGGAACTGCCCGACCTCGTCGTGGCCGATTATCACCTGCCCGGCATGAACGGCGACGAGCTGACCCGGCAGATGCGCCTCTCGCTGCGTACCCGGGCGCTGCCGCTGCTGATGCTGACCGGGGCCCGCGAGGGCGAGCGCCAGGGCCTGGAGAGCGGCGCCGACGCCTACGTCGCCAAGTCCGACGACCGCGACCTCCTGGTCCTGCGCATCCGCGCGCTGCTGCGCGAGCGCGGCAAGCCCGGCGCTTCCGAGGCGCCGGGCGCGGCGGGGTTCCGGCGCGGGCGCGTCCTCGTCATCGACGGCAGCGCCACCTACCGTACCTTTCTGGCGGGCCTGCTCGGCCAGGAGGGCCACGCCGTCACCACGGCGGACGGGCCCGCGGACGCGCTCGCCGCCCTCGACCAAGAGGGCGAGCCCTTCGACTGCGTCACCCTTGACCTGCTGAGCCCAGCCTATGACGGGCTGGACCTGTGCCGGGCGGTCGATGCACGCCGCGCCAGCCGGGCGGACGGGGCGGGCTTCCACCTCGTCGGCATCTCGGGCTCGATGCCGGCCAAGGACTTCCTCGTGCGCGCCTACGCGGCCGGCGCCGACGACGTGGTGGCGAAGAGCGACGCCGAAGTACTGGCGCTGCGGGTGCGCGGCCTCGTGCGCCGCCGCCTGCTGGAGGAGGACGACCGCCGCATCGCGGGCGAGTTCGGCGTCCGCGAGCGGGCGGTGGAGCGCGCCCGCGCCGAGGCGGAGGCGGCGGAGGCGCGTGCCAGCCTCGCGGACGCGCTGGAACAGGCCAACAGCGACCTCGCCACGGCCAACCGCCGGTTGACCGAGGCGCAGGCCAAGCTCGTCCAGGCCGCCAAGATGGCATCGCTCGGCGAACTGGTCGCGGGCATCGCCCACGAGATCAACAACCCGCTGGCCTTCATCCTGGCCCACCAGGGCACGGTCGAGCGCCTTCTCGGCGAGCTGCCCACGCCCGGCGACGAGCGCGGCGCGAAAGGTCTCGCCAAGGCCCGCGACCGA
The DNA here is from genome assembly GCF_022179245.1 of Methylobacterium gregans. GTDB lineage: Bacteria > Pseudomonadota > Alphaproteobacteria > Rhizobiales > Beijerinckiaceae > Methylobacterium > Methylobacterium gregans. Next base: position 2,981 of record NZ_BPQM01000172.1, read on the forward strand.
GTCGGCGCCATGCGGATGGGCCTGACCCGGATCCAGGATCTCGTGCTCAACCTGCGCAAGTTCTCGCGCCTCGACGAGGGCGAGCGGGCTCTCGTCAATGTGCCGGAGGCGATCGAGACCGTGCTGGCGCTGATCCAGCACAAGCTCGGAACCGGCATCGCGGTAGAGCGCGACTTCGCCGGGCGGGCCGAGATCCGCTGCACCCCCGCGCTGCTCAACCAGGTGGTGATGAACATCCTCTCCAACGCCGCCGACGCGATGCCCGAGGGCGGCACCATCCGGGTCGCCACCCGGGCGAGCGAGGAGACCGACGAGATCCGCATCTGCGATACCGGCCCCGGCATCCCGGAGGATCTGCGCGAGAAGATCTTCGAGCCGTTCTTCACCACCAAGCCGGTTGGATCCGGCACCGGACTCGGCCTCGCGATTGCCTACAGCGTCGTTCAGGCGCATAGCGGCGTGCTCAGTGTGGAGACGGCCCCCGGGGGTGGTGCCTGCTTCGTGATCGGGATCCCGCGGCAGGCTGTGGACGCATGACGCACGGTATCCAGGACGCTTTCCGAGAGGACGGGGCGGGTTTGGCGGCGAATCGCGGCACGATCCTGGCCGTCGACGACGAGCCGGACATCCTGATCGCCCTCGAGGATCTGTTCGAGGACGCGTATCGGGTCCTCACCAGCCCGAAGCCCGCCGAGGCGCTGGAGATCCTGCGGGCCGAGCCAGACATCGCCGTGGTGATCTCGGACCAGCGCATGCCGGGCATGACCGGCGACGCGCTGCTCGCCGAGGCGCGCACCTTCCACGACGCCCAGGCCATCCTGCTCACGGGCTACGCCGACATCACGGCGGTGATCGCCGCGCTCAACCGCGGCGGCATCATCGGCTACGTCACGAAGCCCTGGGACGCGGGGCTCCTGCGCGGCACCGTCCGCACCGCCTTCGACCGCCACCGGCTCGGGCGGGATCTCGCCACCGAGCGGGCCCTGCTGCGCGGCCTGCTCGACCACGCCGACGAGGCGATCTCCTTCAAGGACGCGGACGGCCGCTTCGTGCGCCTCAACGCCCGCAAGGCGGCGCTCCTCGGCCGCTCGGTCGCCGACAGCCTCGGCCGGCGCGAGGTGGATCTCGGTCCCGTGGCCGCCGCGAGCGCGGCGGCGGACGTGGCCGCGATCCGCTCCGGCGAAGTCGGCAACGTCCTCGTCTCCGAGGGGCCCGCCGGGGCCGAGCGCTGGACGCAGGTGGTGCGGGTGCCGATCCGCGACGCCGCAGGCGCCGTCGCCCACCTCGCCACCATCGAGCGCGACGTCACCGAGCAGAAGAGCCTGGAGGCGCGCCTGCGCCAGTCCGACAAGATGCAGGCGCTGGGCACGCTCGCCGGGGGCATCGCGCACGACTTCAACAACCTGCTCACCGCGATCCTCGGCAGCCTGGAACTCGCCGTGCCGAAGGTCGAGGGCCAGCCCCGCGTCCAGCGCCTGATCGAGAACGCCCGGGGGGCGGCCGAGCGCGGGGCCTCGCTGACGAAGCGCCTCCTCAGCTTCAGCCGCACCCACGACCTGCACGCCCGCGCCACCGACGTGAACGCGCTCATCACCGGCATGAGCGACCTGTTCGGCCGCAGCCTCGGCGGGTTGGTGAGCGTGCGGACCGACCTCGCCGCGGACCTGCCGGCCGCGCAGGTGGACCCCGACCAGCTCGAGCTCGCGGTCCTGAACCTCTGCATCAACGCCCGCGACGCGATGCCGGACGGCGGCACGATCGTGGTGGCGACCGACCGGCTCGTCATCGCCGACGACCCCGACCTCGCCCCGGGCGCCTACGTGCGGGTGAGCGTGACGGACGAGGGAAGCGGCATCCCGCCCGAGATCCTGAAGCGGGTCTGCGAGCCCTTCTTCACCACAAAGGCGGTCGGCCAGGGCACCGGGCTCGGACTCGCCATGGTGTTCGGCCTCGCACAGCAGTCGAAGGGCCGCTTCAACATCGAGAGCACGGTCGGGCGCGGCACCCGCGTCGAGCTCGCCCTGCCCTGCGCCGAGGGCGCGGCCGAGGCCGAGGTGGCCGAGGACGCGGACATCCCCCTGGCGAGCCGGCCCGCCCGCGTCCTCGTGGTGGACGACGACCCGGAGGTGCGCCACGTCACCGCCTCCTTCGTCCGCCGCTTCGGCTACCGCGAGACCGAGGCCGAGAGCGGCGCGGCGGCCGTCGCGATCCTGGAGCGCGAGGCCTTCGACCTCGTGGTGGCGGATCTCGCCATGCCGGGGATGAGCGGCGTCGACCTGGCGAACCTCGTGCGGTCGCGCTGGCCGGACCTGCCGGTCCTGATCCTCACCGGCCACGCCGACGCGATCGAGATCCCCGAGGACCTGCCGGTCCTGGCCAAGCCCTTCCAGTCGGCTGAGCTGGCGCGGCGGCTCTCGGCGCTGCTGACCTGAGGGCCGGCGGGGCGGCGCTCAAGGGGTGCCAGCCAACCCGATCGCCTCGTGCAGCACGCGTCGGCCGAGATCGAGAACCGGGAGCGCGCGATCGAGCCGCCGACGCCACTGCGAGTCAGGCGCGCTCATCGAGCCCGAGCCGTGTGGCATCATCCGGCGGCAGGCAGCGTCGCGCGCCCTGCGCGAGGGCCGCGTAGCCGACCGCGCCGCTGCGGGCGAGATCGCTGAGCGTCTCGACCTCGACCTCGTCGAAGAAGGCGTAGAGATCCGGCGGGCACGCAGCATCGGGGGCGTTCAGTGCCGCCGGCAGCGCCGCGGCATCGACCGGGTCGGGGATCGAGGCATTGATGTGCCGCACCGCCAGCGGCCGTTCGGCGGCCCGGCGCAGAGCTGTCGCCATATGCGCCGCCGTTATCGGTACGGAGCATCCTGCACGCGGTCGCCCCCGACATGAAGAAGGCGGCCCCGGGGGGCCGCCTTCCGTGGAACACCGCTGGTGCCGAACCGGCTCAGGCCGCGTCGGCGACCTGGGACGGGCCCGAATCCTTGCCGCGGGCGTCGACGTCGCGGTCGACGAACTCGATCACGGCCATCGGGGCGTTGTCGCCGTGGCGGAAGCCCGCCTTCATGATGCGGCAGTAGCCGCCCGGGCGGCCCTGGTAGCGCGGGCCCAGCACCGTGAAGAGCTTCTTGACCATGTCGGCGTCGCGCAGCTGCGCCATCGCCAGGCGGCGGGTGTGGACGCTGTCGGTGCGGCCGAGCGAGATCAGCTTCTCGACGACCGGACGCAGGTCCTTCGCCTTCGGCAGGGTGGTGATGATCTGCTCGTGCTTGATCAGCGCGGCGGACATGTTGGCGAACATCGCCTTGCGATGCTCGGCCGTGCGGTTGAAGCGGCGACCGCGGTAACCGTGACGCATTGTGCTGGCCTTTCCGTATGCTGCCGGCCGCCGTGCCAAGGAACGGCCGGTGCCTCCTCAAGAGGCGTCTTCGTTCTCCGCATAACCCCGCGGCGGGATCTTTTGGGACTGCCCGCCCCGGCTGCGCTGGGGCGGGAGGTCGAGCGCGACGGCGCCGAGATGCGCCGCCCAAGTCAAGGCCGGGGCGGCTTCGCCCCCCTCAGTAGTGCTCCTCGAAGCGCTTGGCGAGGTCCTCGATGTTCTCCGGCGGCCAGCCGGGGATGTCCATGCCGAGGTGCAGGCCCATGCCGGCGAGCACTTCCTTGATCTCGTTGAGCGACTTGCGGCCGAAGTTCGGCGTGCGCAGCATCTCGCCCTCGGACTTCTGGATGAGGTCGCCGATGTAGACGATGTTGTCGTTCTTCAGGCAGTTCGCCGAACGGACCGAGAGCTCCAGCTCGTCCACCTTCTTGAGCAGCGCCGGGTTGAAGGGCAGCTGCGGCGCGAGCGGGGCGGCCTCCTCCTTCCGCGGATCCTCGAAGTTCACGAAGACCTGCAGCTGGTCCTGGATGATGCGCGCGGCGTAGGCCAGCGCGTCCTCCGGCGAGACCGCGCCGTTGGTCTCGACCGTCATGGTCAGCTTGTCCTTGTCGAGATCCTGGCCCTCACGGGTGTTCTCGACGCGGTAGGAGACCTTGGTGACGGGCGAGAACAGCGAGTCGACCGGGATCAGGCCGATCGGCGCGTCCTCGGGGCGGTTGCGCTCGGCCGGGACGTAGCCCTTGCCGGTGGCGACCGTGAACTCCATGCGGATCTCGGCGCCGTCGTCGAGCGTGCAGATCACGAGGTCGGGGTTCAGCACCTGCACGTCGCCGGTGACCGCGATGTCGCCGGCCGTGACGAGGCCCGGGCCGGTCTTGCGCAGCGTCATGCGCTTCGGGGTGTCCGACTGCGAGCGGATCGCGATCGTCTTGATGTTCAGGACGATGTCGGTGACGTCCTCGCGCACGCCCGGAATCGAGGAGAACTCGTGCAGCACGCCGTCGATCTGGACGGCGGTGACGGCCGCGCCCTGGAGCGAGGAGAGCAGCACGCGGCGGAGCGAGTTGCCGAGGGTGGTGCCGAAGCCGCGCTCCAGCGGCTCGGCCACGACGGTGGCGACGCGCTTCGGGTCGTCGCCGGTCGTCACCTGCAGCTTGTTCGGCTTGATCAGCTCTTGCCAGTTCTTCTGAATGACCACGGTCCTACCTCTCGCCTCTCACGCGCCGCGCCCCGGGACGCCACGCGTTTCGGCCGGTCCGCCGGGCTGCCCCCGCCTGCGGAACCGGTCCCTGAATGAAACCTACTGCGCGGCGACCCAGAGCTCCGGCACGAAGCTGTAGGCCGCCCCGTCCCGCGCCACGTAGCCGAGCGCGGGGAATTCGAGGTGGTTGCCGGCCACGAAGCTGCGGTCGCTCGCCACCATGTCCAGCATGCGCTTGCGGGTCTCGCGCGCCTGCTCGACGTCGACGTCGAAGACCATGCCGGCCTCCGGCTGCTTGAACTGGATCGCGGGCAGATGCACCACGTCGGTCCAGCTGAACAGGCTCTTGTCCCCGGAAACGATCCGGAAGCCCGTGTGCCCCGGCGTGTGGCCGGGCAGGTGCACGGCCTCGATGCCGGGCAGAACCTCGCCGCCCCGGTGATAGCGCAGGCGGCCGCCGTAGGGCGCCACCGCTTTCTGGGCGTTCTCGAAATAGGCCTTGGCGCCCTCCGGCGCGCGCGCCAGCGCGTCCTCGCCGAGCCAGTGCGCCGCCTCGTCGGTGTGCAGCACGATCTCGGCGTTCGGGTAGAGCCCCTGCCCCCGGTCGTCGATCAGGCCGCCGACATGGTCGGGATGCAGGTGCGAGACCAGTACCGTGCCGATCTCCTCGGGCTTGACGCCCGTGAGCGCCAGCGCCGCGGGCAGATGGCCGAGCGTCGGACCGCCGAGGCCGCCCATCCCGGTATCGATCAGAGCGGGCTTGCGGCCCGGGCCGGTGATCAGGAAGGCGTTCAGCGTGATCCGCGGATCCTGCGCGCGGAAGCCGGCCGCCTGAAGGCTGCCGGCCTCGTCCTTGGAGATGCCCGCGACCAGATCGAGGGAGCCCTGCAGGTATCCGTCGTTGAGGACCGTAACCGTGAGGTCGCCGACCGGCCAACGCAGGACGCCTGGAAGTGCCTTCGAGCTGTCCGTCACGCAGATCTCCCCGTTCGCTTGCGGTTGAGGGCGGCGCCGCCGAAACGACTCCGCCCGCCCAGTCGCACGGCCCCGCGACGGGGCCGTGTCGGTCGCCCGATTAGACGCGGCGACGCTTGCGCGGACGGCAGCCGTTGTGCGGGATCGAGGTCACGTCGCGGATCGAGGTGACGGTGAAGCCCGCGGCCTGGAGGGCGCGCAGCGCCGACTCGCGGCCCGAACCGGGGCCCGAGACCTCGACCTCGAGGGTGCGCATGCCGTGCTCGGCGGCCTTGCGAGCGGCGTCCTCGGCGGCGACCTGCGCGGCGTAGGGGGTCGACTTGCGCGAGCCCTTGAAGCCCATCGCGCCCGACGAGGACCACGAGATCGTGTTGCCCTGCGCGTCGGTGATGGTCACCATCGTGTTGTTGAACGAGGCGTTCACGTGCGCGACGCCCGAGACGATGTTCTTGCGCTCGCGGCGGCGGACGCGTTGCGGTTCCTTGGCCATGTTCTGCTCGTCGGTCCTTCAGGCACGCCCGTAATGCCAGGCGCTCGGGATTCTTTGGGATTTGGCGGCGCGCCTTTGCGGGATCGCGGCGCCTGTCCGGGGCCACAGAGGGACACCCGCACGACGGAGAGGAGGCCGAGCGAAGCACGGCCTCCCGAGTCCAAAAACTTACTTCTTCTTGCCGGCGATCGGCTTCGCCTTGCCCTTGCGGGTGCGGGCGTTGGTGTGGGTGCGCTGGCCGCGGACGGGCAGCTGCTTGCGGTGACGGAGGCCGCGGTAGCAGGCCAGGTCCATCAGGCGCTTGATGTTCATCGAGACTTCGCGGCGCAGATCGCCCTCGACGATGTAGTCGCGGTCGATCGTCTCGCGGATCTGGAGCACCTCGGCGTCGGTGAGCTGGTTCACGCGGCGCTCGGCCGGGATGCCGACCTTGCCGGTGATCTCCTCGGCCTTCTTGGGGCCGATGCCGTGGATGTACTGCAGCGCGATGACGACGCGCTTGCCGGTCGGGATGTTGACGCCTGCGATACGGGCCAAGATAACGCTCCATGGTGCCGAACCGGGGGGTTCGGTGCCGGGCCCGGGGCCCGGTCTTCTGGTTGCCGCGCGTCCGGTGGAGTCCGGCCCTTGCGCGTCCGTCGAACGACGACGCGGCCCGCGGCCGCCCGATCAGGGCACCTCGAGCCACGTTTCGAATGGACGAAGACCGGCCCGCGCTAGCAGGCCGGTCTTCGTCCATTC
>NZ_BPQM01000173.1 GCF_022179245.1 Methylobacterium gregans
GCGTGGCGCTCGCCCGCGCCCTCGTCACCGGCCCCAAGGTCCTGCTCCTCGACGAGCCGCTCTCGGCCCTCGACCCGTTCCTGCGGGTGCGGATGCGGACCGAGCTGAAGCGGATCCAGGCCGAGCTCGGCCTCACCTTCATCCACGTCACCCACAGCCAGGAGGAGGCGATGGCGCTCTCCGACCTCGTGGTGGTGATGAATGGCGGCCGCATCGAGCAGGCGGCCGACCCGCGCACGGTGTTCGAGCGGCCCGCCACCGCCTTCGTCGCCCGCTTCATCGGCGGCCACAACGTGATCCGGCTGCCCGACGCCAGCGAGATCGCCGTGCGCGCCGACCGGATGCGCCTCGGCCCGGAGGCGGGCGCCGAGGCGGTGCCGGCCCGGGTCGTGTCCATCGAGTACCAGGGCACCAGCGTGCATGTCGGCCTCGAGGCGGACGGCCTCGGCGGCCGGGAGCCGGCCGCGCTCACGGCGATCATCGGCGACGGCGCCTACGCGGACCGGCCGCTGGCGCTCGGCCAGACCGTGCCGTTGGGCTGGGACGCCGCCGCCGCTCATCGCCTGAGCGCCTGATCCGTTCACTCCACCTGCGTCGAGGCCCCCGTATGACGACCACGATCAAGCTCAGCCGCCGCACCCTGCTCCGGGGAGCGGGTGCCGCCGGGCTGACGCTCGGTGCCGGACCGATCACCGGCTTTCCCAACGTGATCGCCGCCGAGCCCGTGACCCTGCGCTATCTCGGCACCGCCGTGAACCAGTCCGGCGACATCGCCCGGAAGGTGAAGGAGGATCTCGGGATCACCATCGAGTACATCCCGGTCGTCACCGACGAGGTGACCAAGCGCGTGGTGACGCAGCCGAACTCCTTCGACCTCGTCGATACCGAGTACTTCAGCCTCAAGAAGCTCATCCCCTCGGGCAACATCCAGGGCATGGACGCCCGCCGGATCAAGCAGACCGACAACATCACCCCGGTCTTCACCCGGGGCGAGGTCGCCGGCAAGAAGATCGGCGACCAGGGCACGGCGCCCAAGAAGGTCTTCTATCTTGAGGGACAAAATTCGAAAAACTTTGCCGGCTCGGCCACCGAGTGGATCACCCTGATCCCGACCACCTACAACGCCGACACCCTCGGCATCCGCCCGGACCTGATCAAGCGGCCGGTCACGAGCTGGCGGGAACTGCTCAACCCCGAGTTCAAGGGCAAGGCCTCGATCCTCAACATCCCCTCCATCGGCATCATGGATGCCGCCATGGTGATCGAGGCGACCGGCGACTACACCTACCCCGACAAGGGCAACATGACGAAGGCCGAGATCGATCGCACCATCAAGGTGCTGATCGAGGCCAAGCGCGCCGGCCAGTTCCGCGCCTTCTGGCAGGATTTCAACGAGTCCGTGAACCTGATGGCGTCCGGCGAGACCGTGATCCAGTCCATGTGGTCGCCCGCCGTCACCAAGGTCCGCGCGCAGGGCGTGGCCTGCACCTACCAGCCGCTCAAGGAGGGCTACCGGGCCTGGGCGTCGGGCTTCGGCCTGCCCAAGACCCTGACGGGCCGCAAGCTCGACGCGGCCTACGACTTCATCAACTGGTTCCTCTCCGGCTGGGCCGGCGCCTACCTCAACCGCCAGGGCTACTACTCGGCGGTGCTGGAGACCGCCAAGGCGCAGATGGAGCCCTACGAGTGGGCCTACTGGATGGAGGGCAAGCCCGCCGAGAAGGACATCAAGGGGCCGGACGGGAGCGTGCTGGAGAAGGCCGGCGCCACCCGCGACGGCGGCTCCTTCGAGACGCGCATGGGCGGCGTCGCCTGCTGGAACGCCGTGATGGACGAGAACACCTACATGGTCCGCAAGTGGAACGAGTTCATCGCGGCGTGAGGGACCTGCCTTGTCCCGTGGGGGCGGCGCCGTGACGGAGGCCGCCCTCCCCGCTCTCGCGGACGCGCCCACCGTGCCCGCCGCTGCCGCGAGCCTCACCGCGAAGACCCGCCGCCGGCGGGCCCTGGCCTATCTCCAGGCGGCGCCGATGGCGCTCGTCTTCGCGGTCTTCTTCCTCGTGCCGCTCCTGCTGACCCTCATGGTCAGCTTTTGGGAGTACAACGAGTACGAGATCATCCCGTCCTTCACGGTGCAGAACTACCGCGACGTGTTCGAGGGCTGCCTCGACGTGCAGAACGCCTGCACGACCCTGCGCACCTATCTCTCGACGCTGAAGTTCTGCGCCCTCACCTGGCTTTTCACGCTGCTGATCGGCTTCACGGTGGCGTATTTCGTCGCCTTCCACGTCCGCTCGCGTAACGTGCAGATGGCGCTCTTCCTCGTCTGCACGATCCCGTTCTGGACCTCGAACGTGATCCGCATGATCTCGTGGATCCCGCTGCTCGGCCGCAACGGTCTCGTCAACGACACGCTCATGGGGCTGGGGCTGATCGCGCGGCCCATCGAGGGTCTGCTCTACTCCGACTTCTCGGTGGTGCTGGCCTTCGTGCACCTCAACACGGTCTTCATGATCGTGCCGATCTTCAACAGCATGGCGCGCATCGACCGCGCGCTGCTCGAGGCGGCCTACGATGCCGGCGCCAGCGGCTGGCAGACCCTGTGGAACGTGGTGATCCCGCTCGCCAAGCCCGGAATCGCCATCGGGTCGATCTTCGTGATCACCCTGGTGATGGGGGATTTCGTCACCGTCGGCGTCATGGGCGGCCAGCAGATCGCCTCGGTCGGCAAGATCATCCAGGTGCAGATGTCGGCGCTCCAGCTTCCGGCGGCGGCCGCCAACGCGGTGGTGCTGCTCGGCGCCGTGATGCTGATGATCGTCGCGATGACGCGGCTCATCGACCTGCGCAAGGAGCTGTGAGCGTCATGAGCGACCGGCCCCGCTCCCCCGCCTTCTACGCGCTCGCGGCCTTCTTCGCCCTGTTCGTCGCCTTCCTGTACGGGCCGACGCTGACCATCCTGGTCCTCAGCTTCCAGGGCCCGCAGGGCGGCCTGACCTTCCCGATGAACGGGGTCTCGACGCACTGGTTCGGCAAGCTCTGGGCGGGCTCCGGCATCGTCGACATCTGGGGCGCGCTCTGGCGCTCGCTCCGCCTCGGTCTCGTCGTGATGGTGCTCACCGTGGGGATCGCGTTCTTCGCGGGCCTCGCCTTCCGCAAGCGCTTCGTCGGCGAGGGCGCCCTGTTCACGGTCGCGGTGGCGAGCCTGATCGTGCCCTCCATCGTCGTGTCGCTCGGCATCGGGCTGGAATTCCGGCTCCTCGACGACGCCGTGAAATGGGCGGCCGCCGAGACCGGCTGGGGCTGGCTGCAGGAGCACGGCACCCTGATGGGGCTCTACACCTCGGCGCTCGGGGCCCACCTCACCTGGACGCTGCCCTTCGGGCTGCTCATCATGTTCGCGGTCTTCAACCGGTTCGACCCGGCCTACGAGGAGGCGGCGCGCGACCTCGGCGCCACCGGCCCCCAGACCCTGCGCCACGTGGTCGTGCCGATCCTCGGGCCCTCGCTCGTCGGCGTCGCGCTCTTCGGCTTCACCCTGTCCTTCGACGAACTCGCCCGCACGAGCCAGGCCATCGGCGGCCGCAACACCCTGCCGTTGGAACTGCAGGGCCTGACGACCACCGTGACGACGCCGGAGATCTACGCGCTCGGCACGCTCACCACCGGCCTGTCGCTTGCGGTGATCGGTGCGGCGCTCGGCGCGAGCCTGTACCTGCAGCGGCGCAGGGCCCGGCGCGGGCTGCGGCTCGGGTGATCGCCGCCCGCGCGGGCAGGCCCCGCCCACCCCTTGGGCAGCCCGCGGAGAGTTTGTGCAAACGGCCGGGCGCCGCGATTTGACGTTTGACCATCCGGCTCGATTGGCCAACCTTGCCCGATGGGGCAAGTCTTCGGACGGCTCCTGCGGTGCGCGAGGTGACTATGACCGAGCCTATGGAGATCGGCGTCTTCATCCCGATCGGAAACAACGGCTGGCTTCTCTCGGAGAACGCGCCGCAATACATGCCGAGCTTCGCGCTGAACAAGCAGGTGACGCTGAAGGCGGAAGGGTACGGGCTCGATTTCGCCCTCTCGATGATCAAGCTGCGCGGCTTCGGCGGCAAGACCGAGTTCTGGGACCACAACCTCGAATCCTTCACGCTGATGTCGGGGCTCGCCGCCGTCACCAGCCGGATCAAGCTCTACGCGACCGCGCCGACCCTGTGCCTGCCGCCCGCGATCGTCGCCCGGATGGCGTCCACCATCGACTCGATCTCGAACGGCCGCTTCGGCCTCAACCTGATCACCGGCTGGCAGAAGCCGGAATACTCGCAGATGGGCCTCTGGCCCGGGGATGACTATTTCGCCCGCCGCTACGAGTACCTGTCCGAGTACGCGCAGATCCTGCGCGACCTCTGGGAGACCGGCCGCAGCGATCGCAAGAGCGCGTTCTTCCAGATGGACGATTGCCGCCTGAGCCCGCGCCCGCAGGCGCCGATGAAGCTAATCTGCGCCGGCCAGAGCGGCGCCGGCATGGCCTTCTCCGCCGCCTACGCGGACTACAATTTCTGCTTCGGCAAGGGCGTCAACACCCCGACCGCCTTCGCGCCGACCGTGGCGCGGCTGGAAGAGGCGCGGGCGAAGACCGGCCGCGCGGTCTCGTCCTACGTGCTCTTCATGATCATCTCCGCCGAGACGGACGAGGCGGCCCAGGCCAAGTGGGAGCACTACAAGGCCGGCGCCGACGCCGAGGCGATCGCCTGGCTCGGCCTGCAGGGCTCGGCCGACACGAAGTCCGGCGCCGACACCAACGTGCGCCAGATGGCCGATCCGACCTCGGCGGTGAACATCAACATGGGTACGCTGGTCGGCTCCTACGCCACCGTCGCCCGGCACCTCGACGCGGTCATGACGGTGCCGGGCACCGGCGGCGTGCTCCTCGTCTTCGACGACTTCCTCGAAGGGCTCGACGCGTTCGGGCAGCGGATCCAGCCGCTGATGGAGACGCGCCGACACGTCGCGGCCAGCGCACCGATGGCGCAGGTGGCGTGATGGGAGACGCGACACCGGCCGGGTATCGCGACCCGGCGGGCCGCTGCGGCAGCGTGGTTCTGGCCGCGCGGCCCGAGCCGATCGCGCTCGATCCGGCGACGAGCGCGCTCATCGTCGTGGACATGCAGAACGCCTACGCGAGCGCGGGCGGCTATCTCGATCTCGCCGGCTTCGACGTCTCGGCGACCGGCCCGGTCATCGCGCGGATCGCCCAGGCCGTCGCCGCCGCCCGGGCGGCGGGCATCCGCGTGATCTGGTTCCAGAACGGCTGGGACGCCGACTACGTCGAGGCCGGCGGCCCGGGCTCGCCGAACTGGCACAAGTCGAACGCGCTCAAGACCATGCGTCGGCGCCCCGAGATGAACCAGCGGCTGCTCGCCAGGGGCAGCTGGGATTACGAACTGGTCGACGCGCTGAGGCCGGAGCCGGGCGACATCGTCCTGCCCAAGCCCCGCTACAGCGGCTTCTACAACACCCCCCTCGACAGCATGCTCAGGGCGCGCGGCATCCGCACCCTGATCTTCACCGGCATCGCCACCAATGTGTGCGTGGAATCGACCCTGCGCGACGGCTACCACCGCGAGTATTTCGGCGTCGTGCTCGCCGACGCCACGCACCAGGCCGGGCCGCCGAGCCTGCAGGAGGGCGCGCTCCGCAACATCGAGACGTTCTTCGGCTGGGTCTCCGACGTCGCGGCCCTGACGGCGGCGCTCGCAGCGGAACCGAGCCGCGCGGCCGAACGGGCCTGAACAGGGAAACGTGAGACCATGCCCAAGACCGTCGTGATTCCGCCCGGCACCGGCAAGCCGCTCGCCCCCTACGTGCCCGGAACGCTGGCCGACGGCGTGCTCTACGTCTCGGGCACCCTGCCGCTCGATGCCGAGGCCAACGTCGTGCATGTGGGCGATGCCGGGGCGCAGACCCGCCACGTGCTGGAGACGATCAAGGGCGTCGTCGAGGCCGCGGGCGGCACCATGGACGACGTCACCTTCAACCACATCTTCCTCAAGGACTGGGCCGATTACGCCGCGATCAACGCGGTCTACGCGGCCTACTTTCCGGGCGAGAAGCCGGCGCGCTACTGCATCCAGTGCGGGCTGGTGAAGCCCGAGGCGCTGGTCGAGATCGCCTCGGTGGCGCATCTCGGCAAGGCCGGCTGAGGGGCTGCCTGAGCGGATGATCGCGCAGGTCCATCACGAGATTCACGGCCGGGCCGAGGGCCGGACCGTCCTGCTCTCGCCGGGGCTCGGCGGATCGGCGGGCTACTTCACGCCGCAGATGCCGGCGCTCGCCGAGCGCTTCCGGGTCGTCGCCTACGATCATCGCGGGACCGGCCGTTCGGCCGGACCGCTGGAGCCCGGCCACGACATTCCGGCCATGGCCGAGGACGTGCGCGCCCTCCTCGACCGGCTCGAGATCGGGACGGCCGATATCGTCGGGCACGCGCTAGGCGGGTTGATCGCCCTGCAACTCGCGCTCGCCTGCCCAGAGCGGGTCGGGCGCATCGTCGTCATCAACGGCTGGGACGTGATGGACCCGGCGACCCGGCGCTGCTTCGCGGCCCGCAAGGCGCTGCTGACGCAGGCCGGTCCCGAGGCCTTCGTTCGGGCGCAGGCGATCTTCCTGTATCCGGCCCCCTGGATCTCGACCAACGCGGACCGCCTCGCGGCGGATGAAGCGCAGGCGCTGGCGCACTTCCCCGGTGCCGACACGGTGCTGGCGCGCATCGCCGCCCTGGAGGCCTTCGACCTGACGGGTCACCTCGGCGCGATCCCCCACGAGACGCTGCTGATGGCCGCGCGCGACGATGTGCTGGTACCCTTCACCGCGTCGGAGCGGCTCGCCGCGGGCTTGCCGAACGGACGGCTCGACCTCATGCCCGATGGCGGCCACGCCCACAGTGTCACGCGCACCGATGCCGTGACCAAGGCCCTCCTGAGCTTTCTTGATCGGCCGTAGCACCGTGCCCGTGACGCCGTGGACCGCGTGGTCGCGTGAGGCACGCCGCGGGTGAGGCTCGCCCCTGTCCTCAGGGGCGAGCCTTCCGGGGCGATGCGGAGACCTTCAGCGGGCGCTTGCCCCGGCGACGACCCGCGGAGTGGCCGGGGCCGCGGGCTCCAAGCGCGGGGTCGTGGTCTGCTCGGCAGTCGGACGCACGGAAGCGGTGGTGCGGGCCTGCTCACGATAGAGCGTCGGCTTAAGATCGATGCGCTCGTCCGCTGTTGCAGCGCCGAGGACGGTGGTCGCCGCGAGGGCGGCAAGAACGAAGGTATGGACGGTGATGGTGCTGCTTTCTCTCTATTCTCAGGATCGGTGACCTGTTGCGGGAGATTATGTGCGGTGCACCATCGTTCAAACGGATGTGAGCGATACGCTGCATCGATGCTGGCAATGACGCGGGCCGGTCAGCGCCCCTCGGTGCCGGTTCGCGGCTTCCGACAGCCGGGTGCAGGTGTCGGCCTATCGCAGGACCACGCCCGCGGGCGGGCTGACGAGCCACTTGGGCGCAGCCGGTTCGGCCGATCCGGGTGACGGTGCGGCTGCTGCGCTGGCCGCCACAAAGACATCGGGGCCGAAGCGGAGCAGCACGAGCATCAGGGCGATCATCCAGCGCATCCCGGCCAACGTGCCGGTTCCTCCGATGTTGCCTGTCGGTTGGCCGCAATCGGCCTGCCCGCCATCGATCGACACTCGGTCGGCGGAAAACGTGCGCCGAACACAGTATGTCGTGCCGTGTCTCGCGTCGGTGTGTGGGCTGTTCGGCTTGAGATCTTGCCCTCGACGCGACGCCGACCTCCGCCTCGCATTCGGCAGGCTCGGCGCGTCCGCGGTGGCGGGCCGGTGAGAGCTTTGCGGCAGGCTGAGCCTGGGCCGCAGAATTTCGCCCTTTGCCGAGCGCCGGATCGCGAGCGGGTCGTGACCGATACCTCGGCAGAAAAGTTCGGGTGGTTCTGCACTATCGCGCACGATAATAAATTTTGAGATGGGCGCAAGAAAATCTATTCAGGTACTGCACGCATAGCTCTATTACTGGCGCTCGGTCGAATCTCCCTGGGAGATTGCAATATACCTGTCATGGCATGCGGCCGCGTGCACTATGGTGCGCTGCGCAATTTGCAGACCGCACCGCACAAAATCGTGGTTCAATATCCGCATCGGTTGCCCCTCCGGGTCGACCACGACGGAGACAAACCATGCGCACCATTCAGCGTCTCGCTCTTGCCGTTCTCGCCTCTGCTGCCGCTGCCGGCTCGGCGATGGCTGAAGACCGCATCGACCTGACGCCCCCGCTCTACCGTGAGCAGGCTCGCGTCACGGCCGCTGTCCGGCCGGCTTCCGAGCTGACCACGACGCCGAACCTGACCATTGCGGCTCCGACGGCTCCGACGGCCCCGCGCATCGTCGCCGAGGCCGGTACTCTGACGCGCTAACACGCCTTCAGGTCGCTATCAGGGCGGCCGACCGAGCGCGGCGTTACAAGGGTGGCAGCGACGGGGCAGCGGCGTCCTCCTTGTCCGCCCCGCCGCTTCGAGGCGGCGGGACTGCAGGGAGGCGCAGGCCATCATCGTCATCGGTACGTGGCGATGCGGCCTCGTCCAGGACCGGCCACTCGAAGTGGTCGAGGCCGAGTTCCTCCTTCATCTGCTGATGGGGGCGCGTAGCTGTGGTCGGCCGACGACATGATCGAGAACCGGTCGGTCATCTCGTGCTGGCATCCCGCATGGCGCGCGGCGTTCTCCCGCTTGATGGAAGCCCTGGCTCGCCCCTGAAGCCGAGCCCACGCCACCGTTGTGCACAGCTCATGGAAGGGTGAGCTCGGACGAACGTTGATGCCCGGGCAGCCCGGAGGCCAAGTGCTTCCGGTCAGGCGGAGAGCATCGCGCGTGGCGTTCAACAAGTCCGACCTGTCCGACCTCAACGTCTTCATGACCATCGCGCGGAACCGCAGCTTCCGCCGATCGGCGGCCGAACTCGGCCTGACGGCCTCGGCGCTCAGCCACACCATGAAAGGCCTGGAGACCCGGCTCGGGGTCCGTCTCCTGAACCGGACGAGCCGCTCGGTTGTGCCGACCGCCGCGGGTATGGCCCTGTTCGAGGAGCTCGACCAAAGCTTCAAGCAGATCGGCGACGCCCTAGACGGTCTCAACCGATTCCGCGAGAGCCCTGCCGGCCGGGTCCGCCTCAGCGTCCCGCGCGACGCCGCCCGCCTCCTGATCGACCCCGTCCTCCCGCGGCTCCTGCTGGAGTACCCCGGCCTGGAGGTGGAGGTCGACGTCAACGACGCCGTCATCGACGTTGTCGCCTCGGGCTTCGATGCGGGTATCCGCTACGGTGGCACCGTGCCCGAGGAGATGATCGCGCAGCGCCTCACGCCGGACCTGCGCTGGGTGGTGGTCGGCTCGCCCGGTTACCTGCAGGCGCGCGGGCGGCCGAGGATACCCGAGGACCTGATGCAGCATTCCTGCATCCGCATCCGCCTGGGTACCGGCCATATCTATCACTGGGAGTTCGACAAGGATGGCGAGGATCGGGCACTCGACGTGCCGGGAGCGATGGTCACCAACGAGACCGAGGGGTCCGTCGAGGCCGTCCTGGCCGGTCTCGGCCTGTTCTACTGCCTGGAGGCTCGGGTCGCCGATAACCTCGCCCAGGGCCGGCTTGAAACGGTGCTCGACGACTGGTGCTCGCCCGGGCCGGGCTTCTTCCTCTACTACTCCGGACGTCGCCAGGTGCCGACCGGATTGAGGCTCCTTGCCGAGGCGATTCGGAGGCACTGGGGAACACGAGAGACCGGAATGGTCGCCGAGCCAGCCCCCGGCAGCCGCCAACCGTCGAAGCCTGAGGTTTGAGAGCGCGGATATTCGAAGAGTCCGACGAGTTCCAGAGGTTCGATGCCCGCATCGAACTCATCCACGACGCCGTTGCTGACAAAGCCAGGGAGGGAGCAGTTCCGCGGGCAGCGGCGACAGGCAGCCGACGATCATCGCGATAGGCTTCCCCCGCCAGTGGCCATCGTGGCGCGGCAGCCTAACCGGCGGCCGCGCCCAGGAGTTCGACCGCTCGGGCCGCTCGCTCCTGCCGCCGTTCAGCGACCGTCTGTCCACCGATGGGCCGGCTTGAACCCGAGCACGCGCTTGGTCCGCTCGTTGGAGAGGATCACCTCGTTGCCGGTGAACGTCTTGCGCCGCTCCGCCTGCGGGTAGTAGCGATCGAGGAGGTCTGCCGTCGGCGTGCGCATCACCGTCTCATCGTTGGTGACGAAGAACGCGTCCTTGCCGCGCACGTCGTACCGGATCGCGCACTCGATGGCCTGGGCGGCGTCGCGGTTGTCGATGTACGTCCACATGTTCCAGAGGCGCCGGGTCGGATCGTCCTGCCAACCCTCGAATCGAGCGTACTCTTCCGGGTCCATCACGTTCGACAGCCGCAGGCAGGTGATCCGCATGTCCGGGTCGTTCAGGCAGAACTGGCGCGCCATCTCCTCGCCCAGCACTTTGGTCAGCGCGTACACGTTGTAGCCGCGCATCGGGTAGTCTTCGTCCACCGGGACGTAGGGCACGTCGGTCCGGTCGAACGGCACACCGGTGCCGACCTCGCTGGCCGCCCAGACGACGTCCTTGATCCCGAGCCGACGGGCCGCCTCGAAGACGTTGTAGGTCGTCATCATGTTGACCCGGAACTCCTCGCTGTCCGGCAGCATGCGCGGGTGCGGGATGCTGGCGAGGTGCACTACGACGTCGAACGCCTTGGGCTCCGCCCGGGCATAGGTGTCCTCTCCGGTCGACGACAGCGCGTCGAGCGCCTGGCCGAAATCGGTCAGGTCGGCGACCATCGCCAGCTCGTTCGGGTCGGAGGGCGCGTCGCGATCGATGACGAAGACCTCGTAATCTTTATCCGCCAGATACGGGACCAGCGTCTTGCCGACCTTCCCGTGCCCACCTGTCACGGCGACGCGCTTCGACTGTTTTTCCATCGTCTTCGTCCAGGTTCCGCATCGCGGAGCGCCTCCGCGGTCCTGCCTAGAACCGCCGTCCGACGTGATGGCTGCAGCAAACTGGTTGAACGGACCGGTGAGCCTCTTTCATCGGATGCTTCGCGACGGCCGGTCATCTGGTCAGCGCATGAAATTGAAGAATGAGATGATCTCACCGCTCCCCCGCATCGAGAGCAACGTTCGACGGGTAGGCTCTGCCTCGTTTTCGCCCTGCGACCGGGGAGACCGTCGGAGCTGACGCGCATCGTGCTGCGCTCCGCCTGAGGACGGCTGGGCCGAACCCACCCCATCCCGCCACGATCCGTCCCCTGCGGAGGGATGGCCGTTCCGTGCCGCCGTCAACCGCGGGGTGCCAGCCGGATCAGCCGCCCGTCGGCGTCGTCGGTGAGAACCCAGAGGGTTCCGTCGGGAGCCTGCTTGACGTCGCGGACGCGCTGGTTGTGGGAGAGCAGCAGGCGTTCCTCGCCGGTCACCTTGCCGTCCGCCATGACGAGACGCGCGAGATGCCGGCCGCCGAGGGCGGACACGAAGAGATTGCCCTGCCATTCCGGCACGCGGTCGCCCGTGTAGAACGTGATGCCGGCCGGGGCGATGGCAGGGTCCCAGTAATAGGCCGGCTGTTCGGTGCCGGGGAACTGGGTGCGGCCGCCGCCGAGCAGGCCGCCGTCGTAGCGCTTGCCGTAGGCCACCAGGGGCCAGCCGTAATTGTGGCCGGGCTCGACGCGATCGATCTCGTCGCCGCCTTGCGGTCCGTGGTCGCTGATCCAGAGGCCGCCGGTCTTCGGGTCGAGCGTGAGGCCCTCCGGGTCGCGGTGGCCGATCGACCAGACCCGCGGCTCGGCCCCGCTGACGTTGACGTAGGGGTTGTCGGACGGGATCGACCCGTCGCGGTTGATGCGCAGGATCTTGCCCATCGGCGAGGCCGGCAACTGCGCGGCGATGCGCGTCTCGTCCGAAATCCACTCGGAGGTGCCGAGATAGAGCTTGCCGTCATGGCCGATGACCATGCCGCCCGCGTAGTGGTTGATGCCCGTGTGCGCCGGCAGGGTCAGGAGCTGGGTGATCCCTTCGATGGCCCCGTCGTCGTCGGACAGGCGGCCTCTGACGACCATCAGCGCGTGCCCCTTGGGCCGGTAGCCGACGAAGGACAGGTAGATCAGCCGGTTGGTGGCGAAATCCGGATCGACGAGCACCGCGAGCAGCCCGCAATCGCCGGCAAACAGCACCGGCGGCACGTTGCCGACGGGCGCGGAGACCTCGCCCCGCTGGGTGACGATCCGCAGGGTTCCGCTCTTCTCCGTGACGAGCATGCGCCCGTCCGGCAGGAAGGCGAGCGACCAGGGATGGGAGAGCCCCCGGGCGACGACCCGCTCCTCGATGGGCGTCGCGGTGCGCACCGCGGCGGCGCGGGTCTGCCCGGGGAAAGCCGGCTGCTGGGTGGGGTTCACCGCCGGGCGCCCCTCCAGGATCTGTCCCTCGGGCGGCACCTCGCGCGGCGTCGGCTGACGCTGCACCGGCGCCGTGGGCGGCAGGCCGGGGAAGAGGGGGAGGTCGTTCGGCTCGGTGAAGGGCTCCCGGCTCGCCTGCTCGACCAGGAGGGTGGGATCGACCGGCGGGCGCTCCGCCCACGGGCGGGGCTGCTGTTCGGTCTTCGGCCCCTCCGCCTTGGCGCCCTCGGCGGCATGAACGAGCGTCGTCCCGGTGAGCAGGGCGGCGAGAATCAGGCTGGGCTTCATGGGTGCGACGTCCGATGCGTTACAGGAATGCCGTGATGGCGGCGGCGAGCGCCTCGGGATTCTCCTCCGGCACCCAGTGGTTGGCCCGGTCGATGGTCCGGAAGGTCACGTCGTCGGCGACCTCCCGCATCATGCCCTCGGTCATGGGCGCGAAGGCGCTGTGCGCGCCGGAGAGCGCCAGCACGGGGCGCTTCAGCTTCCCGTCCCGGTCGAGGTCGGCGCGGTTGCGCTCGGCATCGAGCGGGAAGGCGCGGTAGACCTCGAAGCCTGCCCGCATGGCGCCGGGACGCGAGAAGGCGCGCACATAGCGGGCGACCGCGTCCAGGCCGATGGCCTCCGTGTCGAAGGCGAGATCCTGATAGAAGCGCTCCAGGTAGAGCTGCTCGCGCCCGGCGGTGAGGAGTTCGGGCAGGTCGGGCGCCCGGTGGAACTGGAAGTGCCAGAGCCGGTCGGTGTTGCGCAGGCTCTCCTCGTAGGCGGCGGTGCCGGGCAGGGGCGCCTCCATCACCACGAGGCGTTCGGTCCGGGCCGGAAACCGGCGGGCGAAGGCGTAGGCTACCATCATCCCGATGTCGTGCCCGACGACCGTCACCGGCCCGGTGAGCCCGAGATGGTCGTAGAGAAGCGCGTGCAGGTCGCCGGCCATGCTGTGCTTGTCGTAGCCGCCGGGCGGCTTCGTGGAGCCGCCTGCGCCACGATAATCGGGCAGCACGACGCGCAGCCCCGCCGCGACGAGCCGGGGAACCACCCGGCGCCAGGCATAGGCCGTCTCCGGATAGCCGTGAACGAGCAGCACCGTGCGCTCGCCCGTCCCGGCCACCCCGTGGTGGATGCGGATGCCGGGCTCGACCTCGGCGGAGCCCCATTCGATCTCGACGGCGTCCCAGGTCTCGCGCATGTCGCTCCTCCGTTCAGATCGTTGCAGGACATCGGTCTCGGGCCTCGACCGCGCCGCGCTCGGCCGGGACGCCGGGCTGACGGCCTCGGCCCTCATCGCGGCCGGGGGCCGGGACGCTCGGCGGGCGGCAGCGAGGCCCGGTAGGCCGCCACATCGGTGAGCAGCAGGCGCGCTTGCGTCCCCCATCCGCCGATCAGGATGTCGGGCTTCCCGTCCCCGTCGAGGTCGCCCTGGCCCATGTTCCAGCTACGGCCGACGGTGATGCCGGGCACCACGTCCAGGGTGACGTCCCGGAAGCGGCCCTGTCCGTCGTTCTGCCAGGCGCGCAGTTGCAGGGGGACGAACCCGGGCACCTGGATCGCGCCGACCAGAAGGTCCGGCGCCCCATCGCCGTTGAAGTCGACGACCGTGCCGGCCCAGCTCGAGAACCGGTGCGCGGGCAGGCGCGCCTCGGTCTCGTCGCGGTAGCGGCCGGTGCCGTCGTCGATGAGCAGCCGCGTCTGCGGGTCCTTCACCCAGCCGCCGTTGTTGCTCGTCAGGTTGAAGAACACGATGTCCTTGCGGCCATCGCCGTTCACGTCGACGACCTTGACGTCGCGCGTCTCCAGCGGGACGCGCAGGTCCAGGCGGTCCGACGCGTCGCTGAAATGGCCGGATCCGTCGTTGATCAGAAGGCGGTTCGCGTGGTGGGGGCTCGCCACGACCATGTCGAGGTCGCCGTCCCCGTCCATGTCGGCGAGGGCGATGCCCTCCGCCTGGTCGTTCCCCTGGGGCAGATGGGTCCGGCCCGCGTCGATGAAATGCCCGGGGCGGCGCGGATCATTGAGGAACAGGAGGTTGTGCGCCGGCCGGACCGGGTCGCCGGCCGCTTGGCCGACTTCGCCCGTACTCCCGATCACGATGTCGGGACGTCCGTCGCCATCGACGTCGCCGACGGCGAGCGCGTTGCCCTGGCTCGTCGCCGGCAGGCGGTCGCTGGCATCCGTGAACCCGCCGCGTCCGTCGCCCAGGAACAGCTGGTGCGCCTCGTCCTCCTCGGCGACGAACACGACGTCGATATTGCCGTCGCCGTTGAAGTCGGCGGCCCGAACGTGCTCGCTGTCATGCTGCACGGTACCGAAGGCCCCGGGCTTGTGCGTCAGCCGGCCCTTCCCATCGTTGAGGTAGAGGCGGTTGATGCCGCGTTCGAGGGAGACCACGACATCGAGGTCGCCGTCGTGGTCGACGTCCACGAAGACCGAGTCGGTCACGTGCAGGACCGGCCCCGCCGGGACGTGCGTCGCCGTCGCGTCCACGAATACCGACGACGGCTTTTCAGGGATCAAGGTGAACCCCTCGGCGGCCGGCGACAGGTTTTGGGCGTCCGCGGCGAGGGTGAGGGCCGCAAGCGAGGCTGTCGCCGCGAGCACGCGGTTGAAGGGATGCATTCGCGTCATCGAGGCTTGCGATCCTGCGGTGATCCGTTGCGTCTGGTGAACTGCGTCGCGGTCCCGTCACAGGGGATGCCCCTCGGAGGCTCACCGAGGTGGACGAGGAGCACCAGCGCCACCGTGATCGGAACGACCTTGATCCGCGCCCGCGTCCCATCGGAGCGGACGCCTCACCGATGCTGCTTGGCGGCGCCGATCCCGGAGGACGCGCCGGCGACGACCGTCACCGGGTCCGGGAGGTAGCTCACTGCGACGCCTCTCAGCCCCGAAGCTTGGTCATCCTGGCGTGGCGGGCGGCCTTCTCCGGCTCGGGCGTGGTGCGGTTCTTGACGACCTGCTGCTTGGTGTCCTCGTCGCCGCCGACGACGTGGTCAACGTCGTTCATGAGCGCCTCGAAGCCCTGCCGGGCGACTAGGGTCTTGTCGTTCTTCTTCATGTCGCCGATGGCGCTGTTGGCCATACCAGCGTTCTTGTGGAACTCGCTGTCGGTGGCGCCCGGCAGCAGCGCGGTGACCGTCACGCCGGTGTCGCGCAGTTCCTCGCGCAGGGCCTCCGCGAACATGAAGCCGAACGCCTTCGAGGGACCGTACACCGTCTCGTACGGGGTCGGCAGGGTGGCCGAAACCGAGGAGGTGATCAGAATGCGGCCCCGCTTGTTCGGGACCATGTGCTGCACGACGCGCTTGGCGAGGTGCACGGTTCCGGTGACGTTGATGGCGATGAGGCGGAACTCGTCCTCCAGGTCGTTGTCGACGAAGGCGCCACCGATGCCGATGCCGACATTGAGTGCTGCGGCCTCGACCGGCCGGCCGAGGCTCGTGACGAAGGTCCAGAAGCCCTCGACGCCCTCGTAGGTCGCGGCGTCGGCCTTGTGGGCGTACGCCTCCGCACCGAGGTCGCGCAGGGCGGCCGCAGCGTCATGCACCTTGCCGCTGGAGCCGGAGATGGCGACGTCGAAGCCGTTCTGAGCGAATTGCTTGGCGAGCTCGAAGCCGATGCCCGAGGAACCACCTGTGACAAGGGCGAGTGGGCGTTGAGATGTCATGTGAATTCAACCCATTTCAAGAATTGGCGCGGGGCAAGGATGGACGGCAGGACGCGTGTCGACGCCCGTTCTCCGCCGGTGGTGGGCCAGATCCTCGTGTTTCGTGACGGTGTCTTAACTCGGGTCCGATCGCGAAGATGCATCTGCGGCGATGAGCCCAGTTTGTCGGGAGGTTGAGCAGAATTCACTAAGGTCGAGGCGCGTACAGGCGCGCCGCTTTTACTGAAGAGCCGGGCGGTCGCCGGCCGACCAGATGCCAGGTCGAGGTGGGCAGGCGGTCTAAGGCTCGCCACTCACCTGTCCATGGAAAGCAGGGCCGTCCTACGGCCGCGCACGTCGATGACCGCGTCACCGTGAAGGGTTCTGAAGGCTGAGGCTCAGCAGGGAAAGGACGCCGCTGCTCCATCATCAAGGCCGAGCTTGTTGGAGAGTTCCGCGGACTCGGTGACGTCGGGATCGAGATGGCCGATTCACCCGCACCCAAGCTTGGAGGTGTCGCGGCGCGACAGCGGGAATGAGGACACAAATACCGATAACGTGGATATGATACGATATGATTTAGGACAGTCTGCAATTCTTGCGTGCTTGCCGTTCTTCTTGGTCACTCGGCTACCGCTCGTGGCTTCTCTGAAGCGGACGCTGCAGCAGCCCAGCTTGTGGGTCTCAGGTGCGCCACGAGCCGATCTGGGATCAGCACGCGCCGAACCGCCGCGTCCGACTCAGTGCCGGCCCAGGGAAGGTCCGCTTCCAGGCTGTTGATGCGGCAGTGACCGACGACCGCGTCGGGTAGATTTCCGCGGGGCCGCTTGTAAGCGGCCACCGTAGGAAAGCCGACGTCACAATTTCACTCGCCCCCCGATCTCAAGAAGCGACGCTCCTAGCCATGCTGGGAATTTCCGGCGGCCTCCGTTGCCGCTCTGATTTTTCCTCTCCGCTTGTGCCTGTAATCCGGATTTCTAACTTTCTCGGCTATATTTATGAGTTTCGATGCCGAAGTGATATTGAGTCCATCGGAGCATTTTCCTTTGACGGGCAGGCCGAATTCTAAGTAGTATAGGAATAATCTTGCTCCCGCCCCTGTTCCGATTTTCGAGATGCCGATACCAATCCTGCGTGCTCGGGCTCTCAGCTCACTCAGCTGGGATTTATACTGGCAACTGCTCAGTCCCGTACTCATCGTCTCGGGAAGCCGCTCATGGCTTGCCTTAGCTGATGGGTCAGTGCGAACTTCCATTACTTCAGCCGATCCCTTGTGAATACCCGAGCCGGACAACAGGCCAGACCGACCCACTCCATCAGCCTTTGTGCTGGCTGAAAGTGCGGCCGGTGGCCGGCTGAGCCGCCGCGGAGGTAAACACGCAGACTCAACCCCGCCTTCTGGGGAATCGAGAGTGTCAGGCTGGCGACTGCATGTCGTCGCCAGCCTCGAGGCATCAAGCCACGAAGTAGCTGGCGTTGACCTGATCCGCCTGGACGCCGGCTAGGTCGACGACGCCGCCTCCCGAGAGCGTCAGCAGCGCATCGCCGTTCTGAGCCGAGGAGACTGTGTAGGTCTGTCCGGCCAGCGCGATGTGGTCGCCCTCAGCTTGATTGAAACCCAGGATCAGGTCGCGCCCGGAGTTCGGGTCGAAGCGGTAGAGATCCGCGCCGAGCCCGCCCATCAGGAGGTCCTCGCCTGTACCGCCGACCAGCGTGTCGTTACCCTGGCCTCCGAAGAGACTATCGTTCCCCTGGTCTCCAAACAGAGCATCGTTACGTTCGTTGCCGTAGATAATATCTTCGCCCACATTGCCATGAAGTATGTCGTCACCCTCTCCGCCTAACAGCCGGTCATTGCCTTGCCCGCCGAATTGGGTATCGTTCCCAGCGTCGCCCGAGAGTAGATCCTCCCCGAAGTTGCCGTAGATAACGTCGTTTCCGACGCCGCCCAATAGACGATCATTGCCTTGGCCGCCGAATTGGGTGTCGTCTCCCGCATCGCCAGAGAGTAAATCCTCTCCAAGATTGCCATAGGCAAGGTCATTTCCTTCGCCTCCGTAGAGTGTATCGTTGCCGAGCTCGCCAAAAAGGACGTCGTTCCCAGCTTCACCGAAGAGGAGATCTTCACCTAAGTTCCCGTGAAGGACGTCGTCGCCCTCCCCACCCAAGAGGAAGTCATTGCCCTGCCCGCCATATTGGGTGTCGTTTCCGGTGCCGCCGGAGAGCTGATCGTCTCCCAAGTTGCCGTAACTAACGTCGTTGCCGTCTCCACCTAACAGGCGGTCGTTGCCCTGCCCCCCAAATTGGGTGTCGTTTCCAGCATCACCGGAGAGAAAATCCTCTCCGAAATTGCCGTAGACAAGGTCGTTTTCTCCGCCGCCGTAGAGGCTATCGTTGCCCGGTTCACCGAAGATGGTGTCGTTTCCCTCATTGCCGGATATCAGATCGTCCCCGAGATTGCCGTAAAGAACGTCGTCGCCCGCGCTGCCGGCAAGGGTGTCAGCTCCTTGCGTTCCCTGAACCGTGGCCATGTTGAGTTTGCCCCGAGTGCTTTGCCCATGTCGTCACTCTGTACTTCCAGGCACGCTGCCGAGTGCAGGAGGTGGCGACCCGCCTCATACTGTTGAGGAACTATTTCAGTTCCAAAGAAATTGAGGGCGCTTCTGCTTACGTAGAGTTGCGTCCTATCAGCCGTGTCTTTTCGCCGCGGCTATCTGGCGGTTCGGCATCATCTGATCCAAGCGGCTTTCGATCAGGTAGGATCATATGATCGACGTGACGCTGGGCGGTCGTCCGGTTCCAGCCCCGAAGCCGGCAGGTCTCCCGGAAAGCCCCCTCATCCATCTGCGACCGGCACCACGCCTTGAACTGCTCATGATGCTCCCGGTCCGGAATTGCCCGCTCGACCATGCACCGCATGCGTTGATCGAAGGGGCGGGACCGAGCTCGGGCAGGACGGGCCTGTCGGTCAGACCCGAGGTGGCCCACGCTACCACCTGCTGGTGACTGTAGCGCGGCGGGTAGATAGGCGGGTCGGGCCCTTCAATACGCAGAAGGTTCACCTTCGGCACCCGGTTTGGGGTCTCTCATTTGGAAGTCTCGGCGGTTTGCTTCGCCCTCAAGTGGGGCTGGTCTGGCATGTGCCAGGCTCTGCGCCATCTAATTATGTACGAATTCATGCGTCGCTATTGTTATAATTTGACATACTGCCGCATTTTTGTCAAAATTTGACTAGCCGACCTCATACTAAAGAGACGATTGCCTGACAATCTCAATTTTGATTTCATCTACCTATCGACTAAGCGCATATCAAACCCCAGCGCCCGGTTGAGCGGCCGCCTGACATCCTAACTCCGAAGGAGGGTGTCAGGCGGTTTGCATTTGCGACTCGGCTCTCCCTGGCGGCTTCGTGTTCCAGGATTGGACTGCTGCGATCGCGTCGAGACTCGGCCACGTGCCGGTGACGGTGATGGCGCGGTCATCGATCGTCACCAGAGCCGGCGGCTTCTCGATCGGCCACTGGAGGAGCTTGTAGACCGGGAAGGCCTCCTCATGGCTCTGAGTGTGCTCTGTGAGGCGCTTGCCCACCCAGTTCTGCATAGCCCGGATCCCGTACGGCTTCTCCGAGCGGTTGAAGTCGATCGCGACCTGGAAGCGCTCGACGGCCTCGCACAAGAATCCTGTCGTCCCCCCACGGGCGGGTCGGGGATCACGTGGGCGCCCTCCCAGCCCGATGCGCAGGAGTGGATCGCGCCATCGAAGTCGAGGCAGAGGATCGGCTTGTGTGTGATCGCATCATCCGCCGGATGGACGACTCCCCGGACGTCGCAGCCGTTTTAAGCGCTTGCTCGAAGTGGCGGAGAGCGGCGCTAACCAGCCCCCACGAGCCTCAGGCAACCCCACCGCGGGCAAATCGCGCCCAAGCGTAGGCGAGGGGGCGCCAAAAAGTCTGTGCCAAAAACATGCGGATGGGCATCCCAGTCGGCTGACTTCTTTGGGGCTGAAACTGGGCGCTTCGCTGGGGCTCGCGGCGACGAACGCGCGCGTAAGCCGTTGGGCCTGTTCGTGTATTTTGTGTCCCAGCCATGTGGCGCGCCCTGCGGGAGTCGAACCCGCCTCTTCAGCGTGAAAGGCTGACGTCCTAACCGATAGACGAAGGGCGCTGGCACTGGGCCGCGGCCTCTATAAGCGGGTGCGTCCCGGAGGGCAACGGCTCGTTTGCGGCTTGACGGGAGCGGCCGCGGCCGGTTTGTCGCGGGCGACACCGTTTTGGACGAGGCTCGGATCGATGACCACCCGGCGCGACGACAAGCCCGCCCGCCCCCGGGGCCCGCGGCCCGGCCAGGGGCGGCGGCCGGCCCGTCCGTCCCGGCCCGCCGGGGCGGAGGGCGTCGGCGTGCTGTACGGCTGGCATCCCGTTGTGCAGGCGCTCGGTAACGCCGGGCGCCGGCTGCACCGGCTGCTGGCCACCGAGAACGCCGCCGCGCGCCTCACGGCCGAGCTCGGTCCCCTGCGGATCACCCCGGAGCTCGTGCGGCCCCACGACATCAACGCGCTCCTCGGGCCCGACGCCGTGCACCAGGGCCTCTATCTGGAGGCCGAGCCCCTCCCCGCCCCCGGGCTCGACGAGCTGCCGGACGACGCCCTGCTGCTGGCGCTGGACCAGATCACCGACCCGCACAATGTCGGGGCGATCGTGCGCACCGCCGCGGCCTTCGGCGTCACCGGGATCGTCACCACCGCCCGGCACGCGCCCGGCGCCACGGGGGTGCTCGCCAAATCCGCCTCGGGCGGTCTGGAGCACGTCCCCTTCGTCACCGTGCGCAACCTCGCCGAGGCCCTGATCGAGCTCGGCGAGCGCGGCTTCACCCGGATCGGGCTCGATTCCGAGGCCGCGGTCGATCTCGACACCATCACCCCGGCGCGGCCCGCCGTGATCGTGCTCGGCGCCGAGGGCAAGGGCCTGCGCGAGCGCACGCGCGCCTGCTGCGACGTGCTCGCCCGCATCCCCTTCACGGGGCAGATCCGCAGCCTCAACGTCTCGAACGCCGCCGCGATCACGCTCTACGCGCTGCGGATGCGCTGACCGGGGCTCGGCCCCCGGCCCCGCCGAAGGGTGTGACACCCTTCGGGATCCCCGGGACTCAGCCCTCCAGCAGCTCGCGGGCGACCGCCCGGTAGCCGATGTCGCGGCGGCAGAAGCCCTCCGGCCAGTCGATGCGGGCGACCGCCGCGTAGGCGCGCGCCTGCGCCTCCTTCACGCTGTCGCCGAGCGCCGTCACGGCGAGCACCCGGCCCCCGTCCGCGAGCAGGCGCTCGCCGTCCTGGCGGGTGCCGGCCTGGAACACCAGCGCCCCGTCGGCCTCGGCCGCATCGAGCCCGCGGATCAGGGAGCCGCGCACCACCGCGCCGGGATAGCCGGCCGCCGCCATCACCACGGTCAGGGCCGCCCGCTGGGGATCGAACTCGAGCGCGACGCCGGTGAGGTCGCCCTCGCAGGCCGAGAGCAGGGCCGGCACGAGGTCGGAGCTGAGGCGCGGCATCAGCACCTGCGCCTCGGGGTCGCCGAAGCGGGTGTTGTACTCGATCAGCTTCGGGCCGTCGTCGGTCAGCATCAGGCCGGCGTAGAGGATGCCGGTGAAGGGCGTGCCCCGCGCCCGCATGCCCGCCAGCGTCGGCGCGATGATGCGCGCCATCACCTCCGCCTCGAGCGCGGGCGTGAGGATCGCGGCCGGCGAGTAGGCGCCCATGCCGCCCGTGTTCGGGCCGCGGTCGCCGTCGAAGACGCGCTTGTGGTCCTGCGCGGTGCCGCAGGGTATCGCCCGGGTGCCGTCGCAGAGGGCGAAGAAGCTCGCCTCCTCGCCGAACAGGCATTCCTCCACCACGACGGCGGCGCCGGGCTCGGCGAAGAGGGCGCGCAGCGCACCTTCCGCCTGGTCGAGGGTCTCGGCCACGGTGACGCCCTTGCCGGCGGCGAGCCCGTCGGCCTTCACCACGATGGGCGCGCCCTGGCTGCGGACGTAGTCGAGCGCCGGGTCGAGGGCGTCGAAGCGCGCGAAGGCTGCGGTCGGGATGCCGTACTCGGCGCACAGATCCTTGGTGAAGCCCTTCGAGCCCTCGAGCTGGGCCGCGGCCCGGGTCGGCCCGAAGGTGCGGATGCCCGCCGCCGCGAGGTCGTCCACGAGGCCCGCCACCAGCGGCGCCTCGGGGCCCACCACCACGAGGCCGACGCGCTCGGCCTCGCAGAACGCACGGACCGCCGCGTGGTCGGCGACGTCGAGATCCGGACGGTTCTCGCCGTGGCGCGCCGTCCCGGGATTGCCCGGTGCCGCGAACAGGCGGGCGCAGAGCGGGCTCTTGGCCAGGGCGTAGGCGAGGGCGTGCTCGCGGCCGCCGGAGCCGATCAGAAGGATGTTCATGGGTTGACGCTTGTCCCGGAAAAGCGGTCGCGGGGAAAGGGGGGACCGGCCGCGCGGGCGCCGTCCGGCCCGATCCGCACGGCTTTTCCGGGCTATCCCCAGAGGCCGCCGCGCCGGAGCCCCCTCCCCGGAGGCCCCACGCGGGTTCGGCCCCGCGCGTCGATGACGCCGGAGGTGTGGCCGGAAGAGGGAGACGCGGGACGCCGCGGAACCCTGTGTGATGTGCGTACGGAGACCGGTTCCCCGGCGTCCCGCGGGTCGGAGGGCGGTGTCCCGCCGGCCCGGCCCGGTGTCGCGTCGCGGCTTCTCCACCTGCCTCGACCCCGATCGGAGGTGTCCGGCTGCACGGGTTGTTCTCCCGCGATCCCGGCCTCTGTCCCCGGCAGACTTACGCGTCCTGCACCCGGCCTCGTATTGGGCAAGGCATCGGTTCCAACGTCCTGGAGACCGCGTTGTCGAGCGTGCCCCGCTTCCGCTGGCGGGCTTCGGCCGAGCGCGGTCCTGCGTCGCACGAGGCGCCCGGGGCACCGGCTGACCGGCCGGCGACGCGGGGGCCGCCGCGCCGCCCGTGACCCGCTCCGGCGGTCATCCGGGGCAGGCTCCCTGCGCGGC
>NZ_BPQM01000174.1 GCF_022179245.1 Methylobacterium gregans
GCGGGCGGGCGCCACCGCGATCGAGGACAGGCGGGCGATGCGGCTTGATCGGCGCCGCTCCAGCACGGCCGCCGCGACCAGCACCTCCTCGCCGTCCTCGACCGCCAGCGCGACGATAACGCTCATGGTCGGCGAGTCGATCGCGTGGCGGATCGCCCGGCGCTCGGCCCGGTCCGTGACGAAGGCGGCGTGTTCGAGAGCCACGAGGGCGTCGAGGTCGGCGCGCCGAGCGGGGCGCAGGACGATCTGCGTCGCCGCACGCTCCGCGCCCGTGTCGGCCGGGCGCGGTGTCGTGTGCGAGCGGGCTGCGCTCACCGGGTGCGTCCCGGAGCGGTCATGCGGACGGGCGGCATCGTCGGGCAGGCCATGGATTCGCTCAAGCTCCGGAGCGTGCGCCGGTCGCGGCCGGACCGCTCGGCTGGTCGGGGATCACGTAAGTCGCCGTGCAGGACATGCCCGCGCGCCGTCCGTTTGGGAAGCCCGCACGGGCGCGGCGCGGCGTTTGTGCAACAGGCCGCGCCGGCGGTGGATTTCGCCCGCAAATCACAGCTCGGCGCCTTGTCGCGCGGGCGCACCGGCCGTATATCGCCCCTGCCCAATTTCGCACGTGCCTGTGGCCGCGTGTCGGTTGGTGGGCATCCGGTCAACTGCCGGACAGCCGCCAGGGGTCTTAAAGGATCGATGGTCGCAAGGGTGGATCCCTACGGCCGGCATCCGGGTGGCGACACCAGACCCCGACAACAACCGACAGCCGGAGGCGAAACCGGCGAACCCCGCTCTCCACGGGGGACGCAGCTTAAAGCAACGACGAACGGGCTTTTTTGGTCTCGTCGGCCCTCCAAAGGCCGACACCGAAGAGGCTTGTTTATCCTTGCCCGGCGTGCGGTTGGGGTTTCCCCTACCAATCCACGGCAGCTTCCGGGTGCTCTGCGCCCGCGACCATCCGCGCGTCTCCAACGCGTGCGGCTGTCGCGACGTATCGCCCCCTGACGCCGACGGCCTGCCGGCCGTCATGCATCGATAACGTGCGCCCGCGGACCCGGGCGCCGCCGATTTGTGCTGGGGAACGCTCATGACCGATCGTATCCGCGACTTCCTGCGCGTGCGCCGCGACCTCGGCCAGGACGAGGGTCCGGTGATGGTGCTCGACCTTGAGGTGGTGCGCGACAACTACACCGCGTTCGCCCGCGCGCTGCCGGACACCCGTGTGTTCTACGCCGTGAAGGCGAACCCCGCCCCCGAAGTGCTGCGCCTGCTCGCCGAGATGGGCTCCTGCTTCGACACGGCCTCCGTCGCTGAGATCGAGATGGCGCTCGCCGCCGGTGCCTCGCCCGACCGCATCTCCTTCGGCAACACCATCAAGAAGGAGCGCGACGTCGTCCGCGCGCTCAAGCTCGGCATCCGCCTCTTCGCGGTCGATTGCGAGGTCGAGGCCGACAAGATCGCGCGCGCCGCGGAAGCCGCCAGCGTCGAGACGGCCGAGATCCAGGTCTTCTGCCGCATCCTCTGCGACGGCGCGGGCGCCGACTGGCCGCTCTCGCGCAAGTTCGGCTGCGTGCCCGAGATGGCGGTCGACGTGCTGGAGCACGCCCACCGGGCGGGCCTGCACGCCTACGGCGTGTCGTTCCACGTCGGCTCGCAGCAGGCCAATACCGAGGCCTGGGACGGGGCGCTGGCCTCCGCCGCGACGATCTTCCAGGAATGCGCCACCCGGGGCATCGGCCTGTCGATGGTCAATCTGGGCGGTGGCTTCCCGACCAAGTACCTCAAGGCGGTCCCGGGCGTGGAGAGCTACGGCGACGCGATCTTCCGCGCGTTGACCAAGCACTTCGGCAACCAGATCCCGGAGACGATCATCGAGCCGGGCCGCGGCATGGTCGGCAATGCCGGCCTGATCGAGGCCGAGGTGGTGCTGGTCTCGAAGAAGTCGCAGGCCGAGGACGAGGTGCGCTGGGTCTATCTCGACATCGGCAAGTTCGGCGGTCTCGCCGAGACGATGGACGAGTCGATCCGCTACGCGATCCGCACGGAACATGACGCGGACCGCATGAGCCCCTGCGTCATCGCGGGCCCGACCTGCGACTCGGTCGATGTGCTCTACGAGAAGCAGCACTACCCGCTGCCGGTCTCCCTCTCGATCGGCGACAAGGTGCTGATCGAGGGCGCGGGCGCCTACACGACGACCTACGCGGCGGTGGCCTTCAACGGCTTCCCGCCCCTGCGCCAGATCGTGATCTGACCTGCGCCGGCGCGCGGAACGCGCGCCGCGCTCACGGGTTCTCAACCCCCGAACGGCAACGTTTCGCCCCGAACGGCGAAGCCTTGCAGATCCTGTCCGGCCGCGCTTCGCGGTCCGGGCGGCCTCGTGTCCACGCCCCCTTCACCTGCCTCCGGGGATGATCGGTCATGATCGAGATCCGCGCCGAGCACGCCGCCGACGTCGCGCCGCGGGAGCGCCTGCTCGACGCCTGCTTCGGGCCGAACCGCTTCGCCAAGACCTCCGAGCGCCTGCGCGAGGGGCGTCTGCCCGCGCGCGGCCTCGCCTTCACGGCGACGCGCGCCGGCCGCCTCGTCGGCACCGTCCGCCTGTGGAGCGTCGATGCGGGCGGCTGCCCGGCGCTGCTGCTCGGCCCGCTCGCGGTCGATCCGGCGATCCAGCGCCAGGGGCTCGGCAGCGTGCTGATGCAGGCCGCGCTCGGCCGGGCGGAGGCGCTCGGACACGGCGCGGTGCTGCTCGTCGGCGACGCGCCCTACTACGTGCGCTTCGGCTTCGACGGGGCGATGGCGGCCGACCTCGCGATGCCGGGCCCGTTCGAGCGCGCGCGCTTCCTCGGGCTGGAACTGCGCCCCGGCGCGCTGGCCGGTGCCCAGGGCATCCTGCGTCCGACCGGCACGTTCGCCCCGGTGCCGGCGGTGGAGACCTACGCCGAGGTGGCGCGACGACGCGCTGCGTGAGGGCTGAGGCTTCTGCCAAACCCTTCTCCCGGGGAGGGAGTAGCTGCGTATCGGCCTACGGAATATCCAGGATCTTGTGCGTCTGCAGCGACAGGCGCCAGCGCGCGTCGCGGCGGCAATAGGCCACCGCGGCGCGGGTGTTCTCGGCCTGGGCCGGGCCGTCCATCGGCTGGAGGAAGCGGTGGCGGAAGGGCAGGTCGGCGAGCGCGGCCGGATCGATCTCGGCCTGCGGATAGACGAGCTTCAGCTCGTGGCCGCCGCGCTGGACCAGCGGGATCGCGCCCTTCGGGCTGACGCAGATCCAGTCGATGCCCTCGGGCGCCAGAATCGTGCCGTTGGTCTCGACCGCGATCTCGAAGCCGCGCGCGTGGACTGCCGCGATCAGGGCTTCGTCGAGCTGCAGCAGCGGCTCGCCGCCCGTGAAGACGACGTAGCGCGCGTGTGCGCCGCCCTCCCAGGTCCGGGCGATGGCCTCGGCGAGCGCGTCCGGGTCGGCGAAGCGCCCGCCGCCCGGCCCGTCCAGCCCGACGAAGTCGGTGTCGCAGAAGCGGCAGGCGGCGCTCGCCCGGTCCTCCTCCCGGCCCGACCAGAGGTTGCAGCC
Source organism: Methylobacterium gregans (assembly GCF_022179245.1). Lineage (GTDB taxonomy): Bacteria > Pseudomonadota > Alphaproteobacteria > Rhizobiales > Beijerinckiaceae > Methylobacterium > Methylobacterium gregans. Next base: position 3,557 of record NZ_BPQM01000174.1, read on the forward strand.
GGCGAACCGGCAGAACACCGCCGCGCGGCCCGCCTGCGCGCCCTCGCCCTGCAGCGTGTGGAAGAGTTCCTTGACCGCGTACGCCATCATCCCGCCGTGAGGCCCCCGCGATCGTCCGTTTACGCGGTGCACAAGCCGCACAGATAAGCGTCCCGGCTTGGATGCGCCATCGCGGGCGCGCCATGCTCTCGCCACGGTGGCCGCGTTGAACGGCTCCGGGGTGCAGTTCCGTTCGACCGGGCTCGCCGGACAGCCGATACGTCCTACCTCCGCCTCGTGTTTTTGGCGGTGCGAAGAGGGCTGCGGGTCTCAGGCGTCGCCACGGCGTTCCACACCGAAGTCAGGCCGGATGTCGAATCGAATTCTGAAGCGTCTCGCAGGGGCGGTCGCGGCGCTCGCGGTTCTGGTCGGTGCGGCCGAGGCCGCTACGGCGCCGATCCTGCTGGTCGATGCCGAGTCCGGCAAGGTGATCTACGGGCAGGCCGCGACCGACCCGTGGTACCCGGCCTCCATCACCAAGCTGATGACCGCCTACGTCGCCCTCGATCTCGTGCGGCAGGGGCGCGCCTCCCTCGACACGCTGATCACCATCTCGCCGGCTGCCGCCGCCGAGCCGCCATCCAAGATGGGCTTCCGGCCGGGCACCCAGCTCACCCTCGACAACGCCCTCAAGATCATCATGGTCAAGTCGGCCAACGACGTGTCCTGGGCGATCGGCGAGAGTCTCGGCGGCTCCGTCGAGGGCTTTGCCGACATGATGAACGAAACCTCGCGGCGCATCGGCATGCACGAGAGCCGCTGGTACAACCCGAACGGCCTGCCGGACCCTCGGCAATGGACCTCGGCCCGCGACATGGCGGTGCTCGCCCGCGCCTTGATGCGCGACTTTCCCCAGAACCGCGATCTGTTCTCGATCCCGGCGATCCAATTCGGCAAGGCCGTGATGGCCAACCACAACGGCCTGCTCGGGCGCTACGCGGGCGCCGACGGGATGAAGACCGGCTTCATCTGCTCGGGCGGCTTCAACGTGGTGGCGAGCGCGACCCGCAACGGGCGCCGGATCATCGCGGTGGTGATGGGGCAGCCCAGCGCGCGCGAGCGCGACCTGAAGACCGCGGACCTGTTCGACTACGCCTTCGGCCAGTCGACCGGCTGGACCAGCCAGAACCTCGACGCGCTGCCGGCATCGGTGAGCGCAACGCCGCCCGACATGCGGCCCTACATCTGCGGCGGCCGCAAGGCGCCGGCGATCGACGAGGGGCCGGGCGCCATCGCCGGAAACGGGGCCGAGGGCGCCATCGCCCAGTTCATGGGCCAGACCGCCGCCACCTCGCCGGCCGCCGCGATGGCGGCCTTCAGCACCGCCGCGGTCCGCAACCGGGCGCTGCCGCCGCGGGCGCCGCTGCAGCCGATCGCGGTCTGGATCGGGCGCAGCCCGGCCGAGGGCCAGACCTTGCTGGCCGAGCAGGAGAACGCCGCCAAGACTGCCGCAGCGGAAGCCCGCGCCGCCAAGCTCGAGGCCGCCAAGGCCAAGCGCGAAGCCGCGCAGGAGGCTCGGGCGGCCAAGCTCGCGCAGGCGAAGGAGCGTGCCGCCGAGGCCAGGGCAAACGCGGCGGCCAACCCCCCGGCGAAGCCGAAGCCCGCCGCCGTCGCCGCCAAGGCGGCACCGAAGGCGGCCGCCCGCAAGCCGCAATCCGGCATCCCGCAGAGCGCGACCGCCTACACCTCTACGGCTGCCGACACCCCCGTGATTCCGGCGGCCAAGGCGAAGCCGGCCCACAAGCCCTCCGCCAAGCCCTCCGCCAAGCCCGCGCAGCAGGCCAAGGCAGTGAGTAAGCCTTCCAAGAAGGCGGACGAGTAGGAGCGGGCACTACCTTCTCAGGTCAGGACCCGCCCGCGCGTCTCCTCGCGGATCCCCGCGACCGCGAGGGCGGCGAGCGCGAGCAGCACCGCGAACAGCGCGATCGCCGCCGAGAAGCTCACCGCCACCACGAATCCGAGCGCCGAGGGGGCGAGGAGACCCCCGACGCGCGCGAGCGCCCCGGCCGCGCCCATGCCGGTCGCGCGCGCCGTGGTGGGGAAAAGCTCCGGCGTGAAGGCGTAGAGTGCCCCCCAGGCGCCCAGCATGGCGAAACTCATCAGCAGGGTTGCGCCCGAGATCACCAGGGGATCGGCGGTCGCGACGTAGAGGAAGCAACCGGCGGCGGCCGTCAGCAGGAAGCCGATCAGCGTGCGCCGCCGGCCCCAGCGCTCGACCCCGTGGGCGGCGAGCGCGTAGCCGGGGAGCTGGGCGAGCGCCACCAGCACGAGGAAGCCCTGCGCGCGCAGGAAGCCGAGTCCCGAGGCCGCGAGCTGGGCCGGCAGCCAGACGAACAGCCCGTAATAGGCCATCGAGACCAGCAGCCACACGGCCAGGATCAGCAGGAACGGCCGCCGCAGGGGTGCCGCGAGCAGCCGCGGGCGCGGAGCGGTCTCCAGGTCGCGCCGAAGCGTTCCGGCCTGATGAGGGCGCCCGTTCGCCGCGGCCATCCGGGCGAGCACCCGGTCGGCCTCGTCGAGCCGGCCCCGACGCCAGAGAAAGTAGGGTGATTCCGGCACCCAGAAGCGCAGGGCGACGCCGACGAGCGCCGGGAGCGCAGTGGCCGCGAAGATCCAGCGCCAACCGTCCGGACCGCCCCAGGCCGCCGCGGCCCAGCTCACCAGCGCCAGCGCCAGGGTACCGACGGCCCAGAACGCTTCGAGCAACACGAGCCAGCGCCCGCGCCGGGCGGCCGGCAGGAACTCGGCCATGGCGGCGTAGTCGACCGGCAGGGTGCCGCCGACCGCGGCGCCGGTGAGGAAGCGCAGCACGAGAAGGCTCGCGAAATCGGGCGCTAGCGCCGAGGCGAGACCGAATGCGGCGTCCGCCAGCACGGTGCCGATCAGCACCGCGCGCCGCCCGACCCGGTCGGCGAGGCGCCCGAAGCCCCAGGCTCCCAGCATCATGCCGAGGAAGAAGGCGGTCCCGACCTGGATCGCCTGCGGCACCGTGATGTCGAACGACTTCGCCAGCGTCGGAGCGGCGAAGCCGATCGCCAGCACCTGCATCGCGTCGGCCGCCCAGACGAGGCCGAAGATCCCGAGGAGCCGCGCCTGGAACCGGCCCGTGCCGATCCGCGTGAGGGCCGCGTCCAGGGAGTTGGCCGAGCCTGTCATGGTATGGTCCGCCCGCGTCATGCTGCGAGGCCGCGCGCTAGGCCGGGCCCCGCGCTCTCTTACAGCAGCTTGGCCTTTGACGAAGCGGAGATCCCATGCCCGTCACGCTGCACGCCGCACCCGAGGGGGAACTCACAGAGGCCGAGATCGCGCGCTGGCGCGCGGTACCGGTCGCGGTCGCGGCCGACCTCGCTCGCGGGGCCGACCAGATCGACCCGGCGATCCGGCCGCTCAACCCGCCGGGGCGCCAGCCGCGCCTGTTCGGCCGCGCGGTGACGGCGCTCTGCGAGCCACCGGATTTCGGCGCGGTGCTGCACGCCGTGGAGCGGATCGGCCCGGGCGACGTCCTGGTGATCGCGGCCGGCGGGCGACCCGAGACGGCGATGATCGGCGAGATCGTGGGCGGTCACCTGCGCCGCCGGGGCGGTGCGGGCCTCGTCTGCGATGGGGCGATCCGCGACGTCGGGGTGCTGGCGGGTTGGGCCGATCTCGCGGTCTTCACCCGGTCGATCACGCCGCGCGGACCGGCCTCCGCCGAGCGCGGGGCGGTCAATGCGGCGGTGGTCGTCGGGGGGCGGCTCGTCGCGCCGGGCGACCTGATCATCGGCGACGACGACGGGCTCGTCGCGCTCTCGCCCGCCACGGTGCGGGGCCGCATCGGCGACGCGGAGGCGAAGCTCGCCCGGGAGGCGCAGTGGGAGGCGAGCCTCGCGGCCGGCCGCTCGGTGTGCGAGACGTTCGGGATCGCGGCCGCGGTCGACGGCGTGACGTAGATGCGCGGGCTCAGCGGCCCCCGCGCTCCGGGGGCGGGCGATAGGCTTCCGAGGGGAGATCGCGCGACAGGCTCTCGCCCGTTCCGCGGCCGGGCGCGGGGCTCGGCATCGGGCCGGGCGTCTCGGGGGAGCGCGGCGGTTCGGTGATGTAGCGCTGCGTGCCCGGGGCGGGCGCGGGCTGGGCGGCCGGAGCCTGGGGCTCGGGCCCGGTCGGGGCGAGGTAGCGCCGGCCCGCATCGTTGGGCGTCGGCTGCGGGGGCGGCGGCACCAGAGGCGCGGGCTGTTGCCGGGCCGCGGGCGGCGGGGTCGGCGCGGGAGCGGGTTCCTGACGCGGCTCCGGCCGCGGACGCGCCTCGGGCGCCGGCGGGGCCGGTCTGGGCCGGGCCGCCTGCGCGGGGCGGGGCTTCCGCCGGATGCTCCGGGGCGGTGCCGACGGAGCCGGGCCGGCGAAGCCCGGAGCACCCGGCAGAGCGATGGTCATGTGCTCGACGGCCGCGACGAGGTCGGCGAGGCTGGCCTCGGCCGTGCGGCAGAGCCGGATCCGCAGCGACAGGGCGCGCCGGCCGGTCGTCGCGGCGGACAGGGGGCCGAACAGCCCGCCGCTCGCGACCCGGGCCCCGGCGGCCGGCCGCTCGAACCATTGCCACGCGTAGAGGCAGTCGGCCCCGATCGCGATGCCGACCGGGCCGTAGACGTTTCGGCGCGGCACGGTCTGCACGCGCAGGACCTGACCGGGAAAGCGCACGGCGATCTCGCCCTCGATGCCGAACTGGCTGGGCTTGGCGAGCCGGGGCGGGAAGGCGAGCAGGAGGTCGCCGGTCTCGTTGCGCAGCGCGATCTCGGCGTGGTTGCGGCCGTCGCCGCCGGCGTACCGAATGCGCTGGTCGAAGCCGTCGCGCAGGCGCGTCTCGATCACCGCCTCGACCGGGCCGGCGCCCGGCAGGCGCAGGGCCGGAACCGGCTGGGCCGCCGCGGGCTGGGCCGCCGGAGCGGCCGAGAGGACGAGGGCGACGAGCGGGGCGAGGACGCGGAGTCCGGGTGTCACGGATAGCCTTTGTCGTTCGCCGCCGAACGCTCGGAGGTGGCGCGGCCCGGCACGGTGAAGCGGTCGCCCTCGGCGGCGCTGCGTCCGCGCTCGGCCTGCTGGTCCTGCCAGAGCGTGCCCTGCGGCGGCGGCCCGAGCGTCTCCGGCTTGTCGAGGCCGTTGTAGCCGGGCAGCAGCGTGTAGCCGTAGCGCTCGTAGGGCATCGTGCCCGCGCCCGGCACCCGGCGGGCCACCAGGGGCGGGCTCTGCGTGGCGGGCTCTCGGGCGTAGGTGCCGGGCGCGGGCGCCTCGGCGAGCGCGCGCTGCACCGAGGCCGGCGGATAGCGCAGCGGGTTGTCGAGGGGCACGGCGATCGGGAACTCGTTGCGCTGGACGGCCGGCGGCACGGCCTCGCCCCGGGCGCCAGCGTCCGGCCGGGGCACGCGGCCGTAGGAGGCCTGCGGGTCGGGTTTCGCGGGCTCCGCCCGCGGCGCGGCCCGGTTGCCCTGGGCAGGCGGCGGCTGGGTCGCGCAGGGCAGGGGCGGCCCGCCCGGATCCTCGCGGAACAGCATGTCGACCACCTTCGGGAACAGCCCGTCGTAGCGGTTGACCACCTCCAGATAGGGCCGCTGGCGTTTCAGACGCTGCAGCGTCAGCGCGTAGCCGAACACCGTGCTCTCGCCCGGCAGCCAGGCGACGGCGCGCCCGAACCACTCGAGGGCCGCGTCGAACTGGCACGAATTGTAGGCGTACCACGCGAGCCCCTGCGCGCCCTCGCCGGAGGCGGTGGCGTTCACGACCTTGGCGTAGCGCTCGATCCGGGCGGGCTCGATGAAGGGCGGGTTGGCGAGCGTGAGCTTGCGCTCCAGGATGTCGATGAACAGCAGCTCGTTGCCGACGAAGCGGTCGCGCCACGCATAGGCGACCTCCTCTGCCTCGCGCATCATGTTCAGCTCGCGGAGCGTGTGGGCGAGGCCGTGCGCCACCATCGCGTCGCCGCCGCGGGCGATGGCCTGCTTGAACCATTCGAGCGCCTCGCGGAACTGGCGGCGCTTGTAGGCGTACCAGCCGAGCAGCCCCGTCTGGCTCGGGTCGCCGCTCTTGCGGGCATAGGCCTGGAAGGCGGTGAGGTCGGCGAGCGTCGGGGTCTGGGCCGGCTCGTCGTGCAGGAAGGCGGCGATGCGGGCTCGGGTGATGTCGAGGCGGATCGCGTCGAACTCGGAAGCGCCCTCCGCATCCTGGCGCCCCGGATCCCGTCGGCCCATGGCGATCAGGCGCTCGGCCTGATCCATCTTGATATGGGCCATCGCCTTCTGGATCGTGGCGAGGCGCGCGCCGGCATCGCCGCTGCCGTCGAGCACGGACTTGTAGAGGTTGAACGCGTCCTCCGCCGCACCGGCCGTGGCCAGCGCGTCCGCGATCGTCCAGATGCTCTCGACGTCGGCGGGATCGAGCGCGCCCGGGTCGGCGCGGTAGAGGGCCGCCACCTCCTCGGGGTTCTTCCCCAACGCCCGGACGCTGCTGCGGAACTCGGCTCGGCGGAGCTTGCGCGCCAGCTCCTCCGAGGGCTGCCAAGCGGCGTCGACCGAGCGGCGCGCGTTGATCGCGGCGCGCAGGTCCTGGAAGCGGCCGGCGGTGAAGAGGTCCCAGAGCGGGGCCTCCTCGGGCGGGCTCGGCTGGAGGCTGTCGAGGTCGGCGGGTTCGGTCCAGCCCGGGTAGAGCCGCTTCAGCCGGGCGATCTCCGCCTTCATGCGGGCGGTCTGCTTCTGCGAGGCGTAGTAGCGGAGCGCGCTCTCGTCGACCATGCCGGGGGCCGTCGAGGTCTCCGGGTCGACGAGGATGGCGGGCGCGCGGGCGCCGTCGCCGTAGACGATGCGCGGGGCTGCGTCGCCGGTCGCGGGATTGCCGGCGGGATTGCTGGCGGGACTGGCGGCAGGACGGGCGGCGGGATTCGCCGAGGGGCCTCCCTGGGCGGCGGCGGGAGCCGCCGCGGCGAGCAGGAGCGCGAGGGCGAGGCCGGCCCGTGGAGTCACGATCTGAGGCATGACGGGTAGCGCATCCGGGCCGCGGCCAGCGCGAGCAGGTGGAGGGTCGTCGGATAGTAGTTCTGGTTGTCCTGCACCGTCCGCAGGGATTCGGGAAAGGGCGTGCCGTCGCGCGCGCAGGCGACGAGGGCGGGCAGCGCCGTGTAGCCCGGCTCGCTCAGCCACTCCACCGGCTT
>NZ_BPQM01000175.1 GCF_022179245.1 Methylobacterium gregans
GTGTCGATGAGCCGGCCGATGGCCGTCCACAGCCCCTCGACCGTGCGTTCGGCCGCCTTGCGCAGCAGCGCCTTGAGCTTGGAGAAGGCCATCTCGATCGGGTTGAAGTCTGGCGAGTCGGGCGGCAGGAACAGCAACCGCGCGCCGGCCGCTTCGATCGCTGCGCGCACGGCCGGCCCCTTGTGGCTGCCGAGGTTGTCCATGACGACGATGTCGCCGGGGGCGAGTTCGGGCACGAGCACACGCGCGACGTAAGTTTCGAAGGCGTCGCGGTTGATCGGTCCGTCGAGCACGAATGGCGCGGTGATCCCCGACAGGCGCAGGCCCGCGACAAAGGTCGTGGTCTTCCAATGGCCATGCGGCACGGGCGAGCGCAGCCGCTCGCCGCGCGGGCAGCGTCCGCGGGTGCGAGCCATGTTGGTCGAGGTCCAGGTCTCGTCGAGGAACACGAGGCGGGCGGGGTCGAGGGCGGGCTGGCCCTCGAACCACGCCTCGCGGGCGGCCTTTACGTCCGGGCGGTCCTGCTCCGTGGCGTGGGCTGTCTTTTTTGTAGGTCAGGCCGCGCGCGTCGAGAAAGGCCCACAGGGTGCCCAGCCCGACCGTGAGGTCGCGCTCGTCCTTCAGGCGAGCGCGCATCTCCTCCAGGGTCAGGTCGTCCCGCTCGGCGATCAGGCCCCGTAGGTAGGCCTCGTGCGGGTCGAGCTTGGAGCGGCGGGCTCGCCCCTGCGGACGGGCCACCACCGTCCCGCTCGTCGTGAGCGCGGCCATCCAGCGGATCGCCGTGGCCACGCCCACACCGAAGCGCGCGGCCGCCTGTCGACGCGACGTCGCCCCGGCCGCGTCAACGACGCGTTCGCGTAGGTCCTGGCTGTAGGGTCGGCCCATGCCTTGCTCCTCATCGGGAGCGTACATTGAATCAGCCCTACACCGCTGCGTGAACCCAGCACGTCCGATTCAGCTCAGCCCGAAAACGCTCTAACAGCACAATCCGAAAGGTCGGTTGATCTCGTTCCCAGCCCGAGCCGAGATTGTCTGATGGCTGATGAGTGGCTGCTTTCGGGAAGCGCCAACAAAGGTTAGGACGCCCTCCTGGGTCGGATCCGGAACGTCTGCTTACGGCCCGGACGTAAAAGGCTGCTTCCCACCCGAAGCGGTTCTCTCCGGCAGTTTTGACAGCGTCTTGCTCGTCAACGCGACAGGTCGTGCAGCCAGCCGAGCAGGCTGCTCTGCAGGAGCGCCGCAACGGCCGGCGCCCCCGGCGGGACCTCGAGCGGCGAGCGTCCGCAGCGCTTCCGGAAGGTTTGGCTGAAGCTCTGCGGATCGGCATAGCCGCACGCGTGGGCGAGCCGCGCGACCTTCGGATGCCGGCCTCCTGACTTGGCGAGTTCGCGCCAAGCCTGGGCGAGGCGGCGCTCGCGGATATGGGCCTGGACACCGCCGGCATCGCCGAACAGCCGGTAGAGCGAGCGCCGCGAGAGGCCGAACTGCCAGGTCAGCACGGCGACATCGATCGAGGCCACACGCAGGAGTGCCCCGGGGAGCCGGTGCGTGCCGCGCAAGTAGGGCTAGGATCTCACGCGGCTTTTCCGATAGCAGCGGCGATATATCCCGCCTTTCATCCTGATCGTCTTACCGAAAGCTGGGCGCCGATATGCGTTGCTGGTCCGACTGGCACACGATCCCGCACCGGCCGAGCACCGTGCCGAGCGCGTGCGACGCCGCCGGTCAGCGGAGCCTGATTCCCGGCGGCAGCATCAAGTCATCGAGCCTCACACGCGTCGACGGAAGGATCTTGTCGAAGAGATCTAAGCCGTTCGCGTTCATGCTACGCCTCCGTCTCTGGAAGCTGGTTCAGATAGTGGCGGCGAGCCCCCGTCTTATCCGGATCCATCCTAAGTGAGGTGCCGGACGGAGAAGGCCCTCAGGAGATTGACCTAGGATACGCCCTGATTGCTGCAGATAGCAGCACCCTCATGTCTGGGGAGGACCGAAGTCTGCGCAGAGTTTCACATGGATGAATCCCATGTTTCATTCGCTTCGGATGATCTTGGTCACTGTGCTGCCGCCGCGATGGCAGAGATCCGAATCGTCCTGAGTCGCCTCACGCCGGCCGAACGCGCTGCATTCTGGAATGCGGTGGATCTCCTCTATCGCGCGCCCTCTGGATCTCCGATGAGCATGCAGGAGGGGAGGTCTATACAGTATGGGGTGGCGCAGGGTCTCGCAATGCTGATTCCGCCGGTCTGGTAGCACGCTAGCGACACTTTGATTTCGAAAGCTTTTCAAGACGCACGCCTATGGCACGACAGGCTGAGCTTGCGCCTTGATTTGCTCGCAAGTGCAGGGCTGGTTGGCCTCAGCACCGGATGGTCGATAGAGGAACGCAAGCAGCGATCGCAATCAGTACAACCTTTGGCAGGGTGTCGGGACCGAGCGCTTCCATGAGCCAAGCGCGATGGGTCGCTGCGGTGCGCGGGCTCAACCCTACTGGGTGGTGTTCGCGCTATATAAGCCGCCGCCCGTTCTAAGAGCCTCTAACAAA
>NZ_BPQM01000176.1 GCF_022179245.1 Methylobacterium gregans
TCCAGGGCGAACCCCGGAGAAAACCTGATCCGGCCAGCGCGCAAGCTCGGAATATCCACCCCGAAACCCGCTTGCCTGCCTGGAGGAACCGTGCTACCGACCTGCCCATGGGGCGGCCCGTCTCAGCGGTGGAGGGCGTTTAGAGCCCTCGTTCCCCCGTGTCAACCCCGCCTCTCGGAGCCGCCGGAGCGGCCAGATCACCGGGATCCACACCCTTCAGCCGACACGACAGCGGACCACCCGGCTCTCGCCAGATCGTCCTGCCAGACTGTCAGAAGAAGCGTCGGCGCCCGGTTCGCTCTCGCGGCCGGCGCCGATGAGCGGTATCTACGCAGCCCAGCCCGCCCCGTCAACACCCAACACGACAATCACACGAAAAATCCGCGACCGGCCCGTGACAGGCGCTGACGGGCAACGTCGCTGCGGGGGCGTCCTGTCAGCTGCTGCACCACCCTCCCCTGCCCGCGCCTCGCTCCGGGACGCTTCCGCCCAGGGCGGCCTTCACGCCCCGGCCGTCTTCCATGGCCGCATGGCTTCCGGACCGACGATGTCGGCGGGCGGCTCAAAATCCGTAGCGGCACCGCGCATGGCCTCAGCCGGACGCGGAAAGCCGCTGCGGCGTCGGTACTCGGCGCGCAGCCCCTCGGAGGGCATCCGGGGCGCGTCGATCAGCGCCTGCGCGCAGAGCACGTCCGCGACCGTGACTCCGGCGAGCGATGCGAGCGCGATGACCGCGTTGCCCCGCCGCGGGTTGTCACCCTCCAGCGCGGGCAGGACGCTCGCGATGTCGAGCCCGTCGCCGGCCACCCGGGCGCAGATCCAGGGCGTCGGATCCTGCGCGCCGAGGATGCCGGCCCCCTGCGCGATCTCGCGCAGGCCGTAGGCGCGGATCAGCGGGCCGGCGCGCGGCAGGCCGAGCCAGCGCGCGATCGCGTCGCCGAAGGCGAGCTCGGTGAGGCCGAGCCCCAGTGAGAACCAGCCGAGCCCGCGGGCGAAGCGGGCGGTGGCGGGATCGGGCCTGCGCCGGGGATCGGCGGCGTAGCGGCTGCGCCGCGGGGACGGGACGGACATGCGGGACGCTCCGGACACCTCGAGGACAAATCGGACGGGTTCAGGGTCGCAGCACGACCTTGATGCAGTTGTCCTTCTTGTCCCGGAAGGTGCGGTACATCTCCGGCCCCTGCTCCAGACTCGCCCGGTGGGTGATCACGAAGGACGGGTCGATCTGGCCCGCGTCGATCCGGCGCACGAGGTCGTCGGTCCAGCGGTTCACGTGGGTCTGGCCGGTGCGGACGGTGAGGCCCTTGTTCATCAGGGCGCCCATCGGCACCTTGTCGATGAGCCCGCCATAGACGCCCGGGATCGACAGGATGCCGGCCGGGCGGCAGACGTAGATCATCTCGCGCAGCACCGTGGGCCGGTCGCTCTCCAGCATCACCGCCTGCTTCACCCGGTCGTAGGCGTGCTCCAGGGCGCGGGGTGCGTGCGCCTCCATGCCGACCGCGTCGATGCACTTCTCCGGGCCTTTGCCCGCGGTGAGTTCGTTGAGACGCTCGACCACGCTCTCACGGGTGTTGTCGATCACGACCGCGCCACCCGCGCGGGCCATGTCGAGGCGCTCGGGGACGCCGTCGATGCAGACCACCTGCCGGGCGCCGAGCAACAGCGCCGAGCGCACGGCCATCTGGCCGACCGGGCCCGCACCCCAGATCGCGACCGTGTCGGTCGGCTGGATGTCGGCCTGCACGGCCGCCTGCCAGCCGGTCGGGAAGATGTCGCCGAGAAACAGCACCTGCTCGTCGGTGAGGGAATCCGGCACCTTGATGTGGGTCTTGTCGGCGAAGGGGACGCGGACGTACTCGGCCTGGCCGCCCGGATAGCCGCCCGTGATGTGGGTGTAGCCGAACAGGCCCGCCGTGGTGTGCCCGAAGGCCTTGGCGGCGATGTGCTTGTTGCGGTTCGAGCGCTCGCAGACCGAGAAGAAGCCACGCTTGCACTGGTCGCACTCGCCGCAGATGATCGTGAACGGGATCACGACCCGCTCGCCCTTCCGCAGGGCGCCGTTCACGCCCCGGCCCGTTTCGACGACCTCGCCCATGAACTCGTGGCCCATGACGTCGCCGCGCTCCATGCCGGGCATGAAGTGGTCGTAGAGGTGCAGGTCCGAGCCGCAGATCGCGCAGACCGTGACCTTGATGATCGCGTCGCGCTCGTCCTCGATCTGCGGGTCCGGCACCGTCTGGCACCGGATGTCCTGGGTTCCGTGCCAGACCAGAGCTCTCATGGGTCGCCTTCCGGATCGGGGCGCCCGCTGCGGCGCCGTCGAGGTCTGAACCGGGGAAGGTACGGCCACGTTTCGAGCGCGGCGCAGGTTCTGCGGATCGCGGGGTGCGGCGAGGCCCCGCACGGAGCCTCGCCGCACGGCCGGTCAGGGAACGGTGCGCCTCACTCCGCCTCGTCCTCGTCCGGGTCGACGGCCGCCGCGGGCACGTCGAGCGGGCGGGCGATGCTGCCCGTCGTGACGGGTGTCCGGGCCGGCACCGCGACGGGCGCGGCGGCAAGACCCCGGCGCGCGAGCCCCGGCTCCGACGGCATGATCGCCGCGCCCGCGGCGACGAGGCCGGCCAGGGCTCGCAGGTCGTCGGGCTGGCGCGGATCGCGGGAGATCAGCTCGGCATCGCGCTGGAGGTGCAGGTTGCAGGCCCGCGACGGCAGGCCTCCGTCCGGGGTGCAGGCGTCGTGCCGGGCGCAGGCCGCATCGAGGGCGTCGACCGGCGGCCGCGGGGCATTGTTGCCGGGCCCGCAGTAATTGCCATGGATCAGCATGGCCGGGCCGTGGCTGCCGCGCGGCGCGCCGAGCGGGTCGCCCAGTGCGGCTGACTGCGCCAGGGCCGGGGCGGTCGCGCCGAGGCAGAGGGTGAGGAGGACGAGCGGTCGCATCATGGGCTGGTGTCCTTCGTGTCTTCGGTCGAAGCCGTGAGCGCGGCGCTTCCGGGACGCCTGGGTGCCCCCCCAGGCCCGGTGCGGGACGGGGCGGCCTGCTGCTCTCGGCCAGCCCGTTGTGCATTGCACCGGATCGTGCCGGCCAACACGGAGGCCGCCACGGCGGTTCCGCCGGACGGCCACGATCGCCTCGGTGCCGGGCGTCTACGGCGGGGCGATCCCGATCAACCTGGGCGCGATCGTGCGGAAGGGCCTGAGCATCAGCAGCGCTCAGCGCCACGTGAGGCGCGACCCGGAGACGCTGACCAAGCTGGTCCAGGCGGGCGCGTTCGACACGGCGATCGCTGATCACCCACCGCTCGACCAGGCTCGCGGGCGGCCAGGACCTCGGCCAGACCTTCCGCGGCAAGCCGGACGTCTGTGTGATGGTGGTGTTCCACCCGGGCTGAGACGGGGCCGGGCCGGGGCGGATACCCCGGCCCGGCGCGTGGTCAGATCTTCCCGTCGAGACCCATCTGGTAGTACTTGTGCACGATCTTGTCCTGGTTCTCGAGGAGCCAGTCGATCGAGGGCTCGTTGGTCATCGCCTTGCGGATCGCCTCGGTCATGCCCTTGCGCTGGATCTCGAACAGCGCCCGGTGATCGACGCTCTCGGCCTGGATCACACCCGGGCTCAGCCAGACCGAGCAGATGATGCCGAGATCGTTGGCCTTCTCCTTGGGGATGTAGCCCGCCCGCACCGCGTCGAGCACGCCGTTGGCGATGGCGTACTGCACCGTGCCCATCAGGATCGAGGTGTACTTGTTCTCCGTCACGCTGACCTTGGAGACGCAGAGCGTGACCGGGCGCACCATGATGTCGGTGTTCAAGAGCGCGAAGACGCGGCTGTGGCCCACCACCTGATCGCCCGTGAGCGTGGCGAGCGCCGTGCCGACCGGGCCGTCGAGCTCGCCGATGATCACCTCGGGCTCGGACGCCGTGTTCGGCGGGCCGCCCGCCACCAGCGCCTCGCCGGCGCGCAGGATGATACGATCGCTCATGCTGGGTTTCTCCTGACTGGGAAGGGGGCGCGCCCTACCACGCCGCGCAGATCTTGCCGAAATGTCCGGCCGCTTCCTGATGCCGGAAGGCCTCCGGCAGCTCGTCGAAGCCGAAGGTCCGGTCGATCACCGGGCGGATTCCCGCCAGATCGAGGGCCGCGACGTAGTCCTGCTGCTGGCGACGGCTGCCAACGATCAGCCCCTGCAGGCGCGCCTGCTTGGCCATCAGCGCCGCCGTCGGGATCTCGCCGGCGAACCCGGTGAGCACGCCGATGAGGGAGATGTGGCCGCCCACCCGCACCGCCTCGATCGACTGCGCCAGCGTGCCGGGGCCGCCGAGTTCGAGCACGTGGTCGACGCCGCGGCCCCCGGTCCAGTCCCGCGCCAGCGTCCCCCAGTCCGGGTGCTGCCGGTAGTTGATCGTGTGGTCGGCGCCGAGCGCCCGCACCCGCTCGAGCTTGGCGTCGGACGAGGAGGTGACGATCACGGCCGCGCCCATCAGCTTGGCGATCTGCAGCGCCGCGATCGCGACGCCGCCGGTGCCGAGCGCCAGCACCGTGTCGCCGGCCTTCAGGCCCCCGTCCCCGACGAGCGCCCGCCACGCGGTGAGGCCCGCGGTGGTCAGGGTCGCGGCCTCCGCGTGGCTCCAGCCCCGCGGCGCGCGCGTGAAACTCTCGGCGGAGCGGACCGCGTGGGTGAGCGCGAAGCCGTCGATGCCGTCGCCGGGCGTGCCGGCGAAATCCCCGACCGCGCCGTGGGGCAGCCCGTCCGGCCATTGCGGGAAGAAGCAGGAGACGACGGCGTCGCCGGGCGCGAATTCCGCGACGCCGGGGCCCACCGCCTCGACCACCCCCGCCCCGTCCGACATCAGGATCCGACCGTCGGCGGCGGGCGCGTGGCCGGCGGCGACCAGGAGATCGTGGTAGTTGAGCGAGGTCGCGTGCACCGCGACGCGGATCTCACCGGGCCCCGGCGCGCCGGGATCGGGCCGTTCGGCGATCTCCAGGCGGTCGAGGCCGCCGGGCGCACGTACGACGAAGACCTTCATCTCTTCCTCCAATCTGGCGGGACCCGGGCGGGCGGTGGGGGCCGGACGGGCCGCGGGACGTGTTGCGGCTGCAGTTAGGGCGCTCCGCGGCGAAGGGGACGCCGGTCCGGCGCCGAACCCGCTCCCGCGGGGCAGCCGGCATGTCCGGGTCGACGTCACCCAACCGTTGCGGTCGATCCCTAGGCTGGGTCGCGCATCCCAGCCTCAGCATCCTGTCCCATGCCCGACGCCCTGCCCTCCGCCGCTTCCGGCCCAACCGTCTCCAGGACCCCGGAGGAGGCGACCGGTCCGCGCTTCGACGGTCGGGCCCACCCGGCCCAGAACGGTCTGATCCTGCTCGCGGGGCTCGCGGGGCTCGCCTACGGCTCGTATAGCCTGATCGCCGACATGAGCGCGGCGCGGGAGACGCCCCTCGCGCTCGGCGCCTTCGCGTTGCTCGGCCTCGCGCTCCTGATCGCGCTGGGCTTCGAGTTCGTGAACGGCTTCCACGACACCGCCAACGCGGTCGCCACGGTGATCTACACGCGCGCCCTGCCGCCGTCCGTCGCGGTGGTCTGGTCGGGCGCCTTCAACTTCCTGGGCGTGGTGCTGTCGTCGGGTGCGGTGGCCTACGCCATCGTCGCGCTGCTGCCCGTGGAACTGGTGCTGCAGGTCGGATCGGAGGCCGGCTACGCGATGGTCTTCGCGCTGCTCGTGGCCGCCATCGTGTGGAATCTCGGCACTTGGGCGTTCGGCCTGCCGAACTCCTCCTCGCACGCCCTGATCGGCTCGGTGCTGGGCGTCGGGCTGGCCAACCAGTTCGTCGGCGGGCACGATGGCACCTCGAAGGTGGACTGGGCCCAGGGCCTGGAGGTGCTGAAGGCGCTGGCCTTCAGTCCGGTCTGCGGCTTCTTGCTGGCCGCCCTGCTGATGCTCGTGCTGAAACGCGTCGCGCGCGGCCGTGAGCTCGATCGGGTGCCCGAGGGCGAGGCCCCGCCCCCGCTCCCGATTCGCTGCCTGCTGATCCTGACCTGCACCCTGGTCTCGTTCTTCCACGGCGGCAACGACGGCCAGAAGGGCATGGGTCTGATCATGCTCATCCTGATCGGAGCGGCGCCGACCGCCTACGCCCTGAATCGCACCATGACGGAGGCCGACACGCCCGGTTTCGTGCAGGCCTCACGGGCCGCCTCCGGCGTCTTCGCCGGCCGCGCCGCCGATGCAGCACGCCCCACGCCCGGAGCGGCCCGCGCCGCAGTCGGCGACGCCCTCAAGACGAAGGCCCTGAATCGCCCGGCCGTCTTCGCTGCGCTCGCCTCCCTGTCGGACGACATCGCCGGCAAGGTGCAGGATTACGGATCGCTGCGTCTCGTCCCGGCCGCCGCAACGCCCAACCTGCGCAACGACATGTATCTCGCCTCGGACGCGATCCGGCGGCTGACGAAGGCAGGTGCCTTCGGGGCCGACGAGGCGAAGGTCCTGAACGGCTATGTCGACCTACTCGACGCGGGAACCCGCTACATTCCCGGCTGGGTCAAGGTCTGCGTCGCCCTGGCGCTCAGCCTCGGCACGATGGTCGGCTGGCGGCGGATCGTCGTCACGGTCGGCGAGCGGATCGGCAAGCAGCACCTGACCTACGCGCAGGGTGCCTCGGCCGAGATCGTGGCGGCCGGCACGATCGGGCTCGCCGAGGGCTACGGCCTGCCGGTCTCGACCACGCACATCCTGTCGTCCGGCGTCGCGGGCACCATGGCGGTGAACGGATCGGGCCTCCAGCTTGCCACCGTGCGCAGCCTCGCCCTCGCCTGGATCCTGACACTGCCGGCCGCGATGCTGCTCGCCGGCACGCTGTTCGTGCTGCTGCGGCAGGTCGTCTAAGGGGTATGGAAGGCCTCGGGGCTGGGCCGGCGTCAGGCCGCCGCGCGGTGGGGCACCACCGCCCCGGCGGCGAGGCGGGAGTTGCGGTAGCGCTCGTCCGCGGTGACCTCCTCGCCGATCCAGGGCGGCAGCGCCACGGGCTCGTCGGCGCGGGCGAGTTCCGCCTCGGCCAGGATCAGCCCGTCGAGCGCCCCGGCGAAGACGTCGACGTCCCAGGCCCGGCCTCCGTCCTCGACCCGGTAGCGCACCTTCTCGATCCGGCTTCCCGGATCGACCGCGGCGAGGAGTGCGGCGCCCACCGGGGCCGGCAGCTCGAACTCGATCTCCTCGCGGACGGCGCCGCGCCGCGGCCCCTTCCAGGCGAGGAGGTAGCGCGCGCCCATGCGGCGCACCCGCACCGTGTTCTCGGCGTCGGTGTACAGGTAGCCCTGGACAATGATGGTGCCGAAACGGCAGCGCTCCAGAACGGCCCGGGTCGCGAGGAACTTGCGCTCGATCTCGATCGCCATGCAGGGCTCGTCGCTGTTGCGGGGCGGTTCGGTTACGCACGACGCGAGGCGTGGCGGCCGCACAGCTGGTCAGGGCACGAGGCCCGTCTCGACGCAGTGTGGGCGAGGCTTGCACGGGTCAGTCATCAAGATCGATCCGGCCACCCAGGTTCCCGGAGGTGCGGGAAAAAAGCGCGGTCCGGAACCTTCAGCCCTTCGGCTCGAGGCAGCGCAGCACTGCGGCGAGTTCCTGCGCCTGATGAAACGTGAGGCCCGAGCTGACGGCATCGCCGTCGCGGTAGAGCGTGTAGGTGCCGTCGCAGGCGGGTTTGATCTTGATGGAGGACAATCAGGGCTCCGGGTGGGCGCCGTGTCGGGCGGGAGCACGAAGCTTAGCCGTAAAGGCGGCCCAGGCAAGCCGGGGACGGCTCGGCGGCGTGGATGACGGATCTCGCGGACCGCCGGTGCCGATCCCGCGATGATCCACCGGTTATCCCGGCGGATCGGGGAGGCCCTCGGATAGCCCTGATCCCCGCGGGCGGGTATGGGAGATCCGGGTGGATCAGGCCGGCGCGGCCCGCATGGCTGGCCAGCGGCTGCCCGGCCAAATGCGGGAGACGACGATTTCGGACGATGCTTGGGCGACCGCCCTCGGCCTGCTCTCGGTGCTCGCGCTGGTGCTGGCCAACGGCTTCTTCGTGGCCGCCGAGTTCGCCCTGGTGGCGGTGCGCCGCAGCCGGGTGACCGAGCTGGTGAACGAGGGGCGCGTCAACGCGCGGGCGCTGATGGCCGCGACCGACCACCTCGACGCGCACTTGGCCGCGACGCAGCTCGGCATCACCATCTCGTCGCTGGCTCTGGGCTGGGTCGGCGAGCCGGCGCTGGCCCACTTGGTGGAGCCCGCGCTCGCCTGGCTGCCGGGCATGCTGCCGAGCGTGGGCGCTCACACGGTCGCGGTGGTGATCTCGTTCGTGATCATCACGGCGCTGCACATCGTGCTGGGCGAGCTCGCCCCGAAGAGCCTCGCGCTCCAGCGCAGCGAGCGCACGGCGCTGGCCGTGATCCGGCCGCTCTCCCTGTTCCTGTTCGTGTTCCGCCCGGCCATCGTCTTCCTGAACGGGCTGGGCAACGGCGTGCTGCGCCTGTGCGGCCTCCAGGCCGGCCATGGCGAGGGTGGCCACCACTCGACCGCGGAGTTGAATCTCCTGGTCGAGGCGAGCCGCGAGGCCGGGTTGATCCAGGAGGCGCAGCAGGAGGCCGTCGAGCGCATCTTCGCGCTCGGCGACCGGCGCATCCGCGAGGTGATGACGCCCCGCCACGAGATCGAGTGGGTCGATTCGGACGACGACCGCGACGTGGTGCTGCGGGCCCTGCGCGACTGCAGCCACGCCCAGGTGGTGGTGGGCCGCGGCACGGTGGACGAGGTCGTCGGCGTGGTGCGCAAGCAGGACCTGCTCGACCGGGTTCTCGACGGACAGCCGCCGGACATCGACGCGGTGACCCGCCAGCCGATCGTGGTGCACGAGGCGATGTCGGTGCTGGCCGTGCTGGAGACGTTCCGGGCCAAGCCCGTGCAGATGGCGATCGTGGTGGACGAGTACGGCAGCCTGGAGGGCATCGTCACGGCGACCGACCTCCTGGAGGCGATCGCGGGCGACATCCCCGAGCCCGGCGAGGAGCCCGACGTGGTCGAGCGCGACGACGGCTCCTTCCTGATCGACGGCATGATGCCCGCCGAGGAGGCTTTCGAGCGCCTGGGCCTCACCGAGAAGCCGGAGCGGGACGACTTCAACACGATCGCGGGCTTCGTGATCTTCCGGCTCGGCCGCATCCCGAGCACGGGCGACAGCGTCGAGGCGCATGGCTGGCGCTTCGAGGTCGTCGACATGGACGGGCGGCGCGTCGACAAGCTGCTGGTCCAGCCGCTCGGCTGAGAGGCTATGCGGGCCTGAACCGGTCCGGCCGCCCCGGGTTGGCCCTGGGAGCCTTGAGACCGGGGAGAGCATGGCCGCATCCGCGCCGACGCCGCGCCCATCACTGCCGCGCACCCGTGCCCTCGACAGCAGCCTCGCCCTCCTGCGCGAGGGCTACGCCTTCATCCCGAACCGCTGCCGGGCCCTCGGCTCCGACCTGTTCGCCACCCGCCTGATGCTGAGCCCCGTCACCTGCATGACGGGCGCCGAGGCGGCCGCCCGCTTCTACGACGGCCACCGCTTCACCCGCCGCCACGCGCTGCCCGCGATGAGCTTCGCGCTGATCCAGGATCAGGGCAGCGTGATGGTGATGGACGGGCAGGCGCATCTCTGCCGCAAGGCGATGTTCCTCGGTCTCGTCGGCATACCGGCACTGGAGCGCCTCGCGGCCATCACGGTGCGGCACTGGCGCGCCGCCGCGGAGCGCTGGACGCGGGCGGATCGGGTCGTGCTCCTCGACGAGGCCCACCGCGTGCTCACCGCCGCGATCTGCGCGTGGGTCGGCCTGCCCCTGGAGCCCCAAGAGGTCGCGGCGCGGGCGGCCGAGTTCGCCGCGATGATCGACGGCACCGGCGCGATCGGCCCACGCAACTGGCGCGGCCATCTCTACCGCGCCCGCACCGAGCGCTGGGCGCGGGCGATGATCCGGGAGATCCGCGCCGGCCGCCGGGAGGTGCCGGAGGGCGCAGCCCGCGCGATCGCCGAGCACCGCGAGCGCGACGGCCGGCCGCTCGACGAGGCGGTGGCGGCGGTCGAGCTGATCAACGTGCTGCGCCCCACCGTCGCCAACGCGCGCTACGTCGTCTTCGCCGCCCTGGCACTGCACGGGGCCCCGGAGCTTCGCCCGACGCTCACCGACGCGGATGCCCGCCGCCGCTTCGCCCTGGAACTGCGGCGGTTCTACCCCTTCATCCCGTTCATCGGCGGCCGGGTGCTGGAGCCCTTCGGGCTGCAGGGACACGACTTCCGAACGGGTGACTGGGTGCTGATGGACCTCTACGGCACCAACCGCGACCCGCGACTCTGGCGGGAGCCCGAGCGGTTCGATCCGGATCGCTTCGGGACGGCGCCGCCCGGCGCCTTCGCGCTGGTCTCGCACGGCGGTGGCACGGCGGCGGAGGGGCACCGCTGCCCGGGCGAGGGCATCAGCCAGATCCTGCTGGAGACCCTGGCCGGCGAACTCGCCAGCCTCGCCTACCGGGTGCCCGAGCAGGACCTGACGCTCGACCTCGCCCACATTCCGGCCCGGCCCCGCAGCGGTTTCGTCATCCGCGACGTGCGGGTGGGTTAGGGGCAGAGCCCGAGCGGCCGGGCGTGCGTGGGATCGCTTTCGACCCTGAGGAGCCGTCGGATGCGGTAGCGGCGGACGGCCGGCGGGGAACCTGAAGCGGACGTCCGTTTCCCCGTTCGGCGTTCGAGCATCCCCAGTTCGAGCATCCCCAGGGAGTGGACGGTCGCCACGGCCTGAACACCAGCACCCCGGAACGCTCGAGTCGGATCGCAGGTTCTGAAGCCACGCACAGGGCCAAGCCGTTGCTGCGCACGGGGTCCCACGCAACGTGAAGGCTCGCTGGATGCTGAACTGGTTTCGCGCGCTGATGCCGAGAGAGGATCGCTTCTTCGACCTGTTCGAGCGCCACGCCCGCACCCTGGTCGCCGCCGCGGAGGCGCTGCAGGGCGTGCTCCAGGGCGGGCCTGAGGTGTCGCGCTACTGTCAGGTGATCGTCGACCGCGAGCACGAGGCGGACGTGATCACGGCCGAGGTCCTGCTCGCCGTGCGGCGCAGCTTCATCACGCCGTTCGATCGCGGCGACATCAAGGACCTGATCCAGTCGATGGACGACGCCATCGACCAGATGAACAAGACCGTGAAGGCCATCCAGCTCTACGAGGTCCGGGCGTTCGAGCCCCTGATGCGGGAGATGGGCGGCACCGTGATCGAGGCGGCCCGGCTCACCGCCGAGGCAGTCCCACTCCTCAACGCGATCGGCACGCATGCAGGCCGTCTCAACAAGCTCACGGAAGAGATCACCCGGGTCGAGGGCCGGTCGGACGAGATGCAGGAGCGCGGCCTCAAGGCTCTCTACCAGGCGCATCGCGGGGATGGTGGCGACGGGGACGCCATGGCCTACATCATCGGCGCCGAGCTCTACGGTCACTTGGAGGATGTGGTCGACCGCTTCGAGGACGTTGCCAACGAGATCAGCGGCATCGTGATCGAGAACGTGTGACCGGCATGCAGGCCGCCACCCTTGCCCTCCCCTACCTCGTTGCCCTGATCGCCGTCGCGCTGGTCTTCGACTTCCTCAACGGCCTGCACGACGCGGCGAACTCGATCGCCACCATCGTCTCGACCCGGGTGCTGAGGCCCCAATACGCGGTGCTCTGGGCCGCGTTCTTCAACTTCATCGCCTTCCTGTTCTTCGGCCTGCACGTGGCTCAGACCCTCGGGACCGGGATCGTCGATGCCGGCATCGTCGACCCGCAGGTGATCCTCAGCGCGCTCCTCGGCGCCATCGCCTGGAACATCGCCACCTGGGTATTCGGGATCCCGTCGAGCAGCTCGCACGCGCTGATCGGCAGCCTCGTGGGGGCGGGCGTGGCCAAGGCCGGAACCGGAATCGTCGTCTGGTCCGGGCTGCTGAAGACGGCGGCGGCCATCGTGCTCTCACCCCTGCTCGGGTTCTTCCTGGCCCTGCTCCTGGTCCTGATCGTCTCCTGGGCCTGCGTCCGGTCGACGCCGTTCGCGGTCGACCGCACCTTCCGGGTCCTGCAATTCGTCTCAGCCTCGCTCTACTCGCTGGGCCATGGCGGCAACGACGCGCAGAAGACCATGGGCATCATCGCCGTGCTGCTCTACTCGCAGGGTCATCTGGGCGACGCCTTCCACGTCCCGCTCTGGGTCGTGCTCTCCTGCCAGGCTGCGATGGCGCTCGGCACCCTGTCGGGCGGCTGGCGGATCGTGCACACGATGGGATCCCGGATCACCCGGCTGAACCCGATGCAGGGATTCTGTGCCGAGACCGGGGGGGCGATCACGCTGTTCCTCGCGACCTGGCTCGGGGTGCCGGTCTCGACCACGCACACCATCACGGGCGCGATCATCGGCGTCGGCGCCGCCCGCCGCGCCTCGGCCGTTCGCTGGGGCCTTGCCGGCAACATCGTGATCGCCTGGGTGGTGACCCTGCCGGCCGCGGCCGGCATAGCGGCGGCCTGCTACGGGCTGATCGGGCTGTTGATCTGACGACCCGAGGGGGCCTCGGATGAGCCGCACATCATCGTCCTTCAGCTTGAGGCGGCCGATGGTCTCGCGCGGTAGGCCACCGATGGTGAACGGCTTGGCCGGGTGCGCGGGCTTGTTGCCAGCGCGCTAAACTGGGACGGTGTCCATCGATCTACCGGCTGTGCAGGTCGAGCCGTACAGCACGGCGAGTGTCGGTTTCCGCCACCGGTTATGAAGGCCCAGTTCCGAGGCCGATGCGGTCCATTGCAAGCGGCAGGCTGAAGAACGGCTTCCCCCCGATGGTCCTTCCGGCGGTCGGCAGGCGGGTCCGATCTGGACCGCATCCCGCTTAACCCACGGCGGCGCGCTCCAATTCGGCGAGGTCGAGCTTCACCATTGCCTGCATCGCCGCGAAGACCCGGGCGGCGACCGCCGGGTCCGGGTCGGCGAGGAGGCGGGGCAGGGCCTCGGGAACGATCTGCCAAGGCACGCCCCAGCGGTCGTTGAGCCAGCCGCAGGCGATCGCTCGGCCGCCCCCTTCGGTCAGCGCCGCCCAGAGCCGGTCGATCTCGGCCTGATCGGCGCATGCGACCGAGATGGAGGCGGCGGTGCCGTAATCGGCCGCCGTTCCGCCGTTGAGCGCCTGAAAGCTCTGGCCGCCGAGCCGGAAGCGCACCAGGATCGGGTCGCCCGGCGCCCCGCCCGGCCAGGGGCCCGGCGCGTGCAGGACGTCCTCGATCGCCGAATCCGCGATCAGGGCGACGTAGAAGCGGGCGGCGGCCTCCGCCTCGCGCTCGAACCACAGGCAGGTCGCGACGGCCATCTGCATCTCCCGGATCAGAGCGTGGCGGCCAGCGCCGCGAGCTGATCGGCGCAGCGGCCCCAGCCCTCGTGGAAACCCATCGCCTCGTGGGCGGCCCGGTCGGCCTCGCTCCAGTGCCGGGCGGTAGCCGTGTAGCGCGTGCCGCCAGCCTCCGGTTCGAAGGTAACGATGCCTGTGAAGAACGGCTTCGGCGAAGGCTCCCAGGCTCGCAGATAGGCGTCGGTGAAGACGATGCGGGTATCCGGGACGAGCTCAAGATAGACGCCCGCGCTCGGAAAGGCGGTGCCGTCCGGACCCTCCATCACGATCCGGGTCGCGCCGCCGGGCCGGAGGTCGATCTCCGCCTCGGTGACCCGGAACGGCGCGGGCGCGAACCAGCGCCGCAGGAGATCCGGCTCGGTCCAGGCCCGGTAGAGCAGGCTCGGCGGGGCTTGGATCAGGCGGCTGAGGACGAGGTCGCGCCCGGGCGGGCTCTCGGCAGTCATTGGTTCTCTCCCGAAATGGTCTGCCCTTCGTCAGCCTTTGGGCTGGTTGAGGGCCCAGAGCACGCCGAAGGGGTCGCGCAGTTGCGCGTAGCGGTCGCCCCAGAACATCTCCTCGGGCTCTTTCACGGGGGTGGCGCCGCCCTCGATCGCCCGGCGCCACCACGCGTCGATGTCCGCGACGATCAGCGTGAGCGTGAAGGCCTGGGGTTGCTGGAGGGCGTGGCCGTATTCCGGGAAGAAGTCGGCCAGCATCAGCGAGGCACCGTTGAGGTAGAGGTGCACGTGCATGGTGCGGCCCTGGTCGTCGGGCGGCATCGCGGCGGCGATCTCGGCGCCGAAGGCGCGCTCGTAGAACGCCGCCGCCTTCAGGGCGCCGTCGAGCGACAGATAGGCGACGAGGCCGCTCTTCACGGGCGCGGTTGCGGGAGTCTCGGGGCTCATCGGCCGTTCTCCGGGATGCGAATCGCCTGCAAGGCTGCCACGAGAGGTCGCCGGCTCGAAAGTCCCGGATCCCAAAGGTCCAAGATCTTCGGCGGGTGCAGGGCAGCGCCCTGCAAGCTCCCCGAGGTCGTCAGATTCCCGCGTACCAGGAGAAGCCGAGCTCGCCGACCATGCTGCCGCGGCCCTGGCCGATCCCGTCCACCCGCTCGACGGCCTCGATGCTGGCGAGATACTTCAGGGACTTGTAGCCGAGCTGGCGCTCGACCCGCAGGCGCACGGGCGCGCC
>NZ_BPQM01000177.1 GCF_022179245.1 Methylobacterium gregans
ACCGGATCAACATGCGCGACCCCAACAGCCTGTTCACCACCCAGGCCTTCCGGATGCGCAACCGCGACCTGATCTACGTCTCCAACGCCCCCTACACCGAGCTCCAGAAGGTGCTCGGCGTCTTCTCAAGCGTCACAGGACCCGTCGCGTCCGCGGCCGCGATCTACGCCTACGGGAAGTAGGAGCCTGTTCGGCTGTGGACGTTGCGTAACCGTCCGGACATTCCATCCTTGCCTTCGGGGGGGCTTCGTCGTTTCCTGCGTCGATGCCCGGCCAAGCCCGACCGGCGTCAGGAGCCTTCGTGATCATCGGATGATCGGGAGCCGATTTCGTGGGCGCGGAAACGGCTCTAGAAGGACCCCGATGAAGATCGGATGCGTCGCTCTCGGCCCCGGCTACCTGCGCGGGGCGATCCCCGGGGCCGGGCCTACGCCGGCTCGGTCGGGCGCAGGCCGCCTCCGGGCGCGCCTGCTCGCCCTCTCGCTCGCCGCCCTCGTCCTTCCATCCGCCGCGCTCGCCCAAGTGGCGCGCGATCCGGGGGGCGATGCGGCGGGGACCGTGACGATCGGCGTGGCCGTGCCGCGCTCCGGCGCCTACGTCGCGGTGGGCGAGCAGGTGCTGCGCGGGATCGAGGCGGCCGCACGGGACGCCAATCAGCGGAGCGGGCTCGACGGGCGCAGGATCGTGCTCGACGTGCAGGACGACGCCTGCGACTCGAACACGGCGGTCGCGGTGGCCAACCACTTCGTTCGCCAGGAGGTTCGCCTCGTCGTCGGGCATGTCTGCTCGAACGCCTCGATCGCCGCCTCCGAGGTCTACGCGCAGAACGGCACGCTGATGATTACGGCGGCCTCGGTGTCGGCACGGCTGACCGACCGCGGCTTCCCGACGATCTTCCGGGTCTGCGGCCGTGACGACGACCAGGCCCGGCTCTCGGCCGCGGTGCTGGCGGAGCGATTCCGGGATCGCAAGATCGCCCTGATCCAGGACACGACGCCGGCCTCGCGCAACCTCGCGGCGGCCACGAAGGACAACCTCAACCGCATCGGCATCAACGAGGCGCTCTCGGTCGCCTTCTCGCCGAGCGACGCGGACGACGCGGCGCTCGCCGACCGGCTGAAGGGCGCCGGGATCGAGGTGGTCTATTACGGGGGCGACGCCGTCGAGATGGGCCGCCTCGTGAAGATCGCGGCGGAGCGGGGCTTCAAGCCGCAATGGTTCGGCACCTCGGCGATCGCGACGCCCGACTTCGCCAAGACCGCCGGATCCGCGAGCAACGGCGTCCTGATGACCTTCTACCTCGACCCGAGCCGGCAGCCGGCCGCGGCCGAGGTGGTGAAGGCCTTCCGGGCCGAGGGCGTCGACCCGACCGGCTCCACGGTCTACGGCTACGCCGCGCTCCAGGCCCTGGTGGCTGCGGGCAACTTCGCCCACACGACCGACCCGAAGCGCCTCTCGGCCACGCTCCACGCCGAGCGCTTCGACCTCGTCCTCGGCACGGTCGGCTTCGACTCCAAGGGCGACGTCACCGCGCAGGGCTACGTGCTCTACGTCTGGAAGGACGGCGCCTTCACGCCGGCCGGCAAGTAACCCGGCAAGTAACTCTGCCAGTAACTCTGCAAGGAGGCCGGCACGTCGCGGCCTACGGCGTCTCCCGCAGCGCCAGGGCCGCGTCCACCTCCGGCCCGCGCCCGTGCTCGCGCAGCACCTCCGCCAGATGCGGGCGCACCTGGAGCTGGAGGGCGTGCAGGCGCCGCACGGCGGCGGTGAGTGCGCCGCCGCGCCCGAGAAGCTCGTCGGCGAAGCCCGTCATCCGGGTGTTCGGCCAGGCAGGCTCGCGGAGCGCGTGGAGCCGCGCCACCAGATCCTCGGCGCCCGCTTCGGGCTCGGCGCCCGCGAACAGGATCAGCAGCGCCGCGGTCGAGCGCGACAGGCCGTAATGACAGTGCACCAGGAGGTGCCCGTCCGCGCCGTCGAGGTCGCGCCCGAAGGCCAGAATCGCCTCGACATCCGACCGCTCCGGGGCCACCAGCCCGTTCCCGGGCCCCAAACAGTCGTGGAAGTGCAGCGTGGTCCGGCGATGCGCCCCATAGCCCGCGAAGGCGGCGGGCTCGGGCGTCCCCGGATCGAGCAGCGACAGGACGTGGCTGACCCCGCGCGTCCCGTGCTCGGCCAGTTCCTGCAGGCCGCAGACCGTGTGCAGGGTGATGGCGGGAGCGGGGCGCGGGCTGTCGGGCTGGATCATGGCCCGGGAGCTAGCACGCCGCCCGCACGGTTTCGAGACGTTGCGTCGCCGTGCTAGGGGCGCGCCGTCCCGCTGATTCCGGAGCGGCGGAGGGGATCGGAACGTCGCCCCGGCCCGTTCTGCTGCGGACGGATGAACGAGGTGCCATGACCAGCAGCAGCCCGACCCTGAAGAGACGCGCGCTCCTGGCGGCCGGGCTCGGCGCGGCGGGGCTGGCAGCCTCCGCCCGGGAAGCGGGCGCGCAGGCGATGCCCGAGCTGCGCTGGCGCCTCTCGTCCGCCTACGCCAAGAACCTCGACATCCTGTTCGGTGCGGCCGAGACGCTGGGTCGCCTCGTCGGCGAGGCAACGGACGGGCGCTTCCAGATCCAGGCGGCGGGCCCCGGCGAGCCGGTGCAGCCCGAGGGCCTGATCGACGCGGTCGCCGCGGGCACGGTCGAGATGGGCCACGGACCGGCCTCGCTCGGAGCGGCCAAGGACCCGGTCTTCGCGCTCGCCACCGCCATGCCCTTCGGCCTCAACGCGCGCGGCCAGAACGCGTGGTGGAACGCCGGGGGGGCCGCCGACCTGTTCGGCGAGATCTTCGGCAAGTACGGCCTCGTGGCGCTGCCCGGCGGCAATACCGGCGCGCAGATGGGAGGCTGGTTCCGCAAGGAAGTGAAGGGACTCGGCGACCTCCAGGGCCTGAAATTCCGCATCGGCGGCCTCGGTGGCCAGGTGCTGACGAAGTTCGGCGTGGTGCCGCAGCAGATCGCGGGGCCGGAGATCTACGCGGCGCTGGAGGCCAAGCGCATCGACGCCGCCGAGTGGATCGGCCCCTACGACGACGAGCGCCTCGGCCTGCAGAAGGTCGCGCCGATCTACCACTATCCGGGCTTCTGGGAGGGCGGCGCGATGCTGCACTTCTGGATCAACGCCGAGAAGTGGAAGGCATTGCCGAAGCCCTACCGTACGATCCTGCAGGGGGCGGCCGCCCAGGTCGGCGCCGAGGTCCAGGCCCGCTACGACGCGCGCAATCCGCAGGCCCTCCGCCGGCTCGTGGCCGGCGGCGCGCAGCTGCGCCCCTTCCCCCAGGACGTGATGGAGGCGGCGCTGAAGAATGCCAACGACGTCTACGGCGAGATGGCCGCCAAGAACGCGGATTTCCGCCGCGTCTACGAGGCGATGAAGACCTTCCGCAACGAGGCCTATCTGTGGTTCCAGGTCGCGGAATACACCTACGACAACTTCATGATCCGCGCCCGCGCTCGCGGCTGATCGGCCGAGAACGAGGGCCATCCCCGCAAGAAAAAAGGCCACTCCCGGAGGAGCGGCCCGAAGTCTAGGGAGGAAACGCCCAAAGAGGGCTGCGGGAGCGCGACGCCATCGCGATCCCGCGATGCACAATCTGCTCTCTCCCCCACGCGGTTTCAAGGGGATTGGGGCAGCAGGGCTGCCGTTTCTCGGGCGGTGCAACACACAGCCGCCGCGTGTATCCGAAATGTCGCAGACCGCGACGCGGGCGCGGAGGCTGCCGCGCCCTAGCTCCCGGCCGAGGTTCAGGCGGGAGGCGGCACGATGGCGATCCAGGGGCAGCGCATCCGGGTGCTCAAGGACGTCGAGCCCCGGCCCGGGGGTGCCTACGTCCTCTACCTGCTTCAGCAGGCCAACCGAGCCCACCACAACCCGGCCCTCGAACTGGCCATCGAGGAAGCGAACCGGCTCGGGCTGCCGGTCGTCGCCTGTTTCGGCCTGCTCGACGGGGCGAGCGGCTTCCCCGAGGCCAATGCCCGGCACTATGCCTTCCTGCTCCAGGGCCTGGCCGACGCGGCCGCGGGGCTGGAGAAGCGCGGCGTCGGCTTCGTCATGCGTAAGGCCTCCCCGGCGGCGGTCGCGATCGACCTTGCCCGTGAGGCCGCCCTGCTGGTCCTCGACCGCGGCTATCTGGCGATCCAGAAGGGCTGGTACGCCGAGATCGCCGAGGCCGTCGACACCCGGGTCGTGCAGGTCGAGGGCGACGTGGTGGTGCCGGTCGAGACGGCCTCGGGCAAGCACGAGCACGCCGCCCGCACGCTGCGGCCGAAGCTCCACCGCGTCTGGGACCCGTTCCTGGAGCCGCTCGCCGCCCGCCGGGTGAAGCACCGTGCGGACGGGCTGAAACTCCGCTCCGAGATCGATATCTCCGACCCTGACGCGGTGCTGGCCGGGATGACCCTCGACCGCTCCGTACCGCCGGTGCGGCGCTTCCGCGGCGGCGAGACCGAGGCGCGCCGGCGCCTCAAGGCCTTCCTCGCCGACGCCTTCGCGGGCTACGGGGCGGGGCGCAACCGGCCGGAGGCGGGCGCGGCCTCGCACATGAGCCCCTACCTGCATTTCGGCCAGATCTCGCCCGTCGAGATCGCGCTGGCCGTCCGGGCGGCGAAGGACGGCGATACCGAGGATCGCGCCTCCTATCTGGAGGAAGTGATCGTCCGCCGCGAGCTGGCGATGAACCACGTCCACCACACCGCCCGCTACGATGCCTACGCGCAGGCCGTGCCCGAATGGGCCCGCAAGACGCTGGCCGAGCACGCGGACGATCCGCGCCCCCATCTCTACGGCGAGGACGAGCTCGCCGCGGGTCGCACCCACGACCGCTACTGGAACGCCGCCCAGGCCGAGATGCGCGAGACCGGCTACATGCACAACCACCTGCGCATGTACTGGGGCAAGAAGATCCTCGAATGGTCCCCCTCCCCCGAGGCGGGTTTTGCCCGCACGCTGCGGCTCAACAACCGCTACTTCCTCGACGGCCGCGACGCGAACTCCTTCACCAACGTGGCCTGGGTCTACGGCCTGCACGACCGCCCCTGGGCGAAGCGCAAGGTCTTCGGCACGGTGCGCTACCAGAGCGAGAACTCGTTGCGGAAGTTCGACGCCAAGGCCTATCTGCGCGCCGTCGCCGAGCTCTGCGCGGCAGAGGGACGACCGCAGGATTTTTGAGGGCTGAGCCGGGCTTTTCCCCGAGGCTTCCGGATCCGCGCTCCGCGTCCCTCCGCGTCCTACCGCCTCTGCGGGAGCGGGTGACTTCTGCGTCGGCAGAGACCGGTCGGGACGAAGTCCCGCGGATAGGAAGCGCCGATGCAGATGAGGGCAATGCGCTTCACACCTGCTCAGCCCGATCCAGAAGCCGGGTGCCTCTCAGTCTGCCGTATCTTCGTCCCGGCTGACCCCCTCGGAGGCTACCCTCCCACAGGGAGGAGGGATGCGCGTCCCGTCCGGCAGCCGAGACCTGCAAACCGGATCGTTCCAAAGAGGCACCTGCGCCTCCCCCTCTTCGATCACCCGAGCCCTTGACGCCCAACCGCTCCGGCTATCAGATA
>NZ_BPQM01000178.1 GCF_022179245.1 Methylobacterium gregans
CCTGACGCTCGCCGGCCTCGGCCTCGTCGGGGCGACCACCGGCTACAGCCACTTCGTCATCGCCCTGGTGGCGCTGACGGTGGTGGCCGGCACCGGGCTCAACGTCCTGCTCGGGCTCGCCGGGCTGATCTCGTTCGGCCATGCGGGCTTCTACGCGGTCGGCGCCTATACCAGCGCGATCCTGACGCTGAAGGGCCTGAGCTTCTGGGCCGCGCTGCCGGCGGCGGCCGCTCTCTCGGGCCTCGTCGGCGCGGCGCTCGCCGTGCCGGCCATGCGGGTGCGCGGCCCCTACCTCGCCATGGTGACGATCGCCTTCGGCTTCCTGGTCGAGCACGCGCTGATCGAGGGCGGCGACCTCACCGGCGGCCAGAACGGCCTCGTCGCGGCCGCGCCGCCCAGCCTGTTCGGCCTGGGCTTCGGTGAGCGCGAACTGGCGCTCCTCGCGGTGCTCATGGCCGGTCTCAGCCTCTACGGCTTCCATCGCCTGCGCGACGCCCGCCTCGGCCGGGCGATGCGGGCGGTGCGCGACGCGGATGTCGCCGCCGCCTCCCTCGGCTTCGACCCGGTGCGGGTGAAGACCGCGGCCTTCGCGATCTCGGCGGCGCTCACGGGGCTCGCGGGCGCGGTGCTGCCGCCCCTGATGCTGTTCATCGCCCCGAGCTCCTTCCCCTTCAGCCAGTCGATCCTGTTCGTGCTCTCCGTCGTGGTCGGCGGGGCCGGCACGGTGCTGGGCCCGCTCTTCGGCGCCCTGGTGACGGTGCTGCTGCCGGAGGCGCTCGCCGGGCTCGCCGAGTACCGGCTGCTCTTCTTCGGCCTCACCACGCTGGTGGTGCTCTGGCTCGTGCCGGCGGGCATCGTCGGCAGCCTCGCGCGCCTGCTGCCGCGGAGCACGGACGCGCCAGTGCCCGCGCCGGATGCCGGGGCGCCCGCCTTCCTGCGCCGGGCCGAGCGCGAGGCGCTCGCGGTCGAGGGCCTCGGCATCGCCTTCGGGGGCATCCGGGCGGCGGACGGCGTCGCCTTCGAGGCGCTGCCCGGCGCGGTCACCAGCGTGATCGGCCCGAACGGGGCCGGCAAGACCACCGTGCTCAACATGGTCTCGGGCTTCTACCGCCCGAGCGCCGGCACGATCCGCCTCGGGTCCCGCGACCTCGCGGGCGCCCCCGCCCACGCGGTCGCCCGGGCCGGCATCGCCCGCACCTATCAGACCACGCGGCTCTTCGGCTCGCTCTCGGTGATCGAGAACGTGACGCTCGCCCGCGCCCCCGGCCGGCTGCTGCGCCGGGCCGGGCCCGAGGACCGGCAGGAGGCCGCCGCGCTCCTGGCCTTCGTGGGCTACGCGGGCGCCCTCGACCGGCCGGCCGCGGAGCTGGCCCATGTCGACCGGCGCCTCGTCGAGATCGCCCGCGCGCTCGCGGGCGCCCCGCGCGTGCTCCTCCTCGACGAGCCGGCGGCGGGCCTCGCCCGGGCCGACACCGACCGGCTGGGCCGCCTCCTGCGCCGGATCGCGGCCTGCGGCATCGCGGTGATCCTCGTCGAGCACGACATGCCGCTGGTGATGGGCGTCTCCGACCGCATCCTGGTGATGGATGCGGGCCGCCCGATCGCCTGGGGGACGCCGGCCGCGATCCGCCGGGACCCGGCCGTGCTGCGGGCCTATCTGGGCGCCGCCGACACCCCGGCCCGGCCGCGCACCGCCCCCTGGAGCGGGCCGGCCGACCCGGTTCTCGCCGCCCATGGCCTGCGGGCGGGCTACGGCGCCGCACCCGTGCTCGACGGCATCGCGCTCGCCGTGCGGCCGGGCGAGACGGTCGCGCTCTTAGGGTCCAACGGCGCCGGCAAGTCCACGGCGATGCGGGCGCTCGCCGGCCTTCTGCGCCCGGTCGAGGGCTCGCTCGTGCTGGCCGACGCCGCGATCGGGGCGCTCCCTGCCCACGCGGTCGCGCGCCTGGGGCTGGCGCTCGTGCCGGAGGGCCGGCAGGTCTTCCCCGAATTGACCGTGGTGGAGAACATCCGGCTCGGCGCCTGGAGCCGGTCCGGGAGCCGGGGCGGGCGCGTCGATCCGGCCGAGGTCGAGGCCCTGCTCGACCGCTTCCCCCGCCTGCGCGAGCGGGCGGAGAGCCGGGCCGGCCTGCTCTCGGGCGGCGAGCAACAGATGCTCGCCATCGCCCGCGGGATGATGGCCCGCCCGCGCATCCTGCTCCTCGACGAGCCCTCGCTCGGCCTCGCCCCGGCGATCATCAACGATCTCTACGCCGTGGTGGCGGAGCTGCGCGACCAGGGCACCACCATCCTGATCGTCGACCAGATGGCGGCGCTGGCGCTGACCGTCGCCGACCGGGGCTACGTGCTGGAGCAGGGGCGCGTCGCGGCCTCCGGCACCGCCGCGGAACTCCGGGCCGATGCGGGGCTGGAGGCGGCTTATCTCGGAGCCGCCTGACGCCCCGCGACTTGGTCCACGACGTTGATCAACCCCGACAAGGGAACACGACTGCCCGATGACGACGCCCGACCCGGCCGGCCACGGCCGCTACGCCTACTCCGCCCTGCCGGACCGCCCGGTCTACGACTGGCCGGAGGGCAAGCGCCTCGCGGTCTACGTGGCGCTGAACCTCGAGACCTTCGATTTCAGCTCCGGCCTCGGGGCGGAGCTGGCCCCGGGCGGTCCGCAGCCCGACGTCCTGAACTACGCCTGGCGCGACTGGGGCAACCGGGTCGGCGCGTGGCGCGTCCGCGACATGCTCGACGGCTTGGGCGTGCCCGCCAGCATCCTCGTCAACAGCCGCCTCTACCGGGACTGTCCCGGCCTGATCGAGGCCTTCCGGACGCGCGGCGACGAGATCGTCGGGCACGGGCGCACCAATGCCGAGCGCCAGGGCACGCTCTCGGAGGCCGAGGAGCGGGCGCTCATCGCCGAGGCCACCGGGATCCTGACGCGGGAGGAGGGCAGGGCGCCGGCCGGCTGGCTCGGCCCCTGGATCTCGCAGTCGCGGACGACGCCCGACCTGCTGGCGGAGGTGGGCTACCGCTACCTGCTCGACTGGTGCCACGACGACCAGCCGACCTGGTTCGCCACCCGGGGGGGCGGGCGCATCCTGGCCCTGCCCTACCCGCAGGAGCTCAACGACATCCCGGCCATCGTCGCCCGCAAGGATACGGGCCGGCAATTCGCCGAGGCGATCGTGGACGGTTTCGACGAGATGCTGGAGCAGTCGGCGCAGGCACCGCTCGTCATGGGCATCGCGCTCCACCCCTACATCGTCGGCCAGCCGCACCGCCTGCGCCCGCTCCGTCAGGCGCTCGCCCACATCGCGGCCCGGCGCGAGGCGGTCTGGATCACCACGGCGGGCGCGATCGCCGAGCATGCCGCCGCGCGGATGCCGGCCTGATCGCGCGCGCGGCCGGGGCGCCGTCCGCCGCGATCCTGCTCGCCTCCATCGCCGCCGACAGGTCCGGCCTCGGGTAACGGAAGACGACGTCCGACCATACGCCGGCCGTACTCCGGCGCGCCTCAATCGGCGGGCACGGCCGCGCGGTAGCCGGGTCGCGCCGCGGCCCCGGCCCTGACCGCTGCGATCAGCGCGTCGAGGGCCGGGGCGGACAGGGACGTGCTGGCGGCCAGATAGTAGGTCTCCCAGCCGACCGACAGGAAATCCAGGCCGAGCCGGTCGGCGGCGGCCCGCACGCCGAGCCCCGCATCCGCCGCGCCGCAGGCGATGGTCGCGGCGACCGCCTGATGGGTGAACTCCTCGTTGGCGTAGCCGGCGATGGCCGCGGGCGGCAGCCCGGCCTCGGCCAGGAGGCGATCGAACCACTGGCGGGTGCCCGACGCCTTCTGGCGGTTGACGTACCGGACCCCCGCCGCGGCGAGGTCGGCGAGCGTGCGGATGCCGAGCGGGTTGCCCGGTGCCAGCAGCAGCCCCTGCTCGCGGGCGAAGAGGGGATGCGCGACGAGGCCGGCTCCGGGGGTGACGGCGGAGAAGGGCGCGCCCGCCGCCTCCGGGACCAGCGCGCCGCAATGGAAGCCCGCCGCCTCGGCCTGCCCCTGGAGCAGCTGGGTCACCGCCGCGCTGCTGCCCATCACCGAGAGCGCGATATCCTCGTGCGCGGCGAGGACCTCGACCAGCAGGGGATCGTGGCTCGCCGCCAGCGTCAGCGGCGCCGCGCGGTCGCTGAGGAGGGTGCGCAGGCGATGCTCGACGACGCGGGTCTCGCGGCCGAACCCGGCGCTCAGGCCGTCCGCTGCGGCGGAGAAGGCCGCCGCCAGACCGGCCCCGAACGCGGTCAGCTCGGTGCCGTGGCCGCGGGTCTTGCGCACCAGGGGCCGGCCGAGGGCAGCCTCGTAGGCCTGCAGGCGGGCCCAGGCCGCGCGGTAGGACAGGCCGAGCGCGTCGGCCAAGCCCTGCACCGAGCGCGTCCGGCCGATCGCCTCGAAGACCACCGTCAGGTCGGAGACCGAGAGGGTGTTCGGCCCAATCCGGAGGGTCCCGCCGAGCCCGAGGACCACCGAGACCGCCGCGTCGTCACCGGTGCTCGGGTCGCGTCGGTCGTCGATCTCGTTCACGGCCTGATCTCCCGTACCGGGGCGCATTCCAGGCGCATTCCAGGCGCGTCTTGAGCCGCACCGGTGCGTCCGAGCGGCGCCTCCGGGGCCTTGGCCCGCACCTGCCGGCCCGCCGATGCTCCGGCCTCTCCGTCACTAACCCCGTTCTGGCACGAACGGCCAGAGCGGGCCGCTCCCTGCCCCGCGCCGGTAAAGGGCACTCGGCCCTCAGCCGGCCGAGGCGATCCGCTTCTCCACCCGCCGCACCTGCGACGGATACCAGCGGTCGCCGCGCGCGCTCGGCACACCGAGCTCGTTCAGGGCGTGCGCGATCTGCTCGAAGGTGGTCGCGCCGGCCGCGCGGATCTCGGCCAGAACCGGCGCGACGCCGAGGGCGCGCTCCAGGGTCCTGGGCAGACAGGGCGGCTCGCCCACGGGGCGCCCGCCGCGCAGGGGCGCCGGACATTCGGCCCGCCCCGCCCCGACGCCCCTCCGCCGCCGGGGATGCAGCCTCGCCTCGAGGCCGGTCAGGAAGTTCCGCTTGCGCGCGCGCCGGTCCGCGCTCTCGGGCGGCGGGGCCTCGAGCGCCGTCAGGGCCGTCAGGATGCCGAGCGTGCCCGCGTTCGCCTCCGGCATGTCGGCCGCGAAGAAGCGCAGCCCATGCCGCTCCCGCTCGCGGCGCAGCGCCGTGAGGAAGCCGCGGTCTCCGGACACCGGCCCCAGCTTCGCGACGAGGAGAGCCGCCCCGTGCTGCCGGCAGAGGGCGAAGGCCTCCTCCAGAGCGGTTCGGGCCGGCTCGACGTCGTCGACTCGGCTCTCCCGCGTCTCGGCGATCAGGCGGCCGCGACACGCTGCGAGGTAGGCCGCAACGGCTGCGCGCTGCGCCGCCAGCGCTTCGGCCGGATCTTCGGCAACGGGCGCCGGACCGCCCGCGCCGAGGTTGATGTAGGAGACGAACTGCACCTGAGCCACCTGTGCCGCGTCGCGGGACGGGTACGCCGTGCCCGCGGCTCCGTGCCGGCCCGGGACGCTCCGTCCGCTCGTCTCATGTCCTGAACGACAATTTTGGCGCGCTCAATATGAAATCGCCTTCCTATTGTGATCGTGCCTGCACAGCGTCGTCGCCCGGGAGGGTGACGCGGGCCCGCGCTCGCGGCCTTCCGGCGGCGCGGCTGATCGGTCCGGTCCGCGATGCAGGGGCGGGCGCGACCGGAGACATCGGCGGCCCTGAGGGAAGCGGTGTTGCCCGTCGCGCGGGGGCGCCGCCCGCCCGGACGCTGGGCCGCTAGCAGGGCTGGCGCTGCCCGGGGCCCGTCTCGAGCCAGAGCCCGTCGGCCGCGACCGCGACGGGGAAGACGCGCAGGGGACGGAACGACCAGCCCGGGGAGACGGAGCCGTCGCGCAGGCTGAACGAGGCGAGATGGCGGGGGCAGAACAGCCGTCCGGCGCTGCACCGGCCGGCCGCCAGGTCGGCGCCCTCGTGCGGGCAGGCCCGCTCGACGGCGAGGATCCGCCCGGCCTCGCGCACGAGGAGCAGGTGCTGCCGGCCCGCCAAGACCGGGAGCAGGGGCCGGTCGCCCGAGAGATCGCCGAGAAGGTCGCAGGGGCCCAGGCGGATCCGGTCCGGCCGCGCCACCTCAGCCACCCAGATAGGCTTCCCGCACGTGCGGGTCGGCGATGAGGGCCTGTCCCGACCCTTCGAGCACGGTGCGCCCGGTCTCGAGCAGGTAGGCGTGATCGCAGAGTTCGAGCGCCGCGAAGGCGTTCTGCTCGACGAGCAGCACCGTGGTGCCGGCGTCGCAGATCGCGCGGATCACCGCGAACATCCGCTCGACGATGTTCGGGGCGAGGCCGAGGGAGGGTTCGTCGAAGAGCACGAGCTTCGGCCGGCCCATCAGCGCGCGGCCGATCGCCAGCATCTGCTGCTCGCCGCCCGACAGCGTGCCGGCGGCCTGGTCGCGGCGCTCGGCGAGCCGCGGGAATTCCCCGTAGATCCGCTCCAGATCCGCCGCGATGCCCGCCCGGTCGCGGCGCAGATACGCCCCCATGGCGAGGTTCTCGGCGACAGTCATCTGCGGGAAGACGCGCCGGCCCTCCGGGCAGTGGGCGATGCCCTCGGCCAGGATGCGGCGGGGCTCGGCGCCCGCGATGTCGCGGCCCTCGAACCGGATCGTGCCGGAGCGCGGCGGGACCAGCCCCGAGATCGCCCGGAGCGTCGTGGACTTGCCGGCCCCGTTCGCGCCGACCAGCGCGACGAGCTGCCCCTCGCGCACCGTGATCGTGAGCCCTTTCAGGGCGGTGACGTGGCCGTAGCCGCAGACGAGGTCGCGGATCTCAAGCATGGACCACCTCGCTCACGGAACCCTGGGCCTCGGCGGCGGCGCGCCGGGCGGCGCTGCCCTGGCCCAGATAGGCCTCGATCACCGCCGGATCGCTGCGGATCGCCTCGGGCGGACCCGCGGCGATCAGCCGGCCGTAGTTCAGCACGACGATCCGGTCGGAGACCTCCATCACCATCGGCATGTCGTGCTCCACGAGCAGGATGGTGATGCCGCGCTCGCGGATCTGCCGGATCAGGCGCACGAAGACGCGCGTCTCCGAGGCGTTCATGCCGGAGACCGGCTCGTCGAGGAGCAGCATGGCGGGCTCGGTGGCGAGCGCCAGCGCCACCCCGACGAGGCGCTGCTCCCCGTAGGCGAGCGAGCCGGCCTTCTCCTGCGCCCGGCCCCCGAGACCGACCCAGTCGAGCAGCGCCGCCGCGCGCTCCCGCAGGGCCCGCTCGCTCGCGCCCGCCCGGCCGAGAAGCGTGTCGAGCAGCGGCGCGCGGCTCATGGAAGCGCCCTGGCGGTGCAGGCCGATCATCACGTTGTCGAACACCGTGTCGTCCGGGAAGACGCTGGTGCGCTGGAAGGTGCGGGCGAGGCCCAGCCGCGTGATCTCGTGCGGCTGGAGGCCCTTCAGGTCCGTGCCGCGGAAGCGCACCGCGCCCTGGCTGGGCCTGAGGAAGCCCGTCATCACGTTGAAGGCGGTGGTCTTGCCCGCCCCGTTCGGGCCGATCAGGCTGACGATCTCGCCCGCCTGGACGTCGAAATGCAGGTCCGCGATGGCGACGAGGCCGCCGAAGCGCACGCCGACATGATCGACCGAGAGGATCGGGCTCATCGCTGCACCATCGGGCTGGCTTCGAGGACCGGAGCCGCCGGCCGGCGGCGGGCCAGGAGGGCCGCGAGCCCCGGCACGATGCCCCGCGGCATCACGAACAGGATCCCGATGAGCACGAGCCCGTAGACGATCCACTGGGCCTCCGGCGCCATCACGGGGCGGAGCGCCACCGGCAGGAGGCCGAAGATCAGGCCGCCGACCACCGGACCCATCAGCGTGCCCTTGCCGCCCGCCACCACCATGATGACCATGCTGACCGTGGTGGTGAAGGCGAAGACCTCGGGATCGATGATGCGCAGGTAATGGGCGTAGAGGCTGCCCGCCGCGCCCGCCATTGCGGCCGAGATCACCGCCGCGACGGTCAGCGTGCGGGTGGCGTTGATGCCCACCGAGAGCGCCAGGGACTCGTTCTCCTTGAGCCCCCGCATCGCCCGGCCGAAGCGCGCGCCTCGTCGGCTCGCGCTTCGGCCGGGCGAT
>NZ_BPQM01000179.1 GCF_022179245.1 Methylobacterium gregans
ACGCTCTCGTTCTCGGCCACGGCATCAATCCTCGTCCTGTCCGGGATGGGCGGGCTACTCGACATCCAGCGGCGCGACGCCCTCGGCGCGGCCATCGGGCCCGAGCGTGATCCGCTGGATGCGGGCCTCGGCCCGCTTGAGCAACTGCTCGCAGTGCCGCTTCAGCATCTCGCCGCGCTCGTAGATCGCGACGGATTCGTCCAGCGGAACGTCCCCCCGCTCAAGGCGGCGCACGATCTCCTCGAGCTGCTCAAGAGCCTTCTCGAAGGGCAGATCGGGCGCGGCCGGGGCCGTATCGGAGCGAGCTGCGTTCATCCCTATGGGGTTCCTTTGGACCGGTTCTAGGGCGGAGGATGCGTCCGGGACAACCCGGCGGCCCGCCGCGGGCGTGCGTGGCCCACCGCTTTCGCGCGGCCTGACGTGCTGGGGCAACACCCGCAACGGTGGTATGGTACGACCCGCTACGCGATCCGGGTCGCGGGTTCGTGCCCTCTACACCGCGAACTGGAATGGCGTCCCCTCGAAGGCCTCGGCGCCGCGACCGATGGCGGCGATCGCCGCGACCATGCGTCCGTCGCGCCCAAGGATCCGGTCGGCCAGCGCCACGAAGCGCGTGTTCGGCGTGGCGGAGGGCGAGGCGGCGCGCAGCGCCCGGGCGACCTCGGCCTCGTCGCGCTCGGGCCGCAGCGCGCAGGCCGCAATATAGGCCGCCGCTGTCGAGCGGCTGATCCCCGCGTAGCAGTGGATGATCAGCGGTCGCTCCCTGGGCCAGGCGCGCACGAAGGCGATGATGCGCTCCACATGGGTGTCGTCGGCCAGCACGTGGCCGTCCATAGCTGCCGCGATGTCGCTGACCGCGATCACGGCGCGGCACTCGGCCGGTACCGAATGCGGCAGGTCGGGCGCGTTGCCGGAGGTGAGCAGGCTGAGGACGTGGCCGGCGCCCGTGGCCGCGACGGTCTCGGGCAGGCGCGCGAGGGAGCAGACGTGGAGGGTCGGCATCAGGTCTATCCGGCGAGCGCTTCGAAGCGGGCGATGTAGCGGTCCTGGGCACGGGCGGTCGGCCAGGGCTTGGAGAGCGCCAGAACCGCCTCGGGCAGGGCCTCGGCCCGGCCGAAATAGCGCGCTGCCTCCTCCGCCGTGAAGCCCGCGAGGCGTACCGCCTCGACATGGGCGGCGATCCGGTCGGCGCGCTTGACGAGCCGGGACAGGGCCGGGTCCGGCGCATCGAGGCCGAAGCGGCGTCGGATCGCGGCGAGCAGGCGCCGCTCCACGCCCTTGTAGGCGTCGCCGATCGCGGCTTTCAGCGGCGAGATGATGTCGCCGACCACGTATTCGGGCGCGTCGTGGATCAGGAACTCCAGGCCCTGCGGCCCGGTGCAGTCCGGCCGCAGGTGCAGCCCGATCGCCTCGACCAGAAGGGAGTGCTGGGCCACCGAGAAGACGTGCTCGCCCGCCGTCTGCCCGTTCCAGCGCGCGACGCGGGCGAGGCCGTGGGCGATGTCGGCGAGCTCGATATCGTGGGGGGAGGGGTTGAGCAGGTCGAGGCGGCGGCCGGACAGCATGCGCTGCCACGCGCGCGGGGCAGGGGGGCTCACGCGCGCCCTCCGAGCGCCGCGCAAGGGGCGTGCCTGTGGCAGCCGACGAGGTGATCGTTGACGAGCCCCGTCGCCTGCATGAAGGCGTACACGATGGTCGGCCCGCAGAAGCCGAACCCTTCGGCCTTCAGTGCCTTGCTGACCTGCCGCGACAGCGGCGTTTCCGGCACGATCTCGGCGCGCGTGCGCGCCGTGCCCTGGAGCGGCGCGCCGTCCACGAAGTCCCAGAGGAAGCGCGAGAAGCCGGGGCCGCGCTCCTCGATCGCGAGCCACGCACGGGCACCCCGGATCGTCGCCTCGATCTTGGCGCGGTTGCGGATGATGCGGGAATCACCCATCAGCCGCTCGACATCTCCTTGCGTGAAGCGGGCCACACGCTCCGGCTCGAACCCTGCGAAGGCCGTGCGAAAGCCCTCGCGGCGGCGCAGGATGGTGATCCAGGAGAGGCCGGCCTGGAAGCCGTCGAGGATCAGCTTCTCGTAGAGCGCCCGGCCGTCGCGCTCGGGCACGCCCCACTCGGTGTCGTGGTAGGCCATGTAGAACGGGTCTTGCCCCGGCCACCAGCAGCGGGCGCAGCCGTCGGGATGGTCGATGAGGCCGGTCTCGGACATCGGGCTGGTCTAGCGAGAACAAGAGCGGAACGCTACGGGTCGGGCATGGGCGACGACCGGTGTATTGGTTGTCGCGAAGGGCCTCGGCGCCTTCCTTAGGCGGCCGGCGCGCCCGCCGCCTCCGGCATGGCGAAGCCCGCATAGGGCGGGCGTTCCAGTGCGACCGGCCGGTCCACGGCCCGCAGAGTCTCGCCCGCGGCGAGCGCGTCGCCAAGGCGATCGAGGCGCACGGTCGCGAGGCCCCGGTCGCCCGCCATGCTCCCCGTGGTGCCCAGGACCTTTCCGCCCGCGGTGATCTCCGTGCCGGGCGCCGCGGCGGCGCCTTCGGGATAGTGTGCGGCGAGGATGCGGGTGCGGGCGGTGCCGCGGTGCTGCATGCGCGACACCACCTCCTGGCCGACGTAGCACCCCTTTTTGAAGTCCACACCGCCGAGCTGGTCCATCAACGCCTCGTGCGGGAAGGCGTCACTGAAGGCGAAGTCCCGGCCGCCCTCCGGCACCGCCAGGGCGATGCGGTGGGCGTGGTAGTCCTCCGGCGACGCGTCCGCCGAGAACGCGCCCTCCGCCGCGTAGAGCCGGGCGCCCAGGCCGGGAGCGCGGTTGTCCTCGACGCGCGCGACATCGGCGGCGGTCGTGGCGCCGTCCCAGGCGACGGCGACCGCCACCGTCGGGTCGGCGGCGATCTCGGCCTTAGCGCGCAGCCGGTAGAGGCTCAGCCGCTTGGCGAGTGCCGACGCCTGCTCGGCGGCCACGTCGAGCCGGAAGCCGGCGTCCGAACGCGAGATCAGGAAGTCGAACAGGATCTTGCCCTGCGGCGTCAGCAGGGCGCCAAGGCGCGCCTCGCCCTCGGGCAAAGTGGCGACGTTGCAGGTGAGCACGCCCTGGAGCAGGTCCGTCGCGTCCGGGCCCGTCACGGTGAGCAGGGCACGGTCGGGGAGAAGGGCGATCGGCATGGATCCTCCATCGCTGCCGCGGGGCTGGCACGCGGCGCGCGCCTGACATAAGCCCCTGCCGTGACAGCCTCAACCGCTCGGGAGTCCCTGATGGAGCAGCCCTTCGATCTCGTCCTCGCCGGGGGCACCGTGGTCAACCACGACGGTGAGCACCGGGCCGATATCGGCATCCGGGCCGGT
The DNA here is from genome assembly GCF_022179245.1 of Methylobacterium gregans. Classification (GTDB taxonomy): domain Bacteria; phylum Pseudomonadota; class Alphaproteobacteria; order Rhizobiales; family Beijerinckiaceae; genus Methylobacterium; species Methylobacterium gregans. The sequence continues at coordinate 3,343 of NZ_BPQM01000179.1, forward strand.
CGCGTCGCCGAGATCGGCGATCTGGCCAAGCGGGACGCGGCGGAGCGGCAGGACTGCACCGGCCTCCACCTGCTGCCCGGCGTGATCGACAGCCAGGTGCATTTCCGCGAGCCCGGCCTCGACCACAAGGAAGACCTCGAATCGGGCTCGCACGCCGCCGTGATGGGCGGCGTGACCGCGGTGTTCGAGATGCCGAACACCAACCCGCTCACGACGAGCCGGGAGACGCTCGCCGACAAGGTCGCCCGCGCCCATCACCGCATGCACTGCGACTTCGCCTTCTGGGTCGGCGGCACGCACGAGAACGCGGCCGAGGTGGCCGAGCTGGAGCGCCTGCCGGGCGCGGCCGGCATCAAGGTCTTCGTGGGCTCGTCCACCGGCGCGCTGCTCGTCGAGGACGATGCGGGCGTGCGCGCGATCCTCAAGAACATCCGCCGCCGCGCCGCCTTCCACGCGGAGGACGAGCCGATGCTGCGCGAGCGCAAATCCCTGCGGGTGCCGAACGACCCGTCCTCGCACCCGGTCTGGCGTTCGCCCGAGGCGGCGCTGACGGCGACGCGGCGGCTCGTGGCGCTCGCGCAGGAGACCGGCGCCCGCATCCACATCCTGCACATCTCAACCAAGGAGGAGATGGTCTACCTCGCCGAGCACAAGGACGTGGCGAGCTGCGAGGTGACGCCCCATCACCTGACCCTCGACGGCACCGAGGCCTATGCCCGCCTCGGCACGCTGGTGCAGATGAACCCGCCGGTGCGCGACGCCGAGCACCGGGCCGGGATCTGGCACGGGCTGTCCCAGGGTGTGGCCGACGTGATCGGTTCCGACCACGCGCCGCACACGCTGGAGGAGAAGGCCAAGCCCTACCCGGATTCGCCCTCCGGCATGACCGGCGTGCAGACGCTGGTGCCGATGATGCTCGACCACGTCGCGGCGGGCCGGCTCTCGCTGGCGCGCCTCGTGGACCTGACGAGCGCCGGTCCGAAGCGCCTGTTCGGGATCAGTCGCAAGGGCCGGCTTGCCGTCGGCTACGATGCCGACGTGACGGTGGTGGACCTGAAGCGCCGCGAGACCATCCGCAATGAGTGGATCGCCTCGAAATGCGGCTGGACGCCCTATGACGGCGTCACGGTCACTGGCTGGCCGGTCGGCACCGTTGTGCGCGGCAACCGCGTGATGTGGGAAGGTCAACTCACCGCGCCGTCGCGCGGCGAGGCCGTGGTCTTCGAGGAGGCGCTGGCGGCGGGCTGAGTCCCGCCGTTCTCCCTCCCCCGCGGGGGGAGGGAGGCGTCGCGCGTCACGCCCGCTCGGCGTGCTCGCGGGTCACGAAGGCGATGCGCACGAGGTTCGTGGCCCCCGGCGTCCCGAACGGCACGCCCGCCACCACGATCACCCGATCGCCGACATCCGCGAAGCGCTCGCGCACCGCGAACTTGCAGGCGCGCGAGGCCATGTCGTCGACGTCGGAAGCGTCCTTCGTCACGATCGGATGCGTGCCCCAGGCCATGGCGAGGCGCCGCGCCGTCTCCCGCTTCGGGGTGAGCGCGATCACGGTGGCGTTCGGGCGCTCGCGCGAGAGGCGGAGCGCCGTCGAGCCCGAATGCGTCCAGGCCATGATGGCACTGAGATCGAGCGCGTCGACCATCTGATGGGCGGCGGCCGCGATCGCGTCGGCGGCGGTGTGGTCGGGCTTCGAGGCCTGTGCCCGGATGATCGACCAGTAGAGCACGTCGCGCTCCACCTGCTCGGCGATCCGGCTCATCGTGGTGATCGCCTCGACCGGGAAGGCGCCGGAGGCGCTCTCGGCCGAGAGCATCACGGCGTCCGCGCCCTCGTAGACGGCTGTCGCCACGTCCGAGACCTCGGCGCGGGTCGGCACCGGCGCGGTGATCATCGATTCGAGCATCTGGGTCGCGACGACCACCGGCTTGCCGAGCCGGCGCGAGGCCCGGGTGATGCGCTTCTGCACCCCCGGCACCTGCTCCAGGGGCATCTCGACGCCGAGATCGCCGCGAGCCACCATCAGGCCGTCGGAGATCTCGATGATCTCCTCCAGCCGCGAGAGCGCCTGCGGCTTCTCGATCTTGGCCATCACCAGGGCACGGCCGGCCGCGACCTTCTTCACCTCTGCCACGTCCTCCGGCCGCTGCACGAAGGAGACCGCGATCCAGTCGGCGCCGGCATTGAGCCCTGCCTCCAGATCGGAGCGGTCCTTGTCCGTCATCGCGGGGAGCGGAATCACCGTATGGGGCAGCGACACGCCCTTGCGGTTGGAGACGCGCCCGCCGACCTCGACCCGGGTGACGGCTCGGCCCTCGCCGACCTCGGTCACGGTGAGGCGCAGCTTGCCGTCATCGACCAGGATGGCGTGGCCGGGCTCCAGCGCCTGCAGGATCTCCGGATGGGGCAGGTGGACACGCTCAGAGTTGCCGGGCGTCGGGTCCGCGTCGAGCACGAAGGTGGCGCCGTTCTCGATCATCGCGGCGCCCTCCGCGAAGGTGCCGAGCCTGAGCTTCGGCCCCTGGAGGTCGACCAGGATCGCGATCGGACGCTTCGCCTCGCGCTCCACGGCACGGATCACCTCGACCTTCTCGGGCAGCTTCTCGCGCGGGAGATGGCTCATGTTGAGCCGGAAGACGTCGGCGCCCGCGTGGAAGAGCTTCGCGATCATCTCGGGGGTGTCGGAGGCCGGCCCGAGGGTGGCGACGATCTTCGTGCGGCGCGAGCGTTTCAACAGGGGCCTCCGGTCTCTCATGTCCGGCGGCCGCTCTCTCGATCCGGCGGCCTGATCCGGCATCGCGGCCAATGACCCCGGGTCCGGCGCCGCGTCAAGGCTCGGCGAAGGTTTCGCCGATGTTTGGGGACGGGGAAGGACCTATCCTCGGGCCTCACAAGCCTGGATCGGAAGATCAGCCGGCTGAAGGCGACGTATTATACCGCAACGCAAAATGCTCGCGCGCGCTCGATGCGGTGCAATATAGGGTGGGTAACATGTCCGAACGCCCCGCCGGTCAGTTCGGCAGCCTGGCCCCGGCGGTCGGATGACGCGGCGCGATGCGGGGGCGCCGAGGGCAGGGATAGGCCGCGAGGCCGAGCAGCATCCGTGCGCCGGCGATCGCCGCCAGGGTCTCCGGAGCCGCACCGTCCCAGCGCGCCGCGTATTCGAGCCGGTCGAGCCGTTCCGCGGCGTGCTCCGCCGCCTTGCGATCGTGGCCCGGCGGCGCCTCGGCGAGCAAGGATAGCAGGGTATCGAGAACGGGGCTGACCGGTTCGACGGGCGGCATCCTGCCAATCTCCGCTGCGGCTTGCGTCACGCTTAGCGGATCGACGATTCCCGCGCCGCATCAAACGTTAAGCTTAACTGGAGCGCGCCGGGCGCGGGGAAAGCGCGGCGCTACGCCCTATCTGACCGCCGAGAGGTCGGAGCACTCAATCCGGCCCGACGCGTCGCGAGCGGGAGGAACCGATGCAGCACACCACGATCGAGCCGCGCCCGCCGGAACTCCTCGCGCCCTGGCGAACGGATCGGCGCGCGGCCATCCAGGCGGAGGCGCGCACCTTCGCCCGCGACGTGGTGCTGCCGCTCGCCGACGAGCTCGATCCCCGCAAGGGCGAGATGCCGCGCGCGCTCATCGACCAGATGGCGGAGCGGGGCTGGTTCGGCATCACGATCCCGGCCGAGCACGGCGGGATGGGGCTCGGCGTGTTCGAGTACTGCCTCGTATCCGAGGAACTTGCCCGCGCCTGGCTGTCGGTCGGCAGCATCCTGGCGCGCGGGCAGGGGCTCGGTACCCAGACGATCGACGACGCGCGCCGGCTGGACCTGCTCGCCAAGTCCGCGCGGGGGCAGTGGATCGGCAGCATCTCGCTCTCAGAGCCGACGGCGGGCTCAGATCTGGCCGGCGTGCAGACCCGGGCGGTGCGGGAGGGGGACAGCTGGGTCCTGACCGGCACCAAGCGGTGGGCCGGCTTCGCGCTGGCGGCCGACTTCATCGAGGTCCTGGCCCGCACCCGTGACCCGGAGCCGGGGGAACCGCGCTCGGCGGGCCTCGAGCCCTTCCTGGTGGTCAAGCGTCCCGGCACCTTCCCGGAGGGCATGACGGGCCGGGCGATCGACAAGGTCGGCTATCATGGTTTCCAGACCTACCAGCTCGAGCTCGACGGCGTGCGCGTGCCCGAGAGCGACCGGCTCACCGGGCTCTACGGCGACGTTGGCGCGGACGCCGATTCCGGCGGCTTCGCCGCCGTGCAGCGGGGTCTCAACATCGCCCGCGTCCACACGGCGGCCCGGGCGGTCGGCGTCGCCCGCGCGGCGGTGGAGGACACGCAGGCCTACCTGCAGGAGCGGGAGCAGTTCGGGCACCCGATCGCCGAGTTCCAGGCCCTGCGCTTCGCGCTGGCCGACATGGCGGCGGAGGTCGCGCAGGCGCGCGCCTTCTGGTGCCAGGTCGCCCACCTTCTCGATCAGGGCGAGCCCGCCGAGAGCGAATCCGCGATGGTGAAGCTGCTCGCCACCGAGATGGCAGTGCGGGTGACGAACCAGGCGATGCAGCTTCACGGCGGCAACGGCTACACCACAGAGCGGCGCGTGGAGCGCTACTGGCGCGATGCCCGCCTCACCACGATCTTCGAGGGCACGAGCGAGATCCAGCGCCGCATCATCAGCGACCGGATGCTGCCTCGGGCCTGAGGCGTGCTTGGCCGCGTCCTCGGGCCGCCGCGCGCGGGCTCGGCTCGCGCAGGGCATCGCGGAAGCCGCGCACCTGCTGCTCGATCGCGCGGCTCGGACGCCCGAGGCTGTCGGACACGGTGAGCATCGAACCCGCCGCGCCCTTAGTGTTGTCGGCGCCCTCAGGGCGTCCCGAGGCGGGTGCCGAAGCGCTCCACCAGGCGGCGTCCGACCTCGTCCTTGCCGAGCGTCGGCCAGGTTTCCAGCGAGCCATCGCGTCCCAGGAGGTGGACGGTGTTCGACGCGCCGCCCATGACGCCGCCCGCGGGCGAGACGTCGTTGGCGACCAGCAGGTCGCAGCCCTTCCGGGCGAGCTTGGCCCGGGCGTGATCGAGCACCCGATCGGTCTCGGCCGCGAAGCCGACGACGAGGCGCGGCCGCCCCTCCGCCATCGCCGAGACGGTGGCCAGGATGTCGGGGTTCTCGACAAGGGCGAGGGATGGCGGCGCGGATCCGTCCTTCTTGATCTTGCTCGCCTGCTCGGCGGCCGGGCGCCAGTCCCCCACCGCGGCCGCGAACACCGCGAGGTCGGCGGGAAGCGCGGCGCGCACCGCGTCCAGCATCTCCCGCGCGGTCTCGACGCGCACCACCCGGACGCCCGCCGGATCGGGGATCGCGACCGGCCCGGAGACCAGGGTGACCTCGGCGCCCGCAGCAGCAGCGGCCGCCGCGATGGCATGGCCCTGGCGACCTGACGAGCGGTTGGCGAGATAGCGCACCGGGTCGATCGGCTCGTGAGTGGGGCCCGAAGTCACGAGCACGCGCCGCCCGGCGAGCGGACCAGGCGCGGCGCCGAGCATCGCCTCCACCGCGTCAGCGATCTCGTTGGGCTCGGCCATCCGGCCAGGGCCCGTCTCATTCTCGGCCATGCGGCCGTCGTTCGGGCCGACCACGCGCACGCCGTCGCCGATGAGCGTCGCGAGATTCCGCCGCGTCGCCGGGTGCTGCCACATGCGCACGTTCATGGCCGGCGCGATCAGGATCGGCAGAGTGGTGGCGAGCAGCACGGTGGCGGCGAGGTCCGGCGTCTGGCCGGTCGCCATCCGGGCCATCAGGTTGGCTGTGGCGGGCGCCACCACTACGGCGTCGGCCCGGCGCGCCAGCTTGATATGGCCGATATCGGCCTCCTCCGCCCTGTCGAACAGCTCCGTATGGGCCCGCTCGCCGGCGAGCGCGGCGGCCGCGAGCGGCGTGACGAATTCCTGCGCGCCGGCCGTCAGCACCGGGCAGACGCGCGCACCCCGCTCGCGCAGGCGCCGGATCAGGTCCAGCGCCTTGTAGGCCGCGATGCCCCCGCCGATGACGAGAAGGATGCGGCGGTCGGCGAGCGGCAGGGTCATGGAAGGGACTTCTACCGGAAGGCCAGGACCAGCGCACCGATCGCGATGCCCCAGAGCGCGAGGGTCTGGAGGACAGCCCGGCGGCGCTCGTTGCGGGCGAAGCGCTCGATCCGCTGCGCGTTGCCCGCGCCCGACTCGTCGAGGCGCACCACCACGCGCTTCAGGCGCTGGGCTAGGTCGGGGATGTCGGCGACCACGTCCGCGATGGTGCGTAGCGCGTCCGCCCCCTGTTCGAGCCGCCCGACAGGTCCGAGGTTGCGCGCGATCCAGGTGCGCACCACCGGCTCGGCGGTGGTCCACATGTCGAGGCGTGGGTCGAGCGAGCGGGCGACGCCCTCGACCACCACCATGGTCTTCTGCAGCATCACCAGTTCGGTCCGCGTGCTCATGTCGAAGAGCGCGGTGACGTCGAACAGGAGGGTCAGCACCTTGGCCATCGAGATCTCGTCGGCCCGGCGCTGGTGGATCGGCTCGCCGATCGCCCGGATCGCCTGCGCGAAATCATCCACCGAGTGGTGCGCGGGCACGTAGCCCGCCTCGAAATGCACCTGCGCGACCCGGCGGTAGTCGCGCATGATGAAGCCGAGCAGGATCTCGGCGAGGAAGCGCCGCTCGTTGCGCCCGAGCCGGCCCATGATGCCGAAATCGACCGCGACCAGCTTGCCGGCCGGGTCCACGAACAGGTTTCCCTGGTGCATGTCCGCGTGGAAGAAGCCGTCGCGGATGGCGTGGCGCAGGAAGCTCTGGATCACCGCGCGGCCGACCGCCTCTGGGTCGAGCCCCGCCGCCACGATCTCGGCCTTGCTGTGGAGCTTCGTCCCGTCGATCCACTCGGAGGAGAGCACGTCGCGCGCCGTCAGCTGCCATTCGGGCCGGGGCACGCGGAAATCGGGGTCGTCCTTCGTGTTCTCGGCAAGCTCCGAGGCCGCCGCCGCCTCGAGACGGAAATCCATCTCCATCATCACCGAGCGGGCGAGGATCTCCACGACCTCGCGCGGGCGAAGCCGCTCGGCCTGGGGCGAGAGCGCGTGCACCACACGGGCGATGAAGCGCATCACCTGCAGGTCGCGCTGGAAGCGCTCGCGCACGCCCGGCCGCATGATCTTGACGGCGAGCGCCCGCTGCGTGCCGTCCGCGTCCTGTACCACCGCCTTGTGGACCTGGGCGATGGAGGCCGCGGCGATCGGGGCGCTGAAGGTGACGAACAGCGCCCCGATCGGCTTGCCGAAGGCGGCCTCCACCACCTTCACCGCGGTCGCTTGCGGGAAGGGCGGCACCCGATCCTGCAGCTTCTCCAGATCGCGGGCGGCGGCCATGCCGACGATGTCGGGCCGCGTCGCCAGGAACTGGCCGAACTTGACGTAGGAGGGGCCCAGCCGCGTCATCGCCGCCGAGAGCCGGGCCGCGCCGTCGCCCAGACCGGGCCGCTCCAGCGAGCGGCCCACTCTCAGCGCCAGCCGCAGATGCGGAGGCAGCTCGGCGGGATCGACGAAGGAGAGGGCCCCCTCGCGCGCGAGCACGAAACCGACATGGGCGCCGCGCGCCAGGTGGAAGACCGCGCCGAGCACCGATCAGCCTTTCCGGCCGCGCCGCGGCGCGCTCACGAGACCTTCCAGCCGGAATGGATGGCGACGATGCCGCCGGAGAGCGGCCGGTCGGTGACGTGGCGGAAGCCCGCCTGCTCGATCAGTCCGGCGAAGGCGCCCCGCGTCGGGAACTTGCGAATCGACTCGACGAGGTAGCGGTAGGACTCGGCATCGCCCGCCACCCGTGCGCCGATGCGGGGGATCACGTGGAAGGAGTAGGCGTCGTAGATCCTGTCGAGCACCGGCAGGTCGACCTGGGAGAACTCCAAGCACAGGAAGCGGCCGCCGGGCTTCAGCACGCGCCGGGCCTCAGCGAGCGCCAGATCGATGCGCGGCACATTCCGGATGCCGAAGGCGATCGTGTAGGCGTCGAAGGTGGCGTCGGGCAGCGGCAGGCTCTCGGCGTTGCCGGTGACGAAATCGATGCGCCCCGCGAAGCGCTCGGGCGCGCGCTCGGCACCGACGCGCAGCATCGACTCGTTGATGTCGAGCACCGTGACCTCGGTGCGCTGGCCGCCCGCGTCGAGAACCCGGAAGGCGACGTCGCCGGTGCCGCCCGCCACGTCGAGATGGCGGAAGGGCCGCCCCTTGGGCGGGCGCAGCATCGAGACGAGCTGCGCCTTCCAGGCCCGGTGCAGGCCCGCCGACATCAGGTCGTTCATCAGGTCGTAGCGCCGCGCGACCGAGTGGAAGACGGCGTCCACCCGACCCTGCTTCTGCCCGAGCGCCACGCGCTCGTAGCCGAAATCGGTGGTGTCGTCGGTCGTCTCGCCCCGCGCCCGATCCTCGCCCGTCATGCTCCACCCGTGCTCGCCTGAACGCGCCTCATAGCGAAGGCGGGCGCGATCCGCCATGCGTCGAAAACCCGGGTCCACCGGTCGCGGGGCCAGCGGGATTGTGCGGCACGCGCCGGGGACCGATATCGGCGGCCGATCCCGCGCGCGTCATCCGAAGAGACTCCGAAGAGACAATGCCCGAACTTCCCGAGGTCGAGACCGTGCGCCGGGGCCTCACGCCCGCGATGGTCGGCGCCCGCTTCGCCCGCGTCACCCTGCGGCGGCCGAACCTGCGCTTTCCCTTCCCCGAGCGCTTCGCCGAGCGGCTGGAGGGGCGCACCGTGACGGATCTGGCACGCCGGGCGAAGTACCTCACGGCGCATCTCGACTCGGGCGAGACGCTGGTGATGCATCTCGGCATGAGCGGCCGCTTCGACGTGGCCATGCCGGATGGGCGCAACCTCTCGCCGGGCGACTTCTACCTCGAAGGCGCACAGGGCGTGCCCAAGCACGACCACGTCGTGATGGCGATGGCGACGGGAGCCACCGTCACCTACAACGACGTGCGCCGCTTCGGCTTCATGGATCTGGTCCCGACGGCGGATCTGGCCGCGTCGCGCCACTTCGCCGGCATGGGCATCGAGCCGCTCGAGCCCGGCCTGGACGGCGCGGTGATCGCGCGCCTCTTCCGCAACAAGTTCACGCCCCTGAAGGCGGCGCTGCTCGATCAGCGGCTGATCGCCGGTCTCGGCAACATCTACGTCTGCGAGGCGCTGCACCGGGCGGGCCTCCACCCAGAGACGCCGGCCGGGCTTCTGGCGAAGGCCGATGGGAAGCCGACACGGAGTGCCACGCTCCTCGCCCGCACCATCCGCGAGGTCCTGACCGAGGCGGTGGCGGCGGGCGGCTCCACCTTGCGCGACTACGCCCACACGGACGGGAGCGCGGGCGCCTTCCAGCACGCCTTCCGGGTCTACGACCGCTTCGGCGAGCCCTGCCGTGCGCCGGGTTGCGGCGGTACGGTCGCGCGCATCGTGCAGTCCGGCCGCTCGACCTTCTTTTGCGCGACGTGCCAGCCCACGACGCGGGCCTGACAGGCCGGCTCTCAGTTGAACAGAGAGCCGACCCCGCCCTGCACGCGGCCGAGACCCTGCTTGGCGACCGGGTTGTTCGGGTCGATGCCGGCGGCGCGCTGGTAGTTCTCCAGAGCCTCCTTGCGGCGGTTCGACTTCTCGTAGGCCAGCCCACGATAGGCCCAGGAGGTCGCGTCCTTGTTGTTGACGTTGAGCGCCGCGTTGTAGTCCTCGATCGCCTTGTCGTACTGGTTCGTGGCGATCAGGCTCTGGCCCCGGGCTGCGTAGGGTGCCGAGACGAAGGGGTTCCGGTCGATGGCCGCGTCGAAATCGGCGATGGCCTGGGTGTTCTGGCCCTGCTTCTGCCGCACGAGGCCGCGGGCATGGTAGGCCTCGGCCGATTCCGGCATCAGGCGGATCGCCACGTTGAGGTCGGCGAGCGCGCCGTCGAGATCTCCTTGCGCGCGCAGCACGTTGGCGCGGCCGATATAGGCGGGGCCGTAGTTCGGATCGGCGTTGATCGCCTTGCCGAAATCCTGGAGCGCCGCGTCGTTGCGGCCGGTCTGGCGCAGCGCCAGCGCCCGGTTGTTGTAGGCCGAGCCCGAGTTCGGGTCGATCTGCACCGCCTTGGTGAAGTCGGCGATGGCCTCGCTGAACTGGCCGGCGCGGGCATAGGCCGCGCCGCGGGTGTTGTAGGCCGCAGCGTCGTTCGGGTTGCGCTGCACCACCTCGGTCAGGGAGGCGATGTTCGTCGTGGTCGCGCCCGTGGTGTCGGTCTCCAGCACCGCGAATTGCCGCGGGGCGGTGGCCACGCTGCCCATCGTCTCGCAACCTGCGAGCGCGACGGTCGCCACCAGGGCCGACCCGATCAGCGCCGTCCGCGACGCCCGCACGCTCATTGACCTCATCACCCGCTCCCCTCGGGGCACGATCCGCACTCGTCCCCTCAAAACCCTGTCCGCAGCGTCGATACGCCGACGCTCGCTCCGGTCGGCAATCCCGCTGGACCGGACGGACGGCGGGACAATCGCGCGGCGCGGTGAACGCGCGCTTAAGACCGGGCGACGAAGTCCCTGGAAGCCAGAGGATGTGGCGAAGGTAAGGCCCGCGGTCCTGACGGCGACCGCGGAGCGTGTCCGGCCCCCACGCGGGAGTTCGACTGTGTTCCCGGGGACTCAGTCCGCCCGGGGCAGGAGCCGCGTGACGTGGCCCATCTTGCGGCCGGCGCGGGCCTCGCCCTTGCCGTAGAGGTGTAGGTGCGCGCCGGGCTCGGCGAGGATCGCCTGCCAGTCGCCGGCCTCCCGGCCGATCAGATTGCGCATCTCGACTGCGAGGCCGCCGGTGCGGGCGGCCTCGCCGAGCGGCCAGCCGCAGACCGCACGCACGTGCTGGGCGAACTGCGAGGTCAGCGCGCCCTCGATCGTCCAATGTCCGGAATTGTGCACCCGGGGCGCGATCTCGTTGACGATCAGGCGCTCGCCGGCCTCATCGCGCACGAGGAACATCTCGACCGCCAGCACGCCGACGTAGTCGAGTGCCTCGGCGATCCGCCGGGCGATCTCGACGGCGGCCTCCGCTGTCTCGGGGGCGAGGCCCGGCACCGGCACCTGCGTGAGCGCCAGGATGTGGTCGCGGTGCTCGTTCTGGCAGAGGTCGAAGGCCGCGAAGCTACCGTCCTGACCGCGCGCCGCCACAACCGAGACCTCGCACTCGAAGGGCACGAACCCTTCGAGGATCAGCGGCGCGCCGCCGAACTCGGCGAAGATCGCGTTGCGGTCGCCCTCAGCAGCGGTGCGGATGATGCGCTGGCCCTTGCCGTCGTAGCCGAAGCGGCGGGTCTTCAGTACCGCCGGCAGGCCGATGGCGTCGAGCGCCCGGGCGAGGTCGTCGGGCGTGTCGACCTGCCGGAACGGGGCCGTCGGGATGCCGAGCCCGTTGATGAAGCTCTTCTCCGAGAGCCGGTCCTGCGTGGTCGAGAGCGCGTCGGCGCTCGGGTGCAGCGGCGCGTGGCGGGCCAGCAGGTCGGCGGTCTCGCGCGGGATGTTCTCGAACTCGTAGGTGATCGCCTCGACGCTCTGGGCGAAGCGGGTCAGCGCCTCGCCGTCGTCGTAGGCCGCGCAGGTCGCCGCGGCCGCGACGTCGAAAGCCGGAGAATCGGCGTCGGGCGCGAAGACGTGGACCTTGAGGCCGTAATTCGCCGCCGCGAGCGCGATCATCCGCCCGAGCTGACCGCCGCCGACGATGCCGAGAGTGGAGCCGGGCGCGAGAGGTTTCGCAGTCACGGGGGTGGTCACGGGGTCTCTGTCTCCGGCCGCTCGGCCACGGCGGCGGTCTGGGCGGCACGCCAGGCGTCGAGGCGAGTGGCCAATTCTGCGTCGGTGAGCGCCAGCACGGCGGCGGCGAGGAGCGCCGCGTTGACGGCGCCCGCACGACCGATGGCGAGCGTGCCGACCGGGATGCCGGCGGGCATCTGCACGATCGACAGGAGGCTGTCCTGGCCCGAGAGCGCCTTCGACTCCACCGGAACCCCGAAGACCGGCAGGCTCGTCATCGCCGCGGCCATGCCGGGCAGATGCGCGGCCCCGCCCGCGCCCGCGATCACCACTCGGAAGCCCGCATCCTTCGCGCCCTTGGCGAAGGCCACGAGCCGGTCCGGCGTGCGGTGGGCGGAGACGATGCGGGCGTCGTAGCGTACGCCCAGCGCGTCTAGGGTTTCGGCGGCGTTGCGCATAGTCGCCCAGTCGGACTGGGAGCCCATGATGATCGCGACGGGTGGCGCTGCCGGATTGCTCACACGCGTGCTCTCGCGTTCGCGCCGGGTTGATGAGCCCGGCCAAAGCCCGCGGTTACAGGCGCGCGCCGCGGCCCGCAAGCCGCGAGCGTCCGCGATCCACGGGCCGATCGGCGGACTCAGGCGATGATGTCGGGGGTGATCTGATCCTCGACGTAGGAGATGCGGTCACGCAGCGTCAGCTTGCGCTTCTTCAGGCGCTGGATCTGAAGCTGATCGGCCACGACGTTACGCTCCAGCGCATCGATCGCGCTGTCGAGGTCGCGGTGCTCCTCCTTCAGGCGGGTGAGCTCCGCCAGAAGGTCCGCCCGGTTGTCGTTCTGGCTCTCTTCGACCGTCTCGACCGTCATTGCCGCCCGTCAGATCCCCCGCATCGCGCCGCGCCCGAGCATGCGTCAGGCATCCCCGCACGGCAACACAATCTCGCACCGCACCCAGGGCCGAACGACGTGGTTTGCCTTCGACAGCCGGCAAAACCTGTGGCAGGTTCGGTGCGTCAGAAACATGACAGGAGATTCGCCTCATGTCGCTGCAGACGCATCTGAACCAACTCACCCGAAAGCACGAAGCCCTCGAGCGTGAGATTCAGGAAGCGATCCACAGGCCCTCGGCAGACGACCTCCACATTGCCGAGCTGAAGCGACGGAAACTCCACCTCAAGGACGAGATAAACCGGCTCCAGGACACGTCCGGCACGATGCACTGAGCCGTTCCCGGCGGATTACGGTACGAGGCGAGCCGCCGCACCGGGATGCCGGTGCGGCGGCTCGCTGCTTGTAGGAGCCGTGCACGTCGCCATGTCGGTAGGGAGCGACGGATCGGGTACGGAGGCGCCAGCCCCCAGCGCCTTCTCGACCGTCACGACCGCGCAGTTGCGGCCGGCGCGTTTGGCCTGATAGAGGGCCTCGTCGGCAATTGCGAAGAACCGACCGGTGTCGAGTGGGCTTCCCGTGGTCCATGAACCGGCCAGGCCGACGCTGATCGTCACGACCGGGCCGGCGCTGTTACGTCCGTGCGGCAGGGCGAGCGCTTCCACGGCGCGGCACAGTCCCTCGCCGATCGCGGGCAGCGCCGCGTGATCGGTACCCACCGCCGCGACGGCGAATTCCTCGCCCCCCATGCGCCCGAGCCGAAGACCGGGTCCACAGCGCGCCGCCATTGCCTCCGCGACGGCCCGGAGGACGTCGTCGCCGCGCGGATGGCCGTAGCTGTCGTTGAACGCCTTGAAGCAGTCGATGTCGATCATCGCCACGCAGACGGGCGTACCTGCTTTCGCGTGGCGCAAGTCCCCGTTGACCATCGCGTCGAAGCCGCGGCGGTTGGCGAGCCCCGTCAGAGGGTCGATCGCGGCGAGCCGTTCGAGCAAATCGCGCTGCTGCGAGATCTGGCGCAGGCGGATCTCCTCACGCAGCAGGGTCAGGAAAGTGCGCCGCCGCTCGTTCTGGAGGCACCAGTTCGCGAATACGCAGACGATAGTCAGCAGGGTGCCGAGCAGGATGTAGGTCGTGACGACGCCCGGGGGCCCGGCGGCCGAGACCGCGGCGCCGGCAACCATGATCGCCGAGATGGCGCAGCACAAGACCGCGGACACGATCGTCCCGACAGGGACCATGTTGATCGAGAAGCCCAGGATGACGAGGTTCCCGCCGAGGTAGACCGCCGCCACGGGCGAGCCTGAACGCGCCATTGCCACCGTGATGGTCAGGCTGCAGAGGAGCGCGGCGATGCAGACGGCCC
>NZ_BPQM01000180.1 GCF_022179245.1 Methylobacterium gregans
ACCGGATCAACATGCGCGATCCCAACAGCCTGTTCACCACCCAGGCCTTCCGGATGCGCAACCGCGACCTGATCTACGTCTCCAACGCCCCCTACACCGAGCTCCAGAAGGTGCTCGGCGTCTTCTCAAGCGTCACAGGACCCGTCGCGTCCGCCGCGGCCGTCTACGCCTACTCGAAGTAGGCCTCGCTCCGTCCGGATGCTCGAAGGGCCCCGCTCCGGGAGGAGCGGGGCCCCTCCGTTCAGGGGAGCCGCCTCGGTCAGCCGACGCCTCTCAGGGCGCGGCGCTCGGCCTGCTCCGGCATCCGACGAGGGACCCGATGTCGCCCGGGCGCTCGAAGAGGAGATCCGGTCCGGCCGCGCGCAGAGCCTCCGCGGTGGTGTAGCCCCAGGCGACGGCTCCGAAGGCACAGCCGACTGCGCGTGCCGCCTCAAGGTCGCGCAGTTCGTCGCCGATGCAGAGCGTCTCCGCCGCGGGCACACCCACGCGCCGCAGCAGCTTGCGCAGGCGCCCGGCCTTGCCGAACACGCTCGCTCCGCAGGCGTAGTGCGCGACCCGTCCCGCATTCGTTGGGCCCAGCACCCGCTGGATATTGGCGCGGCTGTTTGAGCTGAGCAGCGCGAGCGTGACGCCATCGGTAGCGAGCCCCTCCAGCAGTTCCGGGACACCCGGGAATGGACGGATCGCCGCGATATCGCGCGCCATCAGGGCGTGCATGTGCCGGCTGATCAGCGGCAACTTCCAGAGCGGCACGTCGAGTTGCCGCATGATCGCCGCCGCGCTCATGCCGCGCAGGGCCTCGCTCTCCTCGGGTGCGACCCGGCGGAAGCCGTAGCGGTCCGCGACCCCGTTGAGGACGCCGCAGAACCAGCCGAAGCTGTCGGCGAGCGTCCCGTCGAAATCGAGGACGACGAGGCGGTAGCGGCCCGGCGGGGCCGCGGGCGACGAGACGGAGCTTGGCGGCACGGCGGGACCGGGTGTTCGAGCGGCGCGCGCCTTCAAGCACGCGCCGCCCGGATGGCCAAGCTCGGCCCGCCTCAGGCCGCCTTCTGCGACAGGGTCGGATAGTCGACGTAACCCTCCGGACCCTGGCTGTACCAGGTCTTAGCATCGTCCTTCTGGAGCGGCGCGTCCGCGGCGATGCGGGCCGGCAGGTCCGGGTTGGCGATGAAGGTGCGGCCGAAGGCGATCGCGTCGCAGACGCCCGAATCGAGCGTGGCCTGCCCGCTGCGGCCGTCGTAATCCGAGTTCAGGATCAGCGGGTTGCGGAAGCGCTCGCGGATCACCGGCGCCACGGGCGGCACGTCGGCCTTGCCGAAGGTGCCGTTCGGCCCCGGCTCGCGCATCTCCAGGAAGGCGATGCCGATCGCGTCGAGCGCCGCGGCGGCCGCGCCGAACAGGGCGTGCGGGTCCGAATCGTTGACGCCTTGGATCTCGCCGTTCGGCGAGAGGCGCACGCCGGTGCGGTCCGCGCCCGCGACCCTCGCGACCGTCTCCGTGACCTCGCGCAGCAGGCGGATCCGGTTCTCGATCGTGCCGCCGTAGGCGTCGGTGCGATGGTTCGGGCCGTCGCGCAGGAACTCGTCGATCAGGTAGCCGTTCGCCGCGTGGATCTGCACGCCGTCGAAGCCGGCCGCCAGCGCGTTGCGGGTGGCCCGCTCGTAATCGGCGAGCAGGCGCGGGATCTCGGCGACCTCCAGCGGCCGCGCTTCCGCGTAGGGCTTCTTGCCCGCGTAGGTGTGGGCCTGATCCGGCGCCGTGGTGGCGGAGGACGAGACGGGCTTCTCGCCGCCGAGAAAATCCGGATGGACGAGGCGGCCCATGTGCCAGAGCTGGCAGACGATGCGGCCGCCCTTGTCGTGCACGGCCTTGACCACCGGCTTCCAGGCCTCCGCCTGCGCGTCGGACCAGATGCCCGGCGCGAAGGGCCAGCCGAGCCCCTCCTGGCTGATGCCGGTGGCCTCCGAGAGGATCAGGCCGGCGCCCGCCCGCTGGGCGTAGTACTCGGCCATGATCGGGGTCGGCACATGCGCCCGGTCGGCGCGCCCGCGGGTGAGCGGGGCCATGAAGATGCGGTTCGGCGCCTCGATGGCGCCGATGCGAATCGGATCGAGCAGTGAGGGCATTCTCATCCTGTGCGTGCGCTGCAATCTGCAGGTGAACCGATCACATGGGCGACCGGTCCGTCGCGGCCAGTGCGGCACCGCACACGGGGCGGGCCGGCGCAGAGGCCGGCCC
>NZ_BPQM01000181.1 GCF_022179245.1 Methylobacterium gregans
AGGCCGTCGCGCTCCATCTCCAGCGGATCGAAGGCCGGCAGGCCCCAATCCTGGCCCTTCGGGGCGAGGAGGTCCGGCGGCGCGCCGATCGAGACGCCGTTGGCGAAGCGCTCGGGATGCGACCAGATCTCGGAGCCGCCCCGGTCGGCGCCGACCGCGAGGTCGCGGTAGAGTCCGATGCGCATGCCGGCCTCGTGCGCGCGCGCCGAGGCCGCTGCGAGCTGGCGATCGGCGAGGTACTGGAGCCAGGCCTGGAAGCTCACGGCCTCCGCGTGCTCGGCCTCGAAGGCGCGCACGGCCTCCGTTCCGGCGCGGCGGTACGCTTCCGGCCAATCGCCGAGCCAGTGGGCGCCCTCGGCCCTGAAATGGGCCGAGAGCGCCTCGAACACGGCGTGGGACTGAAGGTCCTCAGCGCCTTCCTCGCGGAAGGCCTGGAAGCCGGCATCCTCCCCGCGGCGGGCGGGCGAATCCTGCCACAGGGCGTCGAGCACGGGCGCCAACACGTCCCAGACGCCCTGGTGATCGACGAGGGAGGCGGAGCGCAGGGCCTCGACCGCGCGGCCGCTCTCCTTCAGCAGCGCCTCGGCCCGCGAGCCCGCGAAGCCCGGCAGAGCATCCGGGGCGATGAACAGCGTCTCGAGGAAGAGGCGCGAGGAGGGCGAGTAGGGCGAGATCTTGGTGCGGTCCGCCCCGAACAGGGCGTGGACCGGGCTGAGCCCCAGGAAGGACGCGCCGCGCAGGCCCGCGTCGTGGGCGGCCTGTCCCGCATCCGCGTAGGTGCCGATGCCGATATTGTCCGCCGAGCGCAGGCCGTAGAGCTGGGCCGCGAGACCCCAATCGGCCGCGCCCTCGTCGGCGTAGGCGCGGGGACGCCAGCAGCGCTGCGGCGCGGCGATCACCCAGGCCTCGGCCTTCCGATCCCCGAGCGTCGCGGTGAGGTGGTGATAGCCCGGGGTCAGCGGCGGCAGCTCGAATCCGGTCTCGTCGCCCGCGACGGCGGCGCGGCCCTCGCGGGCGTGGCCGCGCTCGTCCACGACGCGCCAGGACAGGGTCCCGGACTCCGCCTGCACCGGCACGCGGGCGTGGCGGCGCGCCTCGACGGGCAGCAGGGGCGGGATCAGGCCGCGGCGCAGAGCCTCGACCGTGCGCAGCGATCCCGCGACCTCGTCCTCCGACCCAACCCGGAATCCAAGAGCTGCGAGGAGTCCCTTTCGGACCTCCAGCGAGGTCTCGACGGGTTTGCCGAAGGCGTCCGTGTAACCGCCGGCGACGCCGACGAGGTCGGCCAGACGTTCGAGAGTGCCGCTCACTGGTTCTGTTCCGTCACGAAGACGCCGGTCCAGCCGGCCAGGCTCGCACCCCGACCATCGGGCGCGTTGGTCCAGATCACCGCGCCGGAGAGATCCTCCGGCCGGAACTCCGCGTCGCCCACATTGGCGACGAAGCGGAGCGTCCCGGCGCCGAAGCGCCAGGTGCAGTCCACGACGTCCGGGCGCGGCAGTGTCGCGGTCGCGCCGCCGTAGCCGGACTTGGCGAGCGGCACGACGACATCGCGCCGGATCGCCAGCAGACGCTTCGTCTCGGCGAGCACATCCCTGTGCGGGGCGCGTTCCAGCTCCGACCAGTCGAGCTTCGAATCATCGAAGGTCTTCTTGTCGGTTGGATCCGGGATCTTCGAGGTGTCGTCGGCAAACGCCGCGAAGCTCTTGAACTCGCGGCGCCGCCCCTCGCGCACGGCCTTGTTCAGTTCCTCGTCGGGCGCGAAATCCACGAAGAACAGGAACGGCGTCGACGCCGACCATTCCTCGCCCATCCAGAGCATCGGGATCTGGGGCGCCAGCAGGAAGCCGCCCCGCGCGAGGTCGAGCTTCTTCGGATCCGAGAGCTGGCTCAGCCGCTCGCCGAGCGCCCGGTTGCCGACCTGATCGTGGTTCTGCAGGAAGGTGACGAAGGCGGAGGGCGGCAGATGGGCCGAGGGCTCGCCGCGCGGGTGGTTGTCGAGGGTCTTGAAGGGCTCGCCCTGATAGGCGAAGCCCTCGGACAGGCAGCGGGCGAGGCGCTCGACCGGCTTGTCCGCGAAGCTCTCGTAGTAGCCGGCATCCTCGCCCGTGAGCAGCACGTGCCAGCAATGGTGCAGGTCATCCGCCCATTGCGCGTCGTGCCGCTTCGGCTTGCCGCCCGAATCCCGCTCCAGCCACGTGGCCTGATTGGCCTCGTTCTCCAGCATCAGATGGATCTGGCGGTCGGGGAATTTCTCGCGGATCGTCTCGCCGAGCTCGGCCAGGAAGTGCTTCTCGGAATCGTCGAGGATCGCGTGCACGGCATCGAAGCGGATGCCGTCGAAATGGTACTCCTCCAGCCAGTAGAGCGCATTCTGGATGAAATACTGGCGAACGGTGTGGCCGCTCTCCTTGCCGTCGAAGTTGATCCCCGCGCCCCAGGGCGTCTGGTGACGCTCGGTGAAGAAGGTCTTGGCGTAGGCGTGAAGATAGTTTCCGGCCGGCCCGAAATGGTTGTAGACGGCGTCGATATAGACCATCAGCCCGAGCGAATGGGCCCGGTCGATCAGGCGCTTCAGGTCGTCGGGGCGGCCGTAGGCGGAATCGGGCGCGTAGGGCAGCACGCCATCGTAGCCCCAGTTGCGGGTGCCCTTGAAATCGGCGAGCGGCAGGAGTTCGATCGCGGTCACGCCGAGAGCGCGGAGATATTCGAGCCTCTCCGCGAGTCCATCGTAAGTGCCTTCGGGCGTCGCGGTGCCCACATGGGTCTCGTAGATCACCGCTTCTTCGAAGGGACGCCCCTTCCAGTCGTCGTCCGTCCACCCGAAGGCGTTCGGGTCGATCACCTCGCTCGGGCCGGAGACGTCCTCCGGCTGAAAGCGCGAGGCGGGGTCCGGGACGACAAGGTCACCGTCGATCCGGAAACCGTAGCGTGCGCCGGCCTTCACGCCGGGCACCACAGTCCGACGCCAGCCATGCTCGGCGGCGGGCAGCGCATGATCCTGCCCGTCGACCACCAGGGTGACGTCGTGCGCGGTCGGGGCCCAGAGGGCGAAGCGCACACCTCCGTCCACGAACTCGGCACCGAATTCCATGCTGTGCGCGCGCCGCATCGGGCCTGATCCTCGTGGCGGTGGGGAGAGACGTGCGGGCGTATCCGGCCCCGCTTCCTTCTCAGAAGGCGGCGCGGCGCATCTTGTTCCCGCGCCGCAACTAAGGCGGCGGCTCAGGGCGGCAACGGTGTCACGGGGCGGATTCCGGCGGATCGGGCCGCGATGGCGACGGGCTGCCGATCTGCGAGCCCGAACCGCACCGCGCCCCCTCTGCAGGCGCGTTCGAGATACGTGCCTGGCGGCGTGCGGTCGCCAACACGCGCAAGCGCGCTGCCGTCGAAGGCGATCCCCTCAGGCCGCCTCGTCCGTGCGGGCGGCGAGCACCAGGACCGCGCGCGCCGGGAGGTTCAGGCTGCCGCCCTCGGCGAGCGCGGCTGGGCCGAACAGCACGGCGCCGGTCTCGCGGGCCGTATCGAACACCACGCGCCACGGGCCGCCGACGCCCGGCGCGATCCGGAACGGGCAGGCGGTCTCGGCGGCGTTGAACAGGATGAGGAGGCGCTGACCCGCGTCGCCGTCGTTGCCGATCTGCATGCCGAAGGCCTGCCGGCCGTCGTCGCCCCAGTCGTCCCCGTCCATCTCGGTTCCGTCGGGCGCGAGCCAGTGCACGTCGCGCAAGGGCTCCTCCGGGTCGATCGCGCTGCCGTCGAAGAAGCGGCGGCGGCGCAATCCCGGCTCCTCGCGGCGCAGACGCAGGAGGTTGGCCACGAAGGTCGCGAGCGTCGGATCCGGATCCGAGGTCCAGTCCATCCAGCTGACGGCGTTGTCCTGGCAGTAGGCGTTGTTGTTGCCGCCCTGGCTGCGCGAGCGCTCGTCGCCCATCAGCAGCATCGGCACGCCCTGCGCCAGCATGACGGTGGCGAGCAGGTTGCGCTTCTGGCGGGCGCGCACCTTCAGGATCTCGGCATCGTCCGTGTCGCCCTCGACGCCGTAGTTGCGCGAGACGTTGTGGCCGTGGCCGTCGCGGTTGCCCTCGCCGTTGGCCTCGTTGTGCTTCTCCTCGTAGGCGACGACGTCGGCCAGCGTGTAGCCGTCATGGCTCGCCGCGAAGTTGATGCTGGCGAGCGGCGAGCGGCCGGAGGGGGCGAAGACCTCGCGCGAGCCGGAGAGGCCCTGCGTCAGCTTCGGCAGGGTGCCGCGGTCACCGCGCCAGAAGCCCCGGACGGCGTCGCGGAACTGGTCGTTCCACTCGCTCCAGCCCCGCGGATAGCCGCCGAGCTGGTAGCCGCCCTCCCCGATGTCCCAGGGCTCGGCGATCATCTTGACGCCGGCGAGCACCGGGTCCTGCGCCACGGCCTGGAAGAAGGCGGCCTGCGGGGAGAACGCCAGCGGCGCGCGTCCGAGCGAGGAGGCGAGATCGAAGCGGAAGCCGGCGATGCCGTAGGCGGTGACCCAGTGGCGCAGGGAATCCATCACCAGCTGCATCACCCGCGGGTGGGCGACGTCGAAGGTGTTGCCGCAGCCCGTGCAATCGATGCCGCGCTGCGGGTCCGCGGGGTCGTGCTTGTAGTAGCTCGCGTTGTCGACACCCCGGAACGACAGCGTCGGACCGTCGGGGCCCGCCTCGCAGGTGTGGTTGTAGACGACGTCGAGAAAGACCTCGATCCCGGCGGCGATCCGGGAACTGAACGCCGCCGGGATCGAGGTC
>NZ_BPQM01000182.1 GCF_022179245.1 Methylobacterium gregans
CGTGTCAACCCCGCCTCTCGGAGCCGCCGGGGCGGCCAGATCACCGGGATCCACACCCTTCAGCCGACAGAACAGCGGACCACCCGGCTCTCGCCAGATCGTCCTGCCAAACTGTCGGAAGAAGCGTCGGCGCCCGGTTCGCTCTCGCGGCCGGCGCCGATGAGCGGTATCTACGCAGCCCCAGCCCCCCCGTCAACACCCCAGACGACAAACACGCGAAAAATCCCCGACCGGCCCGTGACGGGCGCTGGCGGGCAACGTCGCGCGGGTGAGAGGCACGCCAGCGTGCCGGAACAGGTCTGCTGCCAAGCCGCAGGACTGACCACCCGTCCGGGCATTCGCGTTTTACCGCGTGATCGCGTATAGAGCGCGTCACATCCCCTTCGAGAGCAGATCATCGAGCCATGGCGACGGCGTCGTTCGACACCGCCCGGCGCGCGGCCAGCGCCGTTCCTCCGATCGAGAAGAGCCCGGATGTCCGGCCCGAGGGCCTGCCCGGCCGACCCGTCTCGCTCGTCGGCCTCACCCGGGCTGAGCTGAAGGAGAAGCTCCTCGCCATCGGCGTGCCCGAGCGCGAGAGCCGCATGCGGGCGGGCCAGATCTGGCACTGGGTCAATTTCCGCGGCGCCACCGCCTTCGACGCGATGACGAATGTCGGCAAGGGGCTGAAGGCCGAGCTCGCCCGCGCCTACACCCTCGATCGGCCGGAGGTGGTGAGCCAGCAGGTCTCGCGCGACGGCACCCGCAAGTGGCTCGTGCGCATGGCGCCGACCGGTAAGCATGACCACAACCGCGGCGCCGAGATCGAGTGCGTCTACATCCCGGGACCGGATCGCGGCACGCTCTGCGTGTCGAGCCAGGTCGGCTGCACGCTGACCTGCTCGTTCTGCCACACCGGCACGCAGCGCCTCGTGCGCAACCTCTCGGCGGCCGAGATCGTGTCGCAGCTCGTCGTCGCCCGCGACCAGCTCGGCGACTGGCCGGGGCAGATCCCCGGCAAGGACGCTGCGAGCGAGGCCGGCCGGCTCGTGACCAACATCGTGTTCATGGGCATGGGCGAGCCCCTGTACAATCTCGACAACGTGCTCGACGCGCTCGGCGTGATGTCCGACCAGGAGGGTCTCGGGCTCTCGCGGCGGCGCATCACCGTCTCGACCTCCGGCGTGGTGCCGCAGATCGAGCGGCTGGGCGCGGAGGGGAACGCCATGCTGGCGATCTCGCTGCACGCGGTGCGCGACGAGCTGCGCGACGAGCTGGTGCCGCTGAACCGCAAATACCCGATCGCCGAGCTGCTCCGGGCCTGCCGGGACTATCCGGGCCTCAGCAACGCGCGGCGCATCACCTTCGAGTACGTGATGCTGAAAGGCGTGAACGACTCGGACGCCGACGCGCGCGAGCTGGTGCGGCTGCTCAAGGGCATCCCGGCCAAGATCAACCTGATCCCGTTCAATCCCTGGCCGGGCAGCGCCTACGCGTGCTCGGACTGGGACCGGATCGAGCGCTTCTCCGAGATCGTGTTCAACGCGGGCTACGCCTCGCCGGTGCGCACGCCGCGGGGCCGGGACATCCTGGCGGCCTGCGGCCAGCTCAAGAGCGAGACCGAGAAGCTGCGGGCCCGCGCCCGCATGCTGATGGAGGACGGCCTCGGCGCCGAGGGCTTCTACGCCGCCCCCGAAGCCAACGACTGAATCCCGGGATCCCAAAGGGTCGTGACCCTTTGGCGGGGTCCGGGGCGCGCAGCCCCGGTATTGGCTCCTCCAGCCCGGCTTTGCCGGGTCGGAGGAGCCGAATGCAGGGCTCTGCCCTGCACCCGCGAAAGGCCTCAGGCCTTTCGAAACCGGGACTTGGCGTCGCGTCAGATCACGCCGTCTGCGCGTAGCGCATCGATCGTGGCGCCGTCGTAGCCGAGTTCCGCGAGGATCGTCGCGCTGTGCTCGCCGAGCGCCGGCACGGGATCGAGGCGCGGCGCGTAGGCCTCCGTCCGGCAGGGCGGCAGCAGCGTCGGCAGGGGGCCGACCGGCGAGCCGATCGCCCCGAACTGCCCGCGGGCGTGCAGCTGCGGGTGCGCCCAGAGATCCGCCATCGTGTTGACGCCTGCATTCGCGATGCCGGCCGCGTCGAGCCGGACCATCACCGCCGCGCGGTCGAGCCCTGCAAAGGCCTCCTCGATGATGGCGGCGAGCTCGGCCCGCGCCGCGCTGCGCCGGGCGTTCGAGCTGAAGCGCGGGTCCGCGATCAGCTCCGGCCGTTCCAGCACGCGCGTGCAGAACAGAGCCCATTCGCGCTCGTTCTGGAGACCCAGCATGACGGTGCGGCCATCGCCTGTGGGGAACGGGCCGTAGGGGTAGATGGTGGCGTGGGAGGCGCCCGCCCGCGGCGGCGGCTCCGCCCCCTCGAAGGCGTAGAGGAGCGGGTAGCCCATCCACTCCGCCATGCATTCGAGCATGGAGATGTCGTAGCGCGCTCCACGGCCGGTTCGGTCGCGCTGGATCAGCCCGGCCATCACGCTCTGGAGGGCGTACATGCCGGCCGCGATGTCGGCGATCGAGTTGCCGGCCTTGGCGGGCGCGTCCGGGCTGCCGGTGACCGACAGGAAGCCGCCCTCCGCCTGGATCAGCAGGTCGTAGGCCTTCTTCTCGCGGTAGGGCCCGTCGTCGCCGTAGCCGGAGATGTCGCAGACGACGATGCGGGGGTTCCTCTGCGAGACCGCCTCGTACGAGAGGCCGAGCCGGGCGGCGGCGCCGGGGGCGAGGTTCTGCACCAGCACGTCGGCGCGCTCGACCAGCCGGTCGAGGATCTCGGCGGCCCGCGGCGCCTTGAGGTCCAGGGTCAGGCTCTCCTTCGAGCGGTTGGTCCAGACGAAGTGCGAGGCCATGCCCCGCACCCGCTCGTCGTAGGCGCGGGCGAAGTCGCCCGTGCCGGGACGCTCGATCTTGATCACCCGGGCGCCGAGATCGGCGAGCTGTCGGGTACAGAACGGGGCAGCGATGGCGTGCTCCAGCGAGAGCACGGTGATGCCGTCGAGGGGGCGGGACTTCGCGTGCGCGCTCATGCGAAGCGCGCCTGCATGCCGACGCGGCCGTCCGCGGTGAGCGTCCAGGCCTCGCCCGTCCCCTCCCCGGTGAGCCGTGCCGAGACCGTGAGCGGGGCACCGTCGATGACGGGGCTGAGGCCGCGGAAGCGGAAGGTCTCGGGCGTGCGGCCGGCGAGCCGGGCGGCGAGGTGAAGGAGCCACGTCGCCTGGAGCGGCCCGTGCACCACGAGGCCCGGATAGCCCTCGACCTCGCCCGCGTAGGTCCGGTCGTAGTGGATGCGATGGCCGTTGAAGGTGAGCGCCGAGTAGCGGAACAGCTGGGTCGGGCCGGGCTCGACGATCTCAGAGAGATCCGCCTCCGGCACGCCGCCCGCCGCCTCGGGCGGCTGGCCGGTGCGGCCCGGCGTCATCTCCCGGTAGACGATGTCGTGCCGCTCGGAGACGGCGGGGCCGCGCGCCGTCTCGAAATCGTGGTGGACCGCGACGAAGCAGAGCGGGCCGGTGCGCCCGTGCTTCACCTGCACGTCGCCGATGCGGGAGATGCGCCGGACCCGGTCGCCCACCCGGAGGGGGTCGCGGTGGACGATCTCGCCGCCCGCCCACATCCGGCGCGGCAGCGGGACGGGCGGCAGGAAGCCGCCGCGGGCGGGGTGACCGTCGGGACCGAGCTCGTGGAGCGGCCGGATCGGCGGCGAGAGGCACCAGTGGATCGCCAGCGGGGCGACCTCGCCAGTCTCTGGGCTTCCCGGATCCTGGTCGAGCGTCGCGCGGAAGGCCCGGACCGTCTGCTCGGAGAGCTGGTCCTCGGCGGTCTCGGTGCGGCCGATCCACGTGCGCAGGTGGTCGAGGTCGAGGGGGCTGGCGTCCATCGGGCTCATTCTGGCGGGGCTCTCGATCCGCGCGACCTTGTCACATCGGGCGCGCGACGCCCAAGACGGCTTTCTTCTCGCACCCATAAGGCGGTGCTATGCGGCGGACCCCGGCCGCCGATGGACGACACGCGCCATGGACCTGCGCCAGCTCCGCTACTTCGTCGCCATCGTCGAGCAGGGCTCGTTCTCGCGGGCCGCCGAGGCATTGCGGGTGGCCCAGCCGGCGCTCAGCCAGCACATGCGCCACATGGAGGCGGAGCTCGGGCTGCCCCTGCTGCACCGGGGGCCGCGCGGGGCGGTGCCGACGGAGGCCGGGGCGCGGCTCCTCACCCACGCCCGCGCCATCCTCGACCGCTTCGCCGAGATCCCCGACAGCGTGCGGGGGGCCGACCGGCCGGTGACGGGCGACGTGCGCATCGGCCTGCCCGGCACGGTGAGCGAGATCCTGTCGGTGCCGCTGATCGAGCGGGTGCGGGCGGAGCATCCGGGCATCCGCCTCCGCGTCGCGGAAGCCATGAGCGGCTACATCCTCGACTGGCTCAACCGGGACGCCGTCGATCTCGCGGTGCTCTACAACCCGGCCGCGCCGAAGGGCCTCGTCCTGCGCCACGCGCTCACCGAGGAGCTCTGCCTGTTCGCGCGCGCGCCGGGCGGGGACTTCTCGGGCGCGGTCCTCTCGGGCGTGGACCTGCCGGACGGGCCGGTCCCCCTGGCGCGGGCGGCCGCCCTGCCGCTGATCCTGCCCGCCCTCTCGCACGGCCTGCGCGACCTGATCGAGGAGGCGGCCCAAGCGGAGGGCGCCGCGGTGACGCCCGGCATCGAGATCGATTCCTACGCGCGCATCAAGGAACTCGCCGCGCGCGGCCACGGCTTCGGCATCCTGCCGCGGGCGGCAATCGCCGCGGAGATCGCGGCCGGCGCCTTCCGGGCCTGGCCGATCGGCAGCCCGCCCCTGCGTCGGCGGATCTACCTCGCCCACGCCGCCGACCGGCCGCTCTCGGCGGCCGCCGCGGCCGTGTCGGGCCTGGCCTGGGACCTGCTCGGCGAGTTGGTGCGCTCAGGGATATGGCCGGCCGAATTGGCCGGCCCGACGCCAGCGCGGCCGTTGACCGGTGCGCCGGGGCCGGCCATCTAGGGTCGGCCCGTCATCCGCAGAGGAAGCCCGGCCCGCCCACGCGCGGTCCCGGGCTCTACGTCAGCCGCTTGCTCGAGCTTGCCATCGCCGTCGCCCTCATCGCGCTGAACGGCGTCTTCGCACTCTCCGAGCTCGCGGTGGTCTCGGCCCGCAAGAGCCGCCTGCGCTCGATGGCGGAGGCGCGGCGGTCGGGCGCCGCCGCGGCTCTGACACTCGCCGAGGAGCCGGGGCGCTTCCTCTCCACGGTGCAGATCGGCATCACCCTCATCGGCATCCTGTCGGGCGTGGTCTCGGGCGCGGCGCTCGGCGACCGGCTGGCCGACATCCTCACCGAGGCGGGGCTCACCCGCTCGCTCGCCGACACGCTCGGCTACGGTCTCGTCATCGCGGTGATCACCTACCTGTCGGTGATCGTGGGCGAGCTGGTCCCGAAGCACCTCGCGCTGCGCGACCCCGAAGGCGTCGCCTGCCTGGTCGCACCGGGAATGCGGCTGGTCTCGCGGGCGGCCATGCCCGCGGTCTGGCTCCTCGACGCCTCGACCCGGGCGGTGTTCCGGCTGATCGGCCAGGAGACCGAGAGCGCGAGCGCGGTGACCCAGGAGGAGATCCGCGCCCTCGTGGCGGAGGCCGAGACGGCGGGCGTGATCGAGACCGGCGAGCGCAAGATGATCGCGGGGGTGCTGCGCCTCGGCGACCGGGCGGTGCGCGGCGTGATGACGCCGCGCACGGAGGTGCACTGGATCGATCTCGGCCGCGACGAGGCGGAGATCCGGGCCCTTCTGCTCGACAGCCCCCATTCGGTGCTGCCGGTCATCGACGGCAATCCCGACGACGTCGTCGGCGTGGTGCAGGTGCGCCGGCTTATCGGCCCGCTCGCCTCCGGGGCGCCCCTCGACCTGCGCCAACACGTGCACGCCGCCCCCGTCGTGCCCGATACGATCGACGCCCTCGAGGCGCTGGAGCGGCTGCAGGCGGCGCCCGTGCCGATGGCGCTGGTGCACGACGAGTACGGCCATTTCGACGGGGTGGTGACGCCGGCCGACATCCTCGACGCGATCGCGGGCGCCTTCCACTCGGAGGCGGCCGAGCCCGAGGCGGTGCAGCGCGCCGACGGCTCCTGGCTGATCGCCGGCTGGATGCCGGTGGACGAGATGGCCGACCAGCTCGGCCTCCGGCTGGAAGCGTCCCGCGCCTACGAGACCGCGGCAGGCCTCATCATCCACGCCCTGCAGCGCATCCCCGAGACGGGCGAGACCTGCGAGATCGCGGGCTGGCGCTTCGAGGTGGTCGATCTCGACGGCCGGCGGGTGGACAAGATCCTGGCGACGCGGCTGGCCGAGGAGGCGGTCTGATCAGGCGGTCTCCCCGGCGAGCCGCCGCGCCGCCCGCTCCCGCCCGATCAGCGGCAGCAGCCCGGCGAGGTCCGGGCCATGGTCGAGCCCGGTGAGCGCGAGGCGCAGCGGCATGAACAGGGCCTTGCCCTTCCGGCCCGTGCGCTCGCGGACCGCGGCCGTCCAGACCTTCCAGGTCTCCGGACCCCAGGGCTCGGGCGGCAGGGTCGCGGCGGCGGCCTCCGTCACCTCGGCATCCGCCTCGGCGCGGACCGGCTCCACCGGCCCCGCCACCACCCGCCACCACGCGGCGGCCTCCGCGACGCGGCCGAGATTGGCCCGTACGGCGAGCCAGAACGGCTCCGCTCCTTCCGCCGGCACACCGAGCGCGGCCAGCCTGTCCGCCGCCTCGGCGTAGGGCATCGCGTGGATGAGCCGCGCGTTGAGCCCGTCGAGCTCGTGCGGGTCGAAGCGGGCGGGCGCGCGGGAGATGTGGGCGAGGTCGACGAGCCCGGCGAGCTCGTCGAGCGAAGCGACCGGCCGCACCGCCTCCGCCGAGCCGGTGAGCACGGCGAGCGCGCGCACGGCCGCCGGCTCGTAGCCCGCCGCCCGGAGCGAGCGCAGCGAGAGGTGGCCGAGGCGCTTCGACAGCCCCTCCCCATCGGCCGTGGTCAAGAGGTTGTGGTGACCGAAGACGGGCACGGGCGCGCCCAGCGCCTCGAAGATCTGCACCTGCACGCCCGTGTTGGTCACGTGGTCCTCGCCGCGGATCACGTGGGTGATGCCCATCTCGGCATCGTCCACCACGGAGGGCAGCGTGTAGAGGTAGCTGCCGTCGGCGCGGATCAGCACCGGGTCCGAGAGCGAGGCGCAATCGACGTGGGCCGGCCCGCGCACGAGGTCGTTCCAGCCCACGTTGCGGTGGTCGAGCTTGAACCGCCAGTGCGGACGCCGGCCCTCCGCCTCGTAGGCGGCGCGCTGCTCGGGGGTAAGGCTCAAGGCCGCCCGGTCGTAGATCGGCGGCAGGCCGCGCCCGAGCTGGCGCTTGCGGCGGCGCTCCAGCTCCTCGGCAGTCTCGTAGCAGGGATAGAGCCGGCCCGCCGCCCGCAGGCGCTCGGCGGCCGCGTCGTAGAGCGCCACCCGGTCGGACTGGCGCGCGAACAGATCCGGCACGATCCCGAGCCAGCCAAGGTCCTCCTCGATCGCCTCCGCGAACGCGGCGGTCGAGCGCTCGCGGTCGGTATCGTCGAGACGCAGCAGGAAGCGCCCGCCCCGGGCGCGGGCGAAGAGCGCGTTGATGAGCGCCGGCCGGGCATTGCCGATGTGGAGATAGCCGGTCGGCGAGGGCGCGAAGCGGACGAGCGGTGCGGGCGAGGTGGGCGCGGTCATGCGCGACCCTCTACGCATCATCCCGGCGCCTGTCACATCGGCCTGTCGCGACCCGTTCCCCGGGACGTGAAAAGAGACGGGCGGGAGAAACGGCGGCCGGGCCGAAGGTGGGCGGTGGGGGGGCGATGGCGGCGGAGGCCCGTAGCCCCGCCACTCGGGTGGCGGCGGTCGCGACCGTGCTCGGCCGGCACCACTGCTGGGCCTTCTGGTCAGGGCGCCGGCGGGCCGGGCGGAAATGAACGCTCTGTTGCAGGACTCGCGGCTAGAAGGTGGGCGCCGGGCGATTCCCGTCCGGCTCCCCGGCGCGGGCACGCGCTGGCGGAGATCGCCGAGATTGCGCGCAAGATCCCCAAGCCCCCATGACCGTCATCGCTCTCGTCCTCGCCGGAAACATCGTGCTCGCCGGCCTGTTCTCTCTCGTCGCCGTGGTGTTGGACTGAGGCGGGCGCAACGCGTCCTCTCCGTCAGCGATCCAGCTTCTCGATCTGCGCCACGAGGTCCGTGAGGCGCTGGCCCATCGGTGCCGACAGGGTCTCGGCGTAGAGGCCGCGCAGGCTCTGTCCGATCTGGCGACGGACCGCCGGTTTGAGCGAGGCGGGCGGTAAGGGATCCGGCAGTCGGCTCGGCTCCTTCGGCATGACCCGCGATCCTTTCGCCCTCAGCATGCAGCGAGTGTCGCGAGGCTTGGTTAAAGCTCCGTCACCGGGGTTCGGATCCCGGCCCGGACCTGGATGAAACGAGGCAGGCCTGCCGGGGTCCGGTGGGCCTGCCTGTTGCGGACGCCGTCGAAGCCGGCGCGGGTCCCGCCGCGTCCGGACGGCAGCGCTGTCTTACGGGTAGCCGTAGCGGCTCTTCGCGGCGGCGAGCAGATGCAGCGCCTCACCCTCACGGCCGGCCGCGCAGGCAGCGGCGGCACGGTCGAGGTCGGCACTGAAGCGCTCGCCCACCGGTTTGTTGAGGTCGCCACTCGCCACATCGGCGCCCACCACGGCCTGAGTGCGGGCGATGGTCGGCCCGCAGCCGCTGCCCCCGGGGAGCGCCATGGTAGCCGCCATGGGAGCCGCGCGGGGAGCCGCGGCAGCGGCGACGGGCGGCGGACTCGCCTTCGACTGGCACGCCGCGAGGCTTGCGGCGGCGAGGAGGACGAGCGTCAGGCGGAAGGCTTGCGTCGACACGGCACGGTTCCCTGAACGGCGCAGCTTGGCGCCGGCCAGGGTTGTGGGACGGCCGCTCCGGCCGGTCAACGGGTGGCGCGGCTTTCCGCGGCGCCCCCCGCCGGCCGGCCGCGACAGCCTGTCGGGCCGGCCTACTTGGCCTTGTCCGCGATGCCCTTCAGGCCCGCGTCGTAGATCCCCGAGATCACGTCCTGCGCGACCGTATCGGGCACGCCCTTGGCACCGAAGCTGCCCTGCCACGTCACCTTGGAGCCGGAGCCCTCGGGCGCGACGGCGAGCGTCGAGCGGTAGTCCGAGACCGGCAGCGGGCCTTCCAGGATGGTGTAGGTGTAGCTCATCACCTTGTCGTCGCGGGAGACCTGCTGCTCGACGAGCGTGCCGCCGCCTTTGAGGCTGAGCGTGCGGATCTTCTGGCCGTCCTTCTCGGAGGCCACGCATTTCTCGATCGCCGGATGCCAGTTGGCGATGCCGCAGAAGTCGCCGATCGTCTGCCAGACCTTGTCGGGATGGGCAGGGAGATCGGCCGATTTCTGCACCTCGATCGCGTGGCCGGGCAGCGTGCCGGCAAGCAGGACGAGGGCGGGCAGGGCGAGGCGCAGCATCGGGCGTGTCTCCATCCGTTCGTGGCTCGGCGCGGGCAGGCCCGCGCCGGCTCTTCGGCCGGGACGGAGCTAGGATCGGGGTGGCTTCGTTCAACGGGGGCGGGTCTCGGAAAGCCTCAGGGCTCCGGCCCGGGACCGCCCCGGGGCGGACCGCGCAGACCCCGCCCCAAGGCCTGATCCCCCCGGGAATGCCCGCGCTCTTGATCAGCCGACGCGGTCGATCGCCGCGCCGACGATCTCCGCCATCTCGCGGATCTGCTCGCGCTCCACGATCAGCGGCGGCGAGAGCGCGATGATGTCGCCGGTCACCCGGATCAGCAGGCCGCGCCGGAAGCAGTCGGTGAAGACCTCGTAGGCACGCTTCCCCGGCGCGTCGGGCCGCGGCGTCAGCTCGATGCCGGCGACGAGCCCGATGGTGCGGATGTCGCTGACATGGGCGCGTCCGCGCAGGTCGTGCATCGCCCCCGCCCAGTCCTCGGCGAGCTCCGCGCCACGGGTGAGAAGCCCCTCCTTCGCGTAGATGTCGAGGGTGGCGAGTCCCGCCGCGCAGGCGAGCGGATGACCCGAGTAGGTGTAGCCGTGGAACAGCTCGATCCCTTCCGGCCCCTGCATCAGGGCGTCGTGGACCGCGCGCTTGGCGAAGACCGCGCCCATCGGCACCGTGCCGTTGGTGATGCCCTTGGCCGTGGTGACGAGATCCGGCACCACGCCGAAGAAGTCGGTCGCGAAGGGGGCGCCGAGCCGCCCGAACCCGGTGATCACCTCGTCGAAGATCAGCAGGATGCCGTGGCGGGTGCAGATCTCCCGCAGGCGTTCCAGATAGCCCCGCGGCGGGATCAGCACGCCGGTCGAGCCCGCGACCGGCTCGACGATGCAGGCCGCGATCGTCTCCGCCCCGTGCAGCGCGACCAGCCGCTCGAGATCCTCGGCCAGCTCCGCCCCGTGCTCGGGCTGGCCCTTCGCGAAGGCGTTGCGGGCCGGATCGTGCGTGTGGCGCAGGTGGTCGATGCCGGGCAGCGTCGGGAAGGCGCGTCGGTTCGACACGATGCCGCCGACCGAGATGCCGCCGAAGCCGACCCCGTGATAGCCGCGCTCGCGCCCGATCAGACGCGTGCGCGTGCCCTGCCCGATCGCCCGCTGATAGGCCAGCGCGATCTTGAGCGCGGTGTCGACGGATTCCGATCCCGAGTTCGTGAGGAACACCCGGTCGAGCCCCGCCTCCGGGCCGCCCGGCGCCATCGCGGCGAGCCGCTCGGCGAAATCGAAGGCGATCGGATGCCCCATCTGGAAGGTCGGCGCGAAGTCGAGGCTCGCGAGCTGATGCGCGGCGGCATCGGCGATGCTCCGACGCCCGTGCCCGGCGTTGACGCACCAGAGCCCTGCCGTTCCATCGAGAACACGGCGCCCGTCGTCGGCCGTGTAGTGCATCCCCTCGGCCGCCACGAGCATCCGGGGCGCCGCCTTGAACTGGCGGTTGGCCGTGAACGGCATCCAGAAGGCGTCGAGCGACGGGGCGTTGCGGTTCGAATCGGACATCTGGGGCTCTCGTCAACGGGGGCGAACGACCGACAGGACGCCTTTCGCCAGCCGGCAACAAGTCCTTTTCTATGGGTCGCCAAGCCATTGACGAAGCGGCGTTCCGGCGCGCACCGTTGCGGGATTCGCAACAGCCGCAACGGGGCCGGCAGGCATGAGCGTCGACGTGGGGGATCGGCTGCGCTTCGTCCGCATGCGGCAGGGCCTGTCGCAGCGGACGCTCGCCAAGCGCGCCGGCGTGACGAACTCGACGATCTCGCTCATCGAGTCCAACCGGGTGAACCCATCCGTCGGCGCCCTGAAGCGCATCCTCGACGGCGTGCCGATCGGGCTTTCGGAGTTCTTCGCCGTCGAGCCCGAACGCGAGCGCAAAGCCTTCTACGCGGCGGAGGAGTTGACCGAGATTGGCAAGGGCAAAATCTCATACCGGCAGATCGGCGAGACGCTGTTCGGGCGCCAGCTCCAGATCCTGAAGGAGCGCTACGAGGTCGGCGCGGATACGGGCCGCATCCCGCTCTCGCACGAGGGCGAGGAGGGTGGCATCGTGCTCTCAGGGCGGCTGGAAGTCACGGTCGGCGAGGAGCGCCGGATCCTGGGTCCCGGCGACGCCTACGCCTTCGACAGCCGGCGCCCGCACCGGTTTCGCTGCGTCGGACCAGTCCCGTGCGAGGTCGTCAGCGCCTGCACGCCGCCGAGCTTCTGAGAAGGCTCCGGCACCGCCATCAAGGTGCCGCTGCGCTTCTGCGCCTCATAAGGGGCGCCGAAACCCCTTCCGGTTCAAACTCTTGATGACCGGGTGGGCGCCCGGCTTCGACGATCGGTCGCGGCCGGCCGCGATCCGGCGATGACAACCCGTACGTGCGTCCTGGCAGTTTAATCCCTGGCATATTGCATAATCGGAAATTTCTTGCATGATCCGACCCGTCGGCCGCGGAACGCCGCCGCTCCACGATAAGGATCAGGGATGGAACGCCAGGACTCCTCGTCCGCCAAATGGTGGCAGCTCGCCTTCGGCATCCTCTGCATGGCGATGATCGCCAATCTGCAGTACGGCTGGACGCTCTTCGTCGATCCGATCGACGCCAAATATCATTGGGGTCGCGCCGCGATCCAGTTCGCCTTCACGCTCTTCGTCGCCACCGAGACGTGGCTCGTCCCCGTCGAGGCCTGGTTCGTTGATCGCTACGGACCGCGCGTGGTGGTCTGCTTCGGCGGCGTGATGATCGCACTCGCCTGGGTGCTCAACGCCTACGCCTCCTCGCTCCCCGTGCTCTACGCCGGCTCCGTCATCGGCGGCATCGGCGCGGGCTCGGTCTACGGCACCTGCGTGGGCAACGCCCTCAAGTGGTTCCCGGACCGCCGCGGCCTCGCCGCCGGCGCCACCGCCGCGGGCTTCGGTGCGGGCGCGGCCCTCACGGTCGTACCGATCGCCAAGATGATCGCCACCAGCGGCTACGAGAGCGCCTTCCTGTATTTCGGCCTCGGCCAGGGTGCCGTCGTGGTGGTGATGTCGTTCCTGCTGCGCAAGCCGAGCGTCAGCGCGCCGGTGCGGCGCAAGAGCCTGCGCCTGCCTCAGACGCAGGTCGACCGCACGCCCCGCGAGGCGGTGCGCACCCCGGTCTTCTGGGTGATGTACGCGATGTTCGTGATGGTGGCCTCCGGCGGCCTGATGGCGGCGGCGCAGATCGCTCCGATCGCCCACGACTTCCGGGTCGCCGACGTACCCGTCTCGATCCTCGGTCTGCAGATGGCTGCGCTCACCCTCGCGATCTCCCTCGACCGCATCTTCGACGGGTTCGGCCGGCCGTTCTTCGGCTACGTCTCCGACCGGATCGGGCGCGAGAACACGATGTTCATCGCCTTCAGCACGGCGGCCTTCGCGGTGATTCTGCTGCTCGCCTACGGCCGCACGCCGCTGGTCTTCGTCTTCGCCACGGCGATCTATTTCGGCGTGTTCGGCGAGATCTACTCTCTGTTCCCGGCGACCTGCGGCGACACCTTCGGATCGAAGTACGCCGCCAGCAACGCGGGCCTGCTCTACACCGCCAAGGGGTCGGCGGCGATGCTCGTGCCCTTCGGCAGCATGGTCGCGGCCGCCTACGGCTGGACGGCGGTGTTCGGGCTGATCATCGGCCTCAACGTCGCGGCGGCCGCGCTCGCCATGTTCGTGCTGCGCCCGATGCGCCTGCGCTACCTCGCGGGCAGCCAAGGGACGGAAGCGCCGGCCGGTCGGCCCGTTCAGGCAATCTGAGGCGGCTCCACCGCCAAGCTCAGCGCGCTCCGCGAGATCCTCGGATCGCGCGGAGCGCGCACGTCTTGGTCGAGACGCCCGCTCCGAGCCGTACCGAGCCTGGGTCGGCCGGGAGATCTTGGGGCGGGGCTGTTCAGCCCATCCGCTCGGACGCGAAGCTTCCCGGGCTCGGAGGGAAGACCACCGTGCGGTTGCCGTTCAGGAAGACGCGGTGGTGGATGTGGGCGTGGATGGCCCGGGCCAGCACCTGTGCCTCCACGTCGCGACCGAGCGAGACGTAATCCTCCGCGCTCTGCGCGTGGGTGATGCGCACCGTGTCCTGCTCGATGATTGGTCCCTCATCGAGGTCCGCCGTGACATAAT
The DNA here is from genome assembly GCF_022179245.1 of Methylobacterium gregans. Lineage (GTDB taxonomy): Bacteria > Pseudomonadota > Alphaproteobacteria > Rhizobiales > Beijerinckiaceae > Methylobacterium > Methylobacterium gregans. The sequence continues at coordinate 13,689 of NZ_BPQM01000182.1, forward strand.
GAGCGGTCGCGCCGATCAGCTTCACGCCCCGGCCATAGGCCTGCTTGTAGGGGTTGGCTCCCTTGAAGCTCGGCAGGAACGAGTGGTGGATGTTGATGATCCGCCCCGACATCGCCGCGCACATCGCGTCGGACAGCACCTGCATGTAGCGGGCGAGCACGATCAGCTCGGCCCCGGTGCCGCGCACGATCTCCATGATCCGCGCCTCCGCCTCCAGCTTGTTCGCCTTCGTGACGGCCACATGGTGGAACGGGATGTCGTGGTTCACCACGAGTTTCTGATAATCGAAGTGGTTCGAGACGACGCCCACGATGTCGATCGGCAGCGCGCCGATCTTCCAGCGATAGAGCAGATCGTTGAGGCAGTGCCCGAAGCGCGAGACCATCAGCAGCACCTTCATGCGCCGCGCCTCGTCGTGGATCGCCGTCTCCATGCCGAAGCGCGCCGCGATCGGCGCGAGGCCGGCGGCGAGCGCTTCGCCCCCCCTCCCCTCCTCCGACAGAAATCCGATGCGCATGAAGAAGCGCCCGCTGCCGAGATCGTCGAATTGCGAGGCGTCGACGATGTTGCAGCCCTGCTCCGCCAGGAAGCCTGAGATTGCCGCGACGATGCCCCGGGTCGATCGGCAGGTCACGGTCAGGACGAACTTCGTCATCGTCGATCTCTCAGGCGTTGAACGCAGAAACGCCCGCGCTGCGAGAGCAGGCGGGCGTTTTCGAATGGGTCTTCTATGTTTGGTTGCGGGGGTTGGA
>NZ_BPQM01000183.1 GCF_022179245.1 Methylobacterium gregans
GCTGGAAGGCGCGCGCCGCGGCGGTCGACCTGCGCCTGCCCTCGGTGGCGGAGCTGCGCGAGTTCCGGGGCGACGCCGTGCTCGACATCGCCGACCCGATCACCCGCACGCTGATCTACGGCGCCTCCGCCTAAAGCGCGTTGCCTAGCGCAGCCCCTTGATGAGGTTGAGGTACTGCGGCACCACGCACCCGCGCACGTCGTAGCGGGAAACGGTGAGATCACGTGCTGCCGCCCGCATCGCCCGCGTCTGGTCGGCGTTGGCTAGCACCGCGACCAGCATATCGGCCAGCGCTTGAGGCCTGTCGAAGGATCCGAGGACCCCCGTGCGGCCGTGCTCGATCACTTCGCGCACCGAGGCGACGTCCGACGCGACGATCGTACATCCTGACGCCATCGCCTCGAACAGTATCGGCGTGAGCGGGGCCGGGTCGGTGAGATAGACGCTGACCGCCGAAACCTGCAGCAGGCGCGTACGCTGCCCAGCCGGAATGCGGCCAACGAACTCCACGCGAGCAGGATCGAGCTGGCCCATGACGGAGCGCCAGGTCGGGTCTGCGGAGGGCGTCTTGGCTGTTCCTGCAAACATCCCGGCGATCACGACTCGGGCCTGAGGCCGCGCGCGCAGCACTTCGGGCAGCGCCCGAACGAACGTGCCGTAGCCGCGCGCCTCCTCCAGGATGCGGCTCGAGAAACTGATCACCTCGTCGCCGTCTTGGAGGGTGCCGCCGCGCGAGAGCTTGAATCGGGCTTGCGAATCGGGCCGGAAGGCCTCCGTGTCGACACCCTCCGGCACGACAGCGACACCCTCTCGGTAGCTGGCCGGCAGTCGGTCACGCTGCCACTGCGAGGTGGTGACAGACGCGTCCGCCGCGTCGAGCGCGAGCAACCGGATGGCGTTGCGGGTGCGGAGCGCCCAGCGCTCGGCGTCCGAGCTGCCTTCGTCTCCGCCACGCACGCTTTCCGGCCGCCAGAGGCGGTCGATCGACACCAGCAAACGCGCGTCCGGCCATACGTCCTTGAGGTAGAGCGTGTCGGCGGTGTTCGCATCGCCGCAGATCACGTCCGGCGTGAAGCCGTCACGCCGGAGCTCCAGCGCGGCCCGGGCCGCCGCCTCGGCCTGAGCAACCTTCCCGGCGAACTCGCGGACCTCGGCCCGTTCGATCTCTGGCGCTGGCGGCAGCGGGAAGGTCACGGGCCGTACGCCGGGCGCCACGGGCTGACCCTTCGGGTCAAAGGCAGCCACCTCCGTGCCAGGGATGGCCGTGATTGCTTCGGCGATCTCGCGACGCCGAGCGGTGAAGGTATGACCGAGGAAGACGCGCATGGATCCGCGTTTGGCTCGGCCTCGCGGCTCTGTCCAGCGCAACCGCTGGAGAACCGCGACAGGCGGCCGCCTTCCCACCTCTGGAGGGACGCACCACGTTCAGGCAGCGGCCTCAACTGGCCCAGACGCCTGCCGCTGTGCCTGATAGCGCGCGTGACCGAGCCGCTCGATCTCATGGCGGCGAATTAGGTAGCCGAGCCCGTTGTAGACCTGTTTCCGGGTTACGCCGTCGGTGGCGAGCACCGAGCAGATCTCGGCGACCGTGCGGGGCGCACCGTCCATCATCAGCGCGAAGATGCGGTCGGGTAGTTCACCCGTGCGCCCGACCTGACCGAGCCGAGCTTGGCGGGCCTGAAGGGTCACGCCACACGGCGCCACAGCATCAGCGATCTCAACCGCGACTTGGGCGATTCGCTCAGGCCGCTTACCTTCCAGATGTGGGCGCAGGATCGCGGCGATCCGCGCGACCATCGCCGGATCAGCCGGCATGGCGCACCGCCATGGTCACGGTGTCACGTCGCCAACCTGCGAACGGGCCGGGAACGTAGCTGGATTGAAACGTGGGTGAAAACGTGGGTGGTTTTAGCGACCGTGGACGGATTTGTCCCCGTCCTGTTCCCCATGCGGGGCTTTGGCCGGTGAAGCCGATGTCGTCTGAAATGCCCTTCCGGTCAAAGGCTTGAATGGTCGGAGCGAGAGGATTCGAACCTCCGACCCCTAGTCCCCCAGACTAGTGCGCTAACCGGGCTGCGCTACGCTCCGACGCCCCTGTGGGCGAGCCGGGGTGTAGCGGCCGACTTGAGCTTACGCAAGCCCCTTCCGGCGAGCCGGCGAGGGAACGCTCTGGTTCTTCGGATGCGGCGCGGGTAACCCGGCGCTGCGCGGGTCCTGCCGCGGGCCCTGCGATGCCGGAGTTCCATGACGTCTCTCACAACGCGCCCCGTTGCGGTCGACATCACACGCCTCGTCACGCGACTGAGGCACCCGAGCCCATCGGGCATCGACCGAGTCGACCTCGCCTATGCCCGGCACCTGCTGGCGCAGGAGGGCGAGCGCTTCGGCCTGGTGGCGACGGCCCTCGGACCGCGCGTGCTCGACCGCACGGAAGCGTCAGGCATCGTCGAGGCGGTCGCGGCGGGCTGGGCGGAGGATGGCAAGGCCGAAGCCGATCCGGTCTATCGCGCCCTCGCGGCACGGATCGAGGGCGGAGCCGGCGCAGTGGCGACAGGACCGCGCACGGTGGGGGCCCGGGCCCGGCGGCTGATTCAGGCGCGGGCGACGCGCCGGATCCTTGGGGGCAGGCCGGCGAGCGCCCTCCCGCGGAGGAGCCTTTACGTCCACACGTCGCACCTGCGCCTCGACCGGCCGGAGCGGTTCGACTGGCTCTACGACCGCAGCGACGTGCGCGCCGCCTTCTTCGTGCACGACCTCATCCCGATCACGCACCCGGAATACGGGCGGCCCGGCGAGGCCGGGCGGCACGCCGAGCGACTGCGCACGATCGGCCGCCACGCCGCCGCGATCCTGGCGAACTCCCACGATACCGCCGAGCGCACCCGCGCGCATCTGCGCCGGGCCGGCCTCGCCCCGCCGCCCGTCGCGGTCGGCCATCTCGGCGTCGAGCCGGACCGAAGGCCGGCTCGACGCCGAGATG
>NZ_BPQM01000184.1 GCF_022179245.1 Methylobacterium gregans
CGGGTGCGCGACATGGCGGATTTCAACCGCCATGTCGCGCACCCGCAGCTTCAGGAAGTAGTCGAAATCCCCCGCCACGAGGTGACAGTCGAGGAGCGCGGGCATCGCCTTGGCGGCCGCCTCGAAGGCCGCGAAGCTCTCGGGCGTCGAGCGGTCGAGCACAACCCCGACGATGACCAGGGCACCGAGCCCCACCGTCTCGGGCGCGACCTGGGCCCGCACCCCGCGGACATAGCCCTCCGCGAACAAGCGCTGCGTGCGCCGGTGGCAGGTCGCCGCGCTGGTGTTCACGCGCTTGGCGATCTCGGCGTTGCCCATGCGCCCGTCCGCCTGGAGCAGGCGGAGGATCTTCAGGTCGGTCCGGTCGAGAGCGCTCACGGAAGGTTCTTTCGTTCTTGGTCCGGTAACCGGACGAACATACCGCAGATCTGCTCTCTTGCCTTGCGAAAACACATCGAAGCGAGCGATTTCGAGAGCACCTTTCGCGCCTATCTTGCTAGCTTGACCGGGTTGAGCAATGCCGAGGCCGAGCCATGCTGTCCAAGTTCGAGCGCTATCCCCTCACCTTCGGGCCGAGCCCGATCGAGCCGCTGAAGCGCCTCAGCGCGCATCTCGGCGGCGACGTGGAGATCTGGGCCAAGCGCGAGGACTGCAATTCGGGCCTCGCCTACGGCGGCAACAAGCTGCGCAAGCTCGAATACATCGTGCCGGACGCGATCAACAGCGGGGCCGACACGCTCGTGTCCATCGGCGGCGTGCAGTCCAACCACACCCGCATGGTCGCCGCGGTGGCGGCCAAGATCGGCATGAAGTGCCGGCTGATCCAGGAGGCCTGGGTTCCGCACGAGGACGCCGTCTACGATCGTGTCGGGAACATCCTGCTCTCGCGCATCATGGGCGCGCAGACGCAGCTCGTGGACGACGGCTTCGACATCGGCATCCGCGACAGCTGGAAGCGGGCGCTCGCCGAGGTCGAAGCCGAGGGCGGCAAGCCCTACGCGATCCCGGCCGGCGCCTCGGTGCACAAGTACGGCGGCCTCGGCTTCGTCGGCTTCGCCGAGGAAGTTCGGGCGCAGGAGGCCGAGCTGGGCCTGCGGTTCGACTACATCGTGGTCTGCACCGTCACGGGCTCGACCCATGCGGGCATGGCGGTGGGCTTCTCGGCCGATGGCCGGGCCCGCAACGTCATCGGTATCGACGCCTCATGCACGCCCGCCCAGACCAAGGCCCAGGTGCTCGACATCGCGCAGAAAACCGCCGCTCTCGTCGGAGCCGGGAAGATCACGGCCGACGACATCGTGCTCAACGAGGATTACGCCTACCCGGTCTACGGGGTGCCCTCGAAGGAGACCGTCGAGGCGATCCGCCTGTCGGCCCGCCTCGAGGGCATGATCACGGATCCGGTCTATGAGGGGAAGTCGATGCAGGGCATGGTCGATCTCATCCGGAAGGGCTTCTTCCCGAAGGGCTCACGGGTACTCTACGCCCATCTGGGCGGCGCCCCGGCGCTCAACGGCTACAGCTACACCTTCCGCAACGGCTGAGCGCCTCAGCCACCGACCAGTCGGATCAGCAGCAGCGAGACCACCGCGCCCGCGGTCGCGAGGCCGAGCAGCGTGACGCTGGAGACCTGATCCACGTCGTTGACGTCCTCACCTACCCGGTGGGCGGGGGCGTTGGCCGCGGTCCGGCCGTACTCGGTCTGCTGCATGGGTTTCCTCCGTCTGAGGTCGGGAAACGCGCCGGGACCGGTTCCGTTCACGGCGCGGAGATCAGTCCGCGCGGTCCTGCAGTACCGCGCGGCAGCCGGTCGGCCGCGAAGTTCAGAAGTTCGCCTGGGTGACGAACTTGGTAACCAGATAGGCCTCCAGCGCCTCCGGGCCCCCCTCACTGCCGTAGCCCGAATCCTTCACGCCGCCGAACGGCGTCTCCGGCAGCGCCAGACCGTGGTGGTTGATCGAGATCATGCCGCTCTCGACGCCTTGCTGCACCCGGGTCGCCCGCTCGGTAGAGCGCGTGTAGGCGTAGGCCGCGAGCCCGAAGGGCAGGCGGTTGGCCTCCTCCAGCGCGTCGTCGTCGTGGGCGAAGCGCTGGATCGCGGCGATCGGCCCGAACGGCTCCTCGTTCATGATGCGCGCCGAGAGCGGTACCTCGGTGAAGACCGTCGGTTCGAAGAAGTTGCCGCGGTTGCCGATGCGCTTGCCGCCGGTGCGCAGGCTCGCGCCCTGGGCCGTCGCGTCCGCGGTGAGCGCCTCCATGGCCTCGAGCCGGCGGCCGTGGATCAGCGGACCCATCCGGGTGTCCGGCTCCAGCCCGTCGCCGACCTTGATGCCCTGCGCGAAGGCGGTGAAGCCGTCCACGAAGCGCTCGAAGACCGAGTCGTGGACGAGGAAGCGGGTCGGCGAGACGCAGACTTGGCCGGCATTGCGGAACTTCGAGGCGGCCAGCACCGCCACGGCCCGGTCCAGGTCGGCGTCGGCGAAGACGATCGCGGGCGCGTGGCCGCCGAGCTCCATCGTTGCCCGCTTCATGTGGCGCCCGGCGAGCGAGGCGAGTTCCTTGCCGACCGCGGTCGAGCCGGTGAACGAGATCTTGCGGATCACCGGGTGCGGGATGAGGTAGCCCGAGATGGCAGCCGGGTCCCCGTAGACCAGGCCGAGCACGTCGCCCGGGACGCCGGCATCGAGGAAGGCCCGGATCAGGGCGGCGCAGGAGGCCGGCGTGTCCTCCGGTCCCTTCAGCACCACCGAGCAGCCGGTGCAGAGCGCCGCCGAGACCTTGCGCACCGCTTGGTTGATCGGGAAGTTCCAGGGCGTGAAGCAGGCGACGGGGCCGACGGGCTCGCGCAGCGCGATCTGCAGCACGCCGTCGGCACGGGCCGGGATCACCCGGCCGTAGGCGCGCTTACCCTCCTCGGCGAACCAGTCGACGATGTCGGCAGCCGCCATAACCTCGATGCGGGATTCGGCGAGCGGCTTGCCCTGCTCCAGGGTCATCACCCGGGCGATCGTGTCGGCCCGCTCGCGCAGCAGGTCGGCTGCCCGTCGCATCACCTTCGCGCGCTCGAACGGCGCCACCTTCCGCCAGGCCGTGAAGCCGCGGGACGCGGCCTCGAGCGCCCGGTCGAGGTCGCGCTCGGTCGCTGCCGCGCACCGGCCGATGGTCTCGCCGGTGGCCGGGTTGAGGACGGTAAGCGTCTGTCCCTCGGCGCCCGGACCCCAGGTGCCCGCGATGTGGAGTTCGGTATCCGGATACATGAGGCCCGCTACGCTCCCTGGCATGCCGGCCGCGCGGCCGGCGCGAGAGGTGTCGGGCAGACGCGGCGCGCGGGCAAGCGGGTCCGCTTCATGGCTCCGCCGCGGCTGGATCAGGCCGCGACGCGCGCCCGCGCCGCCGGCGCGCCCTGCTCCTGACCCCGGACCGTCACCGGGCCGCCGCGGCGGGCCAGCAGGGTCCCGCCCTTCGGCACCACGGTCCAGCCCTCGCGGCAGCCGTCGATCGGCTCCGAGACCACCACGAGCCCGGTCTCGGTCTCGCGGTAGTACAGGCTCGGCGGCCGCCCGTCGCAGGCCCAGCGATAGGCCGTGAGGGTCTCGCCGTCCGTGAGGAGCGCGGTGAAGCGCAGGGGCTCGCAGACGCCCGCCGCCTGCATCAGGCCGCGCACCTGGGCCAGCGTCTCGGCCATCGCGCCGACCGGGTCGTCGGCGAGCCCGTTGGCGAGGGCCAGCAGGAAGAGCGCCTCGGAATCCGTGCTGCCGCGGCGGCGATCGTAGAGCTCGTCCGGGATCAGCGCTTCCAGGCGCCGCTTGATCCGGTGGTAGCCGCCGATCTGGCCGTTGTGCATGAACAGGTAGGGGCCGTGCGCGAAGGGATGGCAGTTCGCCCGCGTCGTCGCGGTGCCGGTCGCGGCGCGCACATGGGCGAAGAAGGTCCGTGCGCGCACCTGGCCGCAGAGGTTCACGAGGTTCTCGTCCGACCAGGCCGGGGAGATGTCCCGGTAGACGCCCGGCTCCGGGCGCTCGCCGTACCAGCCGATGCCGAAACCATCGCCGTTGGTCTCGGTTTTCCCCTCGTCGGCGTGCAGCGACTGATGCACCAGGGAATGCGCGGGCGCGCAGACCAGCTCGGAGAGGAAGACCGGCTCACCGCTGTAGGCGAGAAAGCGGCACATGGCTGACGCACACCTCATGTTCGCGCGAGCCGCCACAGAGCACGCCGTTTGCGCCCACCGCGTGATGCGGATGCGGCGCAATCGGGACGCCCATTCGGCCCGCAGGTCCGGTCCCATCCCGTCCGACAGGCAAGGCGCGTACCGTTCGGGCGACACCTGTCGGGGAACCATCATGTACAGGCCGACAGGGTGAACAGGTTCTTAACGGGGCGCAACAGCTACCGGGCTGATGCGTTGCCGGCACAGGGGGCTGCCCGGCGGCCACGAAGCAGAGCACGCGTCAATCCTGCCGCGGGCGCATCGGCCGACGCCCGACTCTTGTTCCTGCGTTCCAGGCGGCGCACCATCGCCGAAGCGGGGAATCAGCGGCCCAGCAACGAGGCCGTGCCGTGGAGGCATCAGACCGGCTTCTCACAGATCGAAGGAGACCCCATGGGTCAAGCACTCCCAGACTGTCCCGTCGCCCTCGTGGTGGAGGACGACGATGCGGTCCGTAACCTCGCAGCCGCTGTTCTGGAGGAGACCGATCTCGAAGTCATCGCGTGCGCGAGTGCGGAGGACGCGATCTCCGTGCTGGAGAGCAGGAACGTCAACGTCGCCCTGCTCTTTGCCGATATCCGCCTGCCGGGCCCGATGGACGGCCTCTCGCTCGCGCGCACGGTCGAGGACCGCTGGCCGGATGTGCGTGTCGTCGTGACGTCGGGCGAGGATGCGCGCGGGGATGCGCGCCTGCCCAAGGAGGCGGTGTTCATGCGCAAGCCCTGGCGGGCCCTCGACGTGCTGGTCCAGGCCGAGCACGCCACGCTCGCAGCCCGCGCGGCCTGAGACCCGCAGGGGCGGTCCGCTCCGGCTGAGCATCACCGCGCCGTCATCCCGGGTGCCGCCGACGCGGCCCCGGGATGACGGCGCTGTCGCGGGACGCGCCGCCCGGCCGGACGGCGGGTCCTTGCGTGTCTCAGGCTGCCGCCTGGGACATCGACAGCGACTCCTTCTTGATCAGCTCGCGGTAGAACCCGTCGAGATGCGTCAGCTTCTCGGGCGAGCCGTCCTGGATGATCCGGCCGCCTTCCAGCACGACGATCCGGTCGAAATCCTTCAGCGTCGACAGGCGGTGGGCGATCGCGATCACGGTGCGGCCCTCCATCAGGTTGGCGAGCGCGTGGCGGATCGCTTCCTCCGACTCGGCGTCGAGCGCCGAGGTCGCCTCATCGAGGAGCAGGATCGGCGAGTTCTTCAGGATGGCGCGGGCGATGGCGATGCGCTGGCGCTGGCCGCCCGAGAGCTTCACGCCGCGGTCGCCCACGATCGTGTCGAAGCCCTCCGGCAGCGCCTTGATGAAATCGGTGCAGTGCGCGGCCTCGGCCGCCTTCCAGACCTCATCGTCGGTGGCGTCGGGCCGGCCGTAACGGATGTTCTCGCGCAGGGAGCGGTGGAACATCGACACGTCCTGCGGCACCACTGTGATCGCCTCGCGCAGCGATTCCTGCGTGACGCGGTCGATGTTCTGATCGTTGATCAGGATCTGGCCGCCCTTCACGTCGTAGAAGCGCTGAATCAGCGAGAACAGGGTCGACTTGCCGCCCCCCGACTTGCCGACGAGGCCGACCTTCTGGCCAGGCTCGATCGCGAGGTCGAAGTCGGTGAAGACCGAGCGGCCGTCCGGATAGTCGAAGGCGACGTGGTTGAAGGTGATCCGGGCGCCCTGGCCGGTGAGCGCCTTCGCCTCCGGGTGGTCGACGAGGTCGTGGGGCTGCAGCAGGGTGTGCAGGGCCTCGGACAGGCGCGCGGTGTGCTGGGTCGCGTCGACCAGCGCCACCGCGAGATCGCGCGTCGCCGCCAGGATGCGGATGCCGAGCGTGCAGACCAGCACGACCTGACCGTTCGTGGCCTGGCCGACCTGCCACATCGAGATTGCCCAGTAGAGCAGGCCGAAGATCGCCAGCACGGTGAGCACCGCGTGCACGATGCGCAGCTTTTCGAGATAGAGCAGCGAGGAGCGCCGGGCGCTCATCTCGGTCTTGATCGTACCCTCGAAGCGGATGCCCTCGCGCTTGAAGGCCGAGAAGGCCCGCACCAGCGGCATGTTGCCGACGAGATCGACCATCTCGCCGTCCACGCTCGCCGCCTTGGCGGCGAAGTCGTGGTGAAGCGGCTTGCCGGCCGAGGCCATCTTGAACATCAGCACGACGACCGAGGCGAAGACCGTCGCGAGCACGGCCGCCATCGTGACGTTGACGGTGCTGATGTAGATGAGCGAGCCCACGGCCGCGACGCAGGGCGGCATCACGTTGAACACGAACATGTTCTCGACCGTGAAGATCGCGTTCGAGGTCGCCGTGATGCGCGAGGCGAGCGTGCCCGGCTGCCGATCGGAGAAGAAGGTCGGCGAGTGTCCGGTCATGTGCCGGAACAGGTCGCGGCGGATATCGCCGGTCACGCCCACGAAGGTGAAGGCGCCCACCAGCGCGGCCACGCGCCAGAGCAGGTTGTCGGCGGCGATGAAGGCGATGAGGACGGCGAGTGCCCCCCAGACGAGGTTGGCCTCAGGGCCCTTGCCCAGGGCGTCCACGACGCCCTTCAGGGCATAGTCGGTGCTGACCGAGAAGCCGACGGCGCCCAGCACCGAGATGAGGATCACCAGATGCGGCAGCCAGCGGCGCCGGAGGTAACGCCCCACGAAGGTGAACGGCCTGTCGGCGTATTGGCAGAGGTCTTCCATCGCGATGAGATCTCGATTTCAAACGACGCGTATGCGCGGCGGACAGGGTGTTGGGGCCGGACAATCGCGGGCACGGGCGGGCCGACACGCGGCGGCAACGCGACAGCGTCACCATATGTTGCACGCGGCCCCGGCGATCAGGCCCCCCTACCCCGTTTTACCCCCGGAATCTGAACGTCGCTTGACCGATATGCGATTCCGGTGCCGCGCTCAGGCGGTTTCCGGCTCGCGCCCGGCCTCGGACACGCGCGTCTCGGGCATGGCGAGCGCGACGAGCAGGAAGGCGGCGAGCCCCACCACGGCAAGACCCAGAAAGGCCGCATGGCTGCCGAGCCGGTCGGCCATGATGCCCGCCAGCGAGGTCGAGAGCGCCGCGCCGATGCCCATGGCGGTGCCGACCGCGCCGAGCGCGAGGTTGAAGCGGCCGCTGCCGCGGGTGAGGTCGGAGACGACGAGCGGCACCATCACGCCGAGCACCGAGGCCGAGACGCCGTCGAGGATCTGGATCGCGACGAGCAGGTAGGGATCGGTGGTGTAGGCGAAGAGGAGGCCGCGCAGCGGCAGCGCCGCGAAGCCGACGAGCAGGACGGGATAGCGCCCGTAGCGCTCTGCGGCGCGCCCGACGGCCGGCGCGCAGACGGCCAGCACGGCCTGCGGGACCATGATGCAGGCGGCGACCAGCGCCGTCGCGGTCTCGCTGGCGCGCAGGGTCAGAGCGCTTCCGACCAGCGGCAGCATCGCGGCGTTGGCCAGGAAGAACAGGGTCATGCAGGCGGCAAACGCCAGGAGCCCCCGGTTGGTGAGCAGCGTGCGCAGCGCTCCGCTCTCGCTCGCTGGTGCGGCCGCACCTTGCATGCGCACGTTCGCGTCGATCTCGTCGGCGCGGATGAACGAGAGCGCGATGACGGTCGGCAGCACGAGGGCGGCCGTGAGGTAGAACACCGCGCCGTTCGACAGGTAGTAGCCGCAGGCGCCCATCACGGCCGCCGCGCAGGCATTGCCCATCGCCTGGAAGCTGGCGTTGCGGCCGAGGCGCTCGCCCGCGCGGGCATGGCCGACGAGGCCGATGCTGATCGCCGCGATGGCGGGCGTCAGGATGCAGCTCGCCGCCGAGTGCGCCGCCATCGCGAGGAGCACGATGAGGAAGCTCGGCCAGACGACGAGTGCCAGCGCGCTTGCCGAGATGGCCACCACCGAGACCCCCGCGGCGAAGCGTTTGGAGCGCACCGCATCCACGAAGGCGCCGCCGGGCACCTGCCCGAGCAGGCTCACGAGGCTGCCGACCGTGAGGGCGAAGCCGATATCGGACTGCGTCCACTGCGCCTGCGAGAAATAGACCGCGAGGAACGGGCCGAAGCCGGTCTGAAGGTTGGCGACGAAGAACGCGAAGGCGTCGAGGCCGCGCCGGCTGCCGCGGGACACCGTGCCGGCCGCCAGGGGCCCTGGCATCGCGGGCAGCACGGGCTCGGCCGCGGCGTCCTTGAGGCGGACCGGCCGCGTCCGGACCTCGTGGCGCGGCAGCTCACGCTCGCGGTGGGGGATCACCCGCCTGTTCTTCGTGCGGGCCGCCGTCACTTATCCGGGGCCTTCTCCGGCGCGGCCGGCGTCTGGGCTGGTGATACCTGCGGGGCGGGGGCCGGAGCCGGAGCCTGGGCCGGTGCGGGCTGCGCGGCGGCCGAGGATTGGGCGGCCTGCTCGCCCTCGGGCGCGGCGGGGCTCGCGGGGCCGAGCACCACGATCGGCTCGCCGGCCTTGTACTCGGGCGAGACACGGACTTGGTTACGGCTGAGCTGAAGCGAGATGCGGCCGGGCTTCCCATCGGTGTTGAAGCGCAGCGCCCGCCAATCCACGGCGATCTTGCGCGAGCCGACACCGAGGAAACCGCCGAAATCGATGATCGCGGCGCGAGGGCGCCCGTCCTTGTCGATGACCACGTCGATGATGCGGCCGAACTCGTCGCCGTTGGCGCCGCGCACGCCCTTGCCGAGCAGGCTCTCGTAGTCCTGCGTGTCGAGCACGGTGGCGGGCGTGCCCTGCTGCTGTGCCGGCGCCTGAGCGGCGGGCGGAGGTGGGGGGGGCGGCGGGCTCTGCACCGCGGGCGAAGCCGAAGGCGTAGCGACGGACGGTGTCGCGACGGATGGTGTCGCGACCGGAGGCGGTGCGGGCTGCGCGGCCGGCGCCTCCGCGCCCGGAGGCGTCTGAGCCACGGCGGCGACCGCCCACAGGGTGATCGTGGTGGTCGCGATCAACCGATCGAGTCTGAACACGCGGGGGCCTCGGATTCTTGGGGTCGTTCGGAAACGTGAAGGCGTTCGAACAGTTGGCATCGTTCGGGTTGCCGGCACAACCGCGGCCGTTCCGGCGGGTTCCGCTCCACCCGAGGGTCGATCTGCAGGGTGACCAAGGCGAAGTTATGGACCGACCGGTTCCCGGCCGCGGGCGGGATGGGGCCCGCCGCGACCGCGGCGCAAGATCCGGGCCCGGCTGCAACGCCGAGCATCAAAATGCGTCGGACGGTGGCGACAGATGTCCCGGAATGTCTTGGTTTTCGCGCAATCTCGGTCATAGACAGGCCGACGCAATGATGCGAGCCGCGACGACCTCAGCGCGGTCGTGATCCCGAGGATCTGCCATGTCACCGTCGCTCGTCTCTCCGGCGCAGCCGTCCCGTCTCACGCCGATGCGTGCCGCGCTGCTGGCGGCCTGCCTCGCGGCACTCGGCGGGTGTCAGGCGCTCAGCGGCAGCGGCGGCGTGATGCCGGCCGGCGATGTGGGGCCGCCGCCCTCGCTCCGCAGCAGCCTGCCGAACCGTCCGGTGCGCAGCGCCAACGTCGACGACGACGGCCGCCCGCTCCAGACCGCGCCGACCCGCTCGCTCGACCTGCCCAGGAACGGCCGCAGCGAGGCGCGCGCCTCCGCGCAGGCGGAGCGGCGCATCCGTCGCGAGGACATCGAGGGCGGCAACGCGGCGGGCGGTTCCGGCGGCAGCACGCTCGGGCCCGCCCTGACGCCCGGAGGCGGCATGGGCGTCGGCGGCCGTTTCTGAGGCGGCCGCACCGCTCCGGCGGCGGCCGGCCATTGCCGGTGGACAGCCGCCGGAACCGGCCGCGGAGCCGGTTCCGCAACCCTTGCCTCCGCCGCGAGCCCTCTTGTAGGGTTCGATCGTCGACGGAGGCCACCGGCCCTCGCCGACCATGACCACCGGCGTGCGTAGAGGTTTTCCGCACCGGTTCCGCAGGCTCGCGACGGGCCCCTGCGAACCGGGCTAGGCGGCCCTTCGCGCGCTCACCCATGCCGACCGTCCCCGAGGGCGGCGTGCATGTGCGCAGGGTTGGGAGGGGGACGATGGAAGCGGGCCTGAGCTGGACCGACGAGCGCGTGGCGCTTCTTCGCCGTCTGTGGGAAGACGGACAAAGCGCGAGCAAGATCGCGGCGCAGCTCGGCGGCGTTACCCGCAATGCCGTGATCGGCAAGGTGCATCGCCTCGGCCTCGCCGGGCGGGCCAAGCCCGGCGAGGAGTCGCAGAGCGTCGCCCGCGTGGCCCGCGCGCCCGTCGCCGAGATCGAGACCGCGATCGCCGTGGTCGAGACCGAGGCGCCCGAGCCGGTCGCCATCGTCTCGCATCGCCCCGTCCCCGACTTCCCGCTGCCGCTGGCCCCCGCCGCCGCTGCGCCGACGCCCCTCGCCGTCTCGCAGCGCGTGACGATCATGGACCTGCGCGAATCGATGTGTCGCTGGCCGCTCGGTGACCCGACGACGCCCGATTTCCGCTTCTGCGGCGCCCGCTCGATCACCGGCCTGCCCTACTGCACCCACCACGCCGAGATCGCCTATCAGCCTGCCGCCGAGCGCAAGCGCGAGCGCCGGGTCGCGGGCTTCCGCTGAGGCGCACCGGGCTCCGACCGAGCGGGGCTTCCGTACACGCCCCGACCGCTCGCCCGGGTGCGTCATGACAGACCTTCGGACCCGCTGACTGGCGCGTCCGACGTGCGTCCCGGTCGGGACGCCCCGTTCGCGGGGATTGTCTGCCCGCCCGCCGGCCACACCTCTCGGTCTCCGGACAAGGAGACCCCGATGGCACAACCGGATCACCCCGATCCTGCGTCCGACCCGTCGCTGCTCGGACACCCCCATATCCGCGTGGACGGGCTCGATAAGGTCAGGGGCGGTGCGCTCTACGCCTCGGATCGCCGCTTTCCGAACCGCGCGCACGCGGCACTGGTGACCAGCGCGATCCCGCGGGGGCGCGTCTCCGGGATCGCAACCGAAGCGGCCACCGCGCTTTCCGGGGTTCTCGGCATCTTCACGCACAGGGATTTCGCCGGCGCGATCCAGCCCGTGAAGCACCTGATGGCCGGCGGCTACGCCAACAGCTCGCACCTGCCTCTGGGTTCGGACCGGATCGCCCATGCGGGCCAGATCGTGGCGCTCGTCGTGGCGGAAACGGTCGAGACCGCGCAGGCCGCGGCGGCGCGCGTCGAGGTCCGCTACGAGCCGGAGGCTTATGCGGCGACCCTCGACGCACCCGGTGCCGAGCCCGTCCGCCTCGCCGATCTCAAGGAGAAGCACCGCGACCCGCGCCGGGGCGACGCCGACGCGGCGCTCTTCGCCGCGCCTCACCGGGTCTCGGCGCTCTACCGGACGCCCGTGCAGCACCACAACCCGATGGAGCTGTTCACCACCACTTGCCTCTGGGAGGGCGAGCGCCTCACCGTGCACGAGCCGACCCGCTATGTCGGCGCCCTGCAGCACGGGCTCGCCGAACAGCTCGGGCTCGACGCCCGCAACGTGCGGGTGGTCTCCGGGCCGATCGGCGGGCATTTCGGCGCGAAGCTCGCGCTCTCGCAGCACACGGCGCTGGTCGCGCTCGCCGCTCGTCGCCTCGGCCGCCCCGTCTCCCTGGTGCCGACCCGCCGGCAATGCTTCACCATCGCCAACTACCGGCCCGAGACGCGCCACGAGATCCATCTCGGCGCGGACCGGGCGGGCCGCTTCACCGCTCTCGTGCATGAGGCCGACATGGCCGCCTCGCGCTTCGATCCCTTCGCCATGGAGGGAACGGACGTCACCGCGAGCCTCTACGCCTGTCCGGCGATCCGCACGGAGGAGCGGGCGGTGCGCCTCGACCGCAACACGCCCGGGCCGATGCGGGCGCCGCCGGAGGTGCCCTACCTGTTCGCGCTGGAGAGCGCGGTGGACGAGATGGCCGGTCTGCTGGGGCTCGACCCGATCGAGCTGCGGCGGCGCAACGACACCGACACGGATCCGGTCTCGGGCAAGCCCTTCACCACGCGTCCGCTGCTCCGCTGCTTCGAAGCCGGCGCGGAGGCCTTCGACTGGGGGCGCCGCCGCGCTGGGCCGGAGCGGGACGGCCCCTGGCGCGTCGGGCTCGGCTGCGCGTCCGCGGTGCGCCCGGTGAAGATCTCGCCCGCCGCCATGCGTGTGGCGATCGCCCCGGACGGGGCGGTGGCGGTCGAGACCGCGCACCACGAGATCGGCAACGGCGTCACGACGCTCCTCGCCATGGGCGCCGCCGACTGGCTCGGCGTGCCGGTCGCGTCGGTGACGGTCCGTCTCGGCGACACCGACCTTCCGCCGGCCGGCCTCTCGGGCGGGTCCTCCACCACGACGAGCCTGATGAACGCGCTCGATCAGGCCTGCCGCGGCCTGCGCGAACGCCTCGCGGCGGCTGCTGCGGCGGAGGGCGGGGTGCTGGCCGGCTGCGACCCTGCCGGCGTCCGGCTCGCGGGCGGGGCCCTCTCCGCCCCGGACGGCCGCGCCGTCGCGCTCGGCCGAGCGGTCGCCGGCGTCAACCCGGCCGGCATCGAGACGGTCGCGGAGTTCCTGCCGGACGGCGTCGGCCCGGAGAGCCTCGCTGCAGTGAAGGCCGGGCACATCGCGCTCAGCGCGGGCGGGGCCGCCCTGTCCTGGGCCTTCGGCGCGCAGTTCGCGGAGGTGCGCGTCCACGAGGA
The DNA here is from genome assembly GCF_022179245.1 of Methylobacterium gregans. Lineage (GTDB taxonomy): Bacteria > Pseudomonadota > Alphaproteobacteria > Rhizobiales > Beijerinckiaceae > Methylobacterium > Methylobacterium gregans. The sequence goes on from NZ_BPQM01000184.1 coordinate 12,863, forward strand.
AACGGGGGAGATCCGCGTGGCGCGCCTGACCGGAGCCTTCGCGGCGGGCCGGGTGCTCAATCCCCTGACCGCGCGGAGCCAGCTCACCGGCGGCATGATCTGGGGCCTGGGCTCGGCCCTGCTGGAAGAGACGGTGGTGGACCGCGGCACCTATCCGAACGCGGATCTCTCCGAGTACCTCGTCGCCACGGCCGCGGACGCGCCCCCCGTGATCGAGGCGATCCTCGTGCGGGACGACGACGCGGGCGTGAATGCGCTGGGCATCAAGGGGCTGGGCGAGCTCGGCATCATCGGCGTCAACGCGGCCATCGCCAACGCCCTGCACCACGCCACCGGCCGCCGCCTGCGCCGCCTGCCGATCCGCTGCGAGGATCTGCTCTGAGCCGCAAGCCTCGGCCACGGACCGTGTCATGGCCCTGGATCCGCGGAGACCGCGCCTATCTAGAGGGTGCGGCAAAGTGGCTGCCGCGGTGTTGAGGATGCGTGGAATGCCGTCGATCCAGGGTGCCATCGGACCGACCTCCGTAGCGGCGCGGCTCGCGAGCGCGCTCGCGATGCTCGTGCTGGCGCTCGGTCTCTCCGGCTGCGGGGCCATCAACCGCGTGCCGACCCTGGAGGAGCAGGCCAAGGCCTCCTGGAGCGAGGTGCAGAACCAGTATCAGCGCCGCTCAGACCTGATCCCGAACCTCGTGGAGACGGTGAAGGGCTACGCCCAACAGGAGAAGGACGTGCTGACCGGCGTCACCGAGGCCCGCGCCAAGGCCTCCAGCGTCAAGGTTGACGCCGCGTCGGTGAGCGACCCGCAGAAGCTCAAGGAGTTCCAGGACGCGCAGAACCAGCTCTCCGGCGCGCTCGGCCGCCTGCTCGTCACCGTGGAGCGCTATCCCGACCTCAAGTCGAACCAGAACTTCCTGGCGCTCCAGTCCCAGCTGGAGGGTACGGAGAACCGCATCGCTGTGGCGCGGCGCGACTACAACGGCGCGGTCCAGGCGTACAACACCGAGATCCGCACGATCCCCGGCCGCTGGATCGCAAGCGTCTTCTATCCCGAGGCGAAGCCGATGGAGACCTTTACGGCGACGCCCAACGCCGACCGGCCGCCGAACGTGAAGTTCTAGGTCGTTTCCCGGCGTGACATACGCTTCGCGCCGCACGGGCGGATGGCTCGCGCCCCTGCTCGGGCTCCTCGCCCTGGCGCTCGCCGCCCTGCCCGTTCGGGCGGCCGAGCTGACATTTCCCGAACTCACCGGCCGTGTGGTCGATGCCGCCCACGTCCTCCCGGAGGAGAGCCGCGCCGCGCTGGAGGCGCGCCTGAAAGCCTACGAGGAGAAGACCTCCGACCAGGTCGTCGTCGCGACGGTGCCGAGTCTGCAGGGCACGACGGTGGAGGATTTCGCCAACCGCCTCTTCCGGCACTGGAAGATCGGGCAGGCGAAGACGAATAACGGCGCGCTCCTGCTGGTCGCGCCGACCGAGCGGAAGGTCCGCATCGAGGTCGGATACGGGCTCGAAGGGGCGCTCACCGACGCGCTCTCCCGTGTCATCATCGCCAGCGCGATCACGCCGCGCTTCAAGCAGGGCGATTTCGCGGGCGGGATCTCGGCGGGCGTCGACGGCATCCTGTCGATCCTCTCGAAGGATTCCGAGGAGTGGCAGCGCCGGCCGGAGGTGCGCGAGGATCAGGTCGACCCAACCCAGGTCGTGCTCTTCGTCGTGCTGTTCCTCGTCATCCTGTTCGTGGTCTGGCGGACGAACCGGGGCGGCCGGCGCGGCGGGTTCGTGGTGCTGCCCGGTCCGGTCGGCGGCGGCTGGAGCGGGGGCACCTGGGGCGAGGGAGGATCGGGCGGGTTCGGCGGCGGGTTCTCCGGCGGGGGCGGCTCGTCGGGCGGCGGAGGAGCGTCCGGTGACTGGTGAGGCTCCCCTCTCGTCCGCAGCGCGGGCCCGCATCGCCGAGGCGGTCGCCCGCGCGGAGACCGGCACCGCGGGCGAGATCGTGGTGATGGTGAGCGCGCGCGCGGGACATTACCGCTCGGCCCCGCTCGCGGCGGCGCTCGTCGCCGGCCTCGTCCTGTCCTGGCTGCTGCTCTGGCTGACCCGGTGGAGTGCCGCCTCCATCCTGCTCGCGCAGGGCGCGCTCGCGGCATCCCTGCTCGCGGCCGGCCTGAGCGAGCGGTTCCGCCTCGCCCTGGTGCCGCGTCCGGTGCGGCGGGCGCGGGCGCGGGACGCCGCGGTACGGGCCTTCCATGCTCGCGGGCTCACCCGCACGCGCGCACGGACGGGCCTCCTCCTCTACGTGGCGCTGGCGGAGCACCACGCCGAGATCGTGGCCGATGCGGGCATCGTCGCCCGCGTCGGCTCGGACTCCTGGTGCGGGACGCTCTCCGAATTGACGGCGGCGCTCGCCCGCGGCGAGACCGAGGCGGCCCTGACCGGCGCGGTCGAGCGCCTCGGCGCCTGCCTCGCCGAACACGTGCCGGCTGGCCCCGACGTCCGGGACGAGTTGCCGAACCGCGTCATCGTCGAGGTCTGAAGCCCGCGGCGCCTCCGCGGACCCGGATCCCGGCTACGCCGCCGCCTTCGCGACGGCGTCGACGACCTCGTCGACCACCGCGTTGACGAGCGCGCGGTCGTCGCCCTCCGCCATGACGCGGATCACCGGCTCGGTGCCGGAGGGCCGGATCACGAGGCGGCCGGCATTGCCGAGC
>NZ_BPQM01000185.1 GCF_022179245.1 Methylobacterium gregans
GATGTCGGCGGGTTTCCGGGCGCCTTTGCGGCGCACCGGAAACCCGCCGACATCCCGTCGGGATACCCGGTGCAAAACCGTCGAAACCCGCGGGATCCCGGTGCGAGGCCGGCCGCGAGCCGTCCGGGGTGCGGGGTCGCCCTACGCGTCGGCGATCGCGGCCCGGACCACATCGTGGTCCGAGAACGGGAGGGTGCGATCGCCCACGATCTGGCCGGTTTCATGGCCCTTGCCGGCCACCACCAGCACGTCGCCGGGGCCGAGTTCGCGCACGGCCGTGCGGATCGCCTCCACCCGGTCGCCGATCTCGTGGGCGCCCGGGGCCGCCGCCAGGATCGCGGCGCGGATCGCGGCCGGGTCCTCGCTGCGGGGGTTGTCGTCGGTCACGATCACCCGGTCGGCGAGGCGGGCCGCGATCGCGCCCATCAGCGGGCGCTTGCCGCGGTCGCGGTCGCCGCCGCAGCCGAAGACGAGGACGAGGCGGCCGCTGGCGAAGGGCCGCAGCGCCGCGAGCACGCTCTCCAGCGCCTCCGGTTTGTGGGCGTAGTCCACGAGGCACAAGGCCCCGTTGGCCTCGCCGATCCGCTCCATGCGGCCGGGCACGCCGGTGAGATGGTCGAGCGCGGCGAAGACGCCGTCCGGGTCGGCGGCGCCCGCCGGCGTCGCCAGGACGAGGCCGGCCGCGACCAGCGCGTTCTCCACCTGGAAGGCGCCGACGAGAGGTAGGCGCACCGTGCGGGGCCCGTACGCCCCGTCGAGGTCGAGGCCTTGCGCGAAGCCCTCGCTCCGGGCGGCGAGGAGGCGGATCGCCTCTCCGCCCCGGCCCGTGGTGCGGACGGGACGACCGGCGCCTTTCGCCACCGCGATCACCCGCTCGGCGAAGGGCCCGTCGGCGTTGACGATCGCGGGGCGGCCTTCCGGCAGCAGCGTGTCGAACAGGCGGAGCTTGGCCGCGAGGTAGGACTCGATGTCGGCGTGGTAGTCGAGATGGTCGCGGCCGAGATTGGTGAAGCCCGCCGCCTGCAGGCGCACGCCGTCGAGGCGGCGCTGCTCGATGCCGTGGGAGGAGGCCTCCATGGCCAGATCCGTGACGCCCTCCTCCGCCAGCCGCGCCAGGGTCTCGTGAAGGGTGACCGGGTCGGGCGTTGTCAGCGAGCCGTAGCGCGCGCCGCGATTGGTCACGATGCCGACCGTGCCGAGGCTCGCCGCGTTGCGGCCGAGCCGGGCCAGGATCTGGCGCACGAAGTCGGCGACCGAGCTCTTGCCGGCCGTGCCGGTCACCGCGACGACGCTCTCGGGCTGGCGCGGGTGGAGCGCGGCTGCGGCGAGCGCCAGCGCACGGCGGGCGTCGGGGACCGCGATCCAGGGCGTGCCCGCGGGCAGGTCGGCGGGCCTCGCGCCCTCCCCAGCGACGGCGGCGGCGCCCGCGGCGGCGGCGGCTGCCGCGAAGGCCCGCCCGTCCGCCTTCGTGCCCGGCACCGCGACGAAGACCGCGCCGGGCCCGGCCCGGCGGCTGTCGGCGGTGACGGCGGACGCGAGCCGGCCGGCGACAGCCGCGCCGGCCTCCGGGAACAGGGCTCCGAGGGTCGTCATCGCCCGTCGACCTTGTCGGCGTGGTAGGCGCCGAGCTTCACCATCAGCGGGAAAGGCTTCACCGGCGGCTCGAACTGCGGCGGCAGGCCGAGGATCGGCGCGACCCGCTCGATCACGCGCCCCGTCACCACGCCCGAGTTCCAGGCGGCGGTGGCGTAGCCGCCCGATTCCGGCAGGCCCTGCGGCTCGTCCATCAGGGTGACGAACAGGTATTTCGGGTTGTTCATCGGCGCGGCGGCCATGAAGGTGGTGAACAGGCGGTTCTTCACGTAGCGCCCGTTGATCACCTTCTCGGCCGTGCCGGTCTTGCCGCCGACGTAGTAGAGCGGGATCGAGGCCTTCTTGGCCGAGCCCTCGGTGGCGTTGAGGCGCATGATGAAGCGCATCGCCTCGCTGGTGTCCGCGCGCAGCACGCGGGTGGCCTTGGCCATCGCGTCCTCGGTCGAGGTCTTCAGGAAGGTCGGCGTCATCAGGAAGCCGCCGTTGGCGATCGCCGCGACCGCGGCGGAGGCCTGGAGCGGGGCCACCGCGAGGCCGTGGCCGAACGCGATGGTGATCGTGTTGATCTCGGTCCAGCGCGGCGGGATGATCGGGGCGGCCGATTCCGGCAGCTCGGTCCTCAGGCGGTCGAGCAGGCCCATCTTCTTCAGGAAGGCCTTGTGGCCGGGCACGCCGACGCCGAGCGCCATCTTGGCCGAGCCGATGTTGGAGGAGTGGGTGAACACCTCCGGCATCGTGATGACCCGGTTGGTGCCGTGGTACTCGTGGATCTTCTGCCGGCCCCAGTTCAGCACGCCGCCGCGGGTGTCGAAGGTCGAGTTGACGGTGAACTTGCCGGATTCCAGCGCCATGGCGAGCGTCATCGCCTTGAAGGTCGAGCCCATCTCGTAGACGCCGACATTCATCCGGTTGATCCGGTCGGGCGAGAGCGCGTCCTTCGGGTCGTTCGGGTCGAAGTCCGGCATCGAGACGAGCGCGATCACCTCGCCGGTGGTCACGTCGAGGATCATCGAGGCGCCGGCCTTGGCCTTGAAGTGGTCGATGCCCCAGGCGAGCTCGTCGCGCACCGCGAACTGGGCGCGCAGGTCCAGCGAGAGCTGCACCGGCTTCAGGTCGGTCTGCTTGGCGACGAAGCCGAACTCGTTGAGCGCCTTGTTGCCCTGCGTGTCGATGTACTTCTCGATGCCCGCGATGCCGATGTTGTCGAGGTTCGTCGCGCCGATGATGTGGGCGGCCGCAACCCCGTTCGGGTAGACGCGCTTGTGGTCGGGCAGGAAGCCGATGCCCGGGATGCCGAGGCGGTGCACCTCGGCCTGCTGCTTCGGGGTCAGCTCGCGCTTCACCCAGATGAAGCCCGGGTCGGACTTGCCCCGGCGTTTCAGCCACTCCTTCTTGTCCGCGATCTTCTTGCGCAGGTCGCCGGCGTCCAGCGTCGGCAGCACCGCGGTGAGGAGCTCGACCGCCTCGTCCACGTCGTGGATGTTGCCGGGCTCGGCGAAGACCGAGACGGTGCGGATGTCGGTGGCCAGCACCTCGCCGTTGCGGTCGACGATGTCGGGCCGGATCGCCGTCGTGGCGGCGGCCGCCACCGCGTGCTCGTTGAGGCCCTTGCCCGGGAAGGCGGCGCGGTAGATCAGCTTGCCGCTGATCGCCCCGAACACGCCCAGGAAGGCGAGCCCGACGATGGCGACGCGGGTGTGCGAGCGCTCGATGGCGAGGCGGAACATCGCGCCCACGAGGTCGGCGAGGGGGCGCCGCTTCGGCCGCAGGGCCGCGACCGCGGCGGCGAGCCGGGAGGCGTCCTCCGGCGCGACCGCGGCTTCCGCCGCCTCGTCCGTCTCCGCTGCGCGGCCGGCTTCGGAGTGCTCCGCGGCCGCGTGGCCCGGGACTGGCTGGGCCGGGTCCAGATGCTCGACCGCGAAGGGCTCCGCACCGGGGGCGGCATAGGTCGCGCCGGGCGCTGCGGATCCGGCACCCGCCGCCTCGGCCCGTCCGTGCGCGTCGTGGGTGTGGTGGGCGTCTTCGGACACGGGCGCTACCTCGAAGCCGTGGTCGGCGTGCGGGTCGTGGTGACGGTGCGGGTGAGCGAGCCGGTGGTGCGCGGCTCGGGCGCCCCGCCGTCCTTGGGGGTCGCGGTGGCGGCGAGCAGCCGGCCGATCTCGTCGCCGCGCTCGGGCCGGGCCGGCAGGTCTGCGAACCGGCCGAGATGGCTCACGCCGATCGGCTCCAGCGCGAGGTGCTTGGCGACGGCCGCCTGCAGCCGGTCCGGCCGGGTCAGGAGCTGCCACTCGGCGCGCAGCACCGCGATGGCCTGCCGCTCCTTGTGCAGGGCGGTCTTCAGCTTCGAGACCTGACCGCCCTGGTAGAGCGTGTCGTACTTGATCGAGTAGGCGTAGATCGCGGACGCCACGAGGCCGCAGACCGCCAGCAGGTTGAGGAGACGGATCACCGGCGTGCGCCTCCGCGCGGTTCGGGCAGGCTGGCGAGCGTGCGGATCGCGTCGAGCGGCGCGGGAGCTGGCATCTCGGTCCGCTCGGCCGCGCGCAGCTTCGCCGAGCGGGCGCGCGGGTTGCGGGCGATCTCGGCCTCGCCGGGCAGGACCGGACCCTTGGTGACGAGCTGGAAGCTGCGCACAGGCCCGTTGCCCGGCAGCGCGCCCGGCAGGTGGCGCGAGCCCTGGGAGGCCCGGCCGCTGCGGGCGGCGAAGAACTGCTTGACGATGCGGTCCTCCAGCGAGTGGAAGGTCACCACGGCGAGCCGGCCGCCCGGCCGCAGGGCGCGCTCGGCGGCGTGGAGCGCGCGGACCAACTCGCCGAGCTCGTCGTTGACCGCGATGCGCAGGCCCTGGAACGTGCGGGTGGCGGGGTGGATGCCGCTGCCGGGCTCGGTCCGGACCACGCCCGCCACGAGGTCGGCGAGCTGCGCCGTCGTCTCGATCCGGCCGCGGCGGCGGGCCTCGATGATCGTGCGGGCCACCGCGCGGGCGCGCCGCTCCTCGCCGTAATGGTAGACGATGTCGGCCAGCACGGCCTCATCCGCCTCGTTGACGAGGTCGGCCGCGCTCGGGCCGTCCGCGCCCATGCGCATGTCCAGCGGCCCGTCGAACCGGAAGGAGAAGCCGCGCTCGGGCTGGTCGAGCTGCATCGAGGAGACGCCGATATCGAGCACGATCCGATCGGCCTGGCTCTCGCCGATGTCGGCCAGCAGGGCGTCGAGGTCGCCGAAGCAGCCGGACACGAGCCGCAGGCGGCCGCACGCCTCCGCGACGAGGCCGGCGCCGGCCGCGATGGCGCTGGGGTCGCGGTCGATCGCGACGACGCGCAGGGCCGGGTCCGCGGCCAGCATGGCGCGGGTGTAGCCGCCCGCGCCGAACGTGCCGTCCACGGCCAGCGCCGCTCCGGGCAGCGCCAGCGCCGCGAGCACCTCGTCGAGCAGGACCGGGATGTGGGGCCCGGCGGGGACGCTGCCGACCGCCCGCTTCACCGCGCCCTCGCGCGGCGCGGGGCGGCGGGACGCGCCGGGGTCGCGGGAATCGGTTCGACCCGCCCGCACGGGACGGCGTCTGCGCTGGATCGGCTCATAGGCACCTGCGTCCGACCGCGCTCCCGCCGACCGGAAAGGGTGGGCGCCGACGACCCGGCGGGGCGCCAAGCCCCGCCCGCGGGCGCTCCCTGCTCCGCGGCAGGGCGTGCCCGTCGGGCCGATCGACGCCGTTGACGGTATGGTTCCGGTTAACATGGGCCTCGGAGGATCGTCAACGCACCCTAGACTGCCGGATGGTGCGCCCCGATCAGATCGCAGCAAGGTTAACCGAACGTTATCTGCCCGCCCGATTGGACGAAACATCTCGCCCGGCGCCGAGGCGCGGATCTTCGTGCCCGAACGCACGATGACGCTATTGTCGAGACGCGCTCAAGCCTGCGGACGAATGCTTTGGATCGCCGCCCGCGTGCCGATGGCCGCGCCGGAGGCATCTGGCTCCGCCGGTGCCGGGAGCCTGTGCCGACGCGCCTCCTCCGGCAGCATCCCCCGAACGTGGCACGCCGCCCGCGTGCGGTGGACGGATCAGGCGGCCTGTAAGCCGGGTTCTGTAGGGCCCCGGACGCCTCGCGGCACCCGGGACGTGGCAGCCATTCCTCTGGGACGGCCGTTGCCGACCGCCTCGAGCAACCAACCCGGGCGACTGGCCTGGAGAGAGGGCCTGCGGCTCCCTCGCGAGAGACCGCGCGCCGCCCCTATTCGGTTTTGCTCCCGGTGGGGTTTGCCGTGCCGTCCGCGTTGCCGCGTCCGCGGTGCGCTCTTACCGCACCCTTTCACCCTGACTCCGGGGCGGGCCCGAAGGCACGTCCGGAGCGGTCTGCTCTCTGTGGCACTGTCCCTGGGGTCGCCCCCGCCGGAGGTTATCCGGCACCGTCTCTCCATGGAGCCCGGACTTTCCTCCCCGGGCGCGAGGCCCGGAGCGGCCGCCCGGCCGCCTGATCCGCGGCCGGGATGCGCCGCGGGCGGCCCCGCGTCAAGGACGCGGGGCCGCCCTGCCCGGCGTTTGGGCAGGCCCGGATTTCGGGCAGGCGGTTGCGGGCGCCCGCGCGCGGGTCCACGCTTCCGGCCGAGGACGGCGCCCCGCCGCGCGACACGATCCTGCCCGCGGGCGCCCCTCCGAGAGGAGAGAGCCATGACGGAGACGACCTGGACCCTCGACACCGTGCAGACCCTGCGGGCGCTGGCCCGCGAGGGGATCCCGCCCGCGGTGATCAGCCTGAAGCTCAAGCGTCCTGTCGAGGCGGTGCGGGCCAAGCTCGCCGAACTCGGCATCACGCCGTCGGCGACGCTCTGAAGGGGGTGCCGAGCCGTTCGGGCCGCGCCGGAGAGGGCGCGCGGCGCGGCTCCGGAGACCGCCGGAACGCGCGCCGCGGGCGCCTCACCAGCTCCCGGTGTTCTCCATCGAGGCCCAGGGCTCCTGCGGCGGCTTCGCGCCGCCCTTCTGCAGGATCTCGATGGAGATGCCGTCGGGCGACTTCACGAAGGCCATGTGGCCGTCGCGCGGCGGGCGGTTGATGGTGACGCCGGCCTCCCGCAGCTTCGCGCAGAAGGCGTAGATGTCCTCGACCTGATAGGCGAGGTGCCCGAAATTGCGGCCCCCCGTGTAGGTCTCGGGGTCCCAGTTGTAGGTCAGTTCGACGAGCGGCGACTTCGACGCCTCGGCGCGGGCGACGTCGCCGGGCGCGGCCAGGAAGACCAGGGTGAAGCGCCCTTTCTCATTGTCGACGCGCCGTACTTCCCGGAGGCCGAAGATGTCGACGTAGAAGTTCAGGGCCTGGTCGAGGTCGGCGACCCGGACCATCGTGTGCAGGTATTCCATCAGGCGGCTATCTCTCTGGTGTCGCAGGGCTCTTCCGCTGCCCTGATCAGAAGCTTGCAAGATCGGCTCTGGGCGGCGATCGCCTGCAGAAGCCGCTCGATCGCCGCCGTAGCTAGGGCTTCGTAGTCCGGTGAGTAGGCTGCGGAGATCTCCGTGATCGCAACGCCCTGGACTCTGTGGCCGAGTTGCCCTGCCACTTCCTCGAACGGCACCCGCTCCGTCCTCAACCAGCGCGCGAGCGTATGACGCGGGCTGGTTGAGTTCACGCGTTCATCGAGGCCAGCGCGCGTCCGACCCTCGCCCAGCGCGGTGTAGGACCGGCTGCCCCCCTCCCCCGGTGACCTGAGCGGTGATCGTACGGATTGATGGTGTGCGCCCGCGTTTTCCCACAGCCTGCGTGGGCAGCGGGCTGTGGACCTTTATTTCGAAGCGGACGTTCCGCCTCCGACCCGGCCACTTTTAGCAGCCTACCCCGCGCTTGAAAGCAGTCCTTCAGCCCCCGTCTGGTGCACATTGGTGCAAGTCAGGCGCGGACGAATATGCCTCGTTTTCGGCCACTCCGCTTGTCCCCGCTCGACCGAAGTTTGATGTAGAACCCGGTCTCGCGCAGGTTGAAGGGGGGTGATCGGTGTTGGCTGGCGTCCGTCGCATTGGCCTCGTGATCTGCCCGGATTTCGATTTCATGGGGTTGGCGGCGACGTCACCCTTCGCCGTCGCCAACAAATACGTCGGCGGCTCGGCCTACGACGTGCACCTCCTGTCCGAAACCGGCGGCCTCGTTCGCTCGGGCCTGGGACCCGATGTCAGCACCGAAAGGCTCGACGACCCGTCTTCCTTCGACACTATCCTGGTCGCGGCCGGGATCGGCGTACCGGAGCCGAGCCAGGACCTTCTCGCCTACCTCCAGGAAGCGTCCCGTTCCGCGCGCCGTCTGGCGGGCCTGTGCCTCGGGGCCTTCGTCCTAGCGGATGCCGGCCTGCTGAGCGGACGGCGCGCCACGACCCACTGGCACTACGCGCCCCAGTTCCGCGCGCGCTATCCCGATTGCAACCTCGACATCGACAAGATCTACGTCGCGGACGGCAATCTATGGACCTCCGCCGGCATGTCGGCAGGCATCGATCTCGCCGTCGGCATGGTCGAGCGCGATCACAGCCGGGAATTGGCGCAAACCGTGGCGCGCGGGCTGGTGATGGAACGCCGCCGCGCCGGGGGGCAGGCCCAGCACTCGGCCCTGCTCGATCTCGACGCGCCGACCGACCGCATCCAGAGCGTCCTCGCCTATGTGCAGCAACACCTGCGGCTTCCGCTGACCACCGAGGATCTTGCGGCGATCGCCTGCCTCAGCCCGCGCCAGTTTACGAGGGCCTTCCGAGCCGAGACGGGCGTCTCGCCGGCCAAGGCCGTCGAGGCCATGCGCGTTGAGGCCGCCAAGCACATGCTGGAGCAGAGCCGCCTGCCCATCGAGGAGATCGCCGCCGCGGCCGGGTTCGCCAACCGCGAGAGGATGCGCCGGGCGTTCCTGCGCGTCCAGGGCGACGTCCCGCGCGCGATCCGCCGGGCAGCGGGACCGCTCGCCATCGTCTGACACGGCAGCATGTCCGAAAACGAGGCAAATATGACGTAGTGAGTGCCGAGACCTCTGCTTAAGCATGGCCTCGGGGGACTGCTTACTGCCGGGGAGTCGCGGACATGGTGAGCCTGACGATCAACGGTCGGCACTATTCAGTCGACGCCGAACCCGATACTCCGCTGCTCTTCGTCCTGCGCGACACGCTTGGCCTGACCGGCACGAAATACGGCTGCGGCATCGCCCAATGCGGGGCCTGCACCGTCCATCTCGACGGGCAGGCGATGCGGTCCTGCCAGGTCCCGCTGGACAGCGTCGGCACCCAGGCTATCACCACCATCGAAGCAATCGAGCAGGACGACGTCGGCCGGAAGGTCGTGGAGGCCTGGGTCGCGTTGCAGGTGCCGCAATGCGGCTATTGCCAGTCCGGCCAAGTCATGGCCGCCACCGCCCTACTGAAGCAGACCTCACAGCCGACCGACAAAGACATCGCCGACGCGATGACGAACCTGTGTCGCTGCGGAACCTACAACGCCATCGCCGCCGCCGTGCGCCAGGCCGCTGCCTGAGGAGACTGCCATGCACCCGCTCCTCCGCCCTGCGGTTCCGTCCCGCCGCGGCTTCCTCGCTGGTGCAGGCGGCGCCCTCGTCCTCGGCGCTCTGCTGCCCGCGCGTACGGTCCGCGCCGAGGCGCAGGGCCCCGCCGAGGGCGCGGGTGCGCTCGCGCCGAAGCCGGGAACTCGGGTGGCCGCCTTCCTGGAGATCCATCCGGACGGCACCATCAAGCTGCTCAGTCCCTTCGTGGAGGGCGGCCAAGGCATCGCCACCGGCATGGCACAGATCGTCGGCGAGGAGTTCGACGTGCCGCCCTCCCGCTTCGTTGTGGAATGCGCACCACCCGGCCCGGACTACGCCGTCGTGAACGGCATCCGCATGACCGGCGGCAGCTTCTCGACCCGGTCGAGCTACGAGATCATGCGCCGCCTCGGCGCGACCGCCCGGGACCTGATGATCCGCGCGGCGGCGGCCAAACTCAAGGTTCAGGACGGCGAACTCACCACCCGCGACGGGGTGGTGCTGCACGCGGCCTCGAACCGCTCTCTCGCCTACGGCGACCTCGCGGCCGACGCGCTGAAGCTGAAGCCGAACGAGTCCGTCTCCCTGCGCGACCCGGCGACGTTCCGCTACATCCGTCAGCCCGTTCCCCGCCTCGATGTCCGCGACAAGTCCACGGGCCGGGCGATCTACGCCATCGACCATAAGGTCGAGGGCATGCTCTACGCCGCCGTCCAGCACGCGCCACGCCTCGGCACGGAGCCGACGAGCCTTGCCAACGAGGCCGAGGTGAGGGCGATGCCGGGCGTGCACTCGGTGCACCGGCTTCCGGGCGCGGTGTCGGTGGCCGCCGACAGCTGGTGGCGGGCACGCAAGGCCGTCGAGGCGCTGAAGGTCGAGTGGTCGACGCCCAAGCCCAGCGGCATCGACACGGTCGCGGCCGATTTCTCGTCGGACGGCATGCTCGCGGTGCTCAAGGCGTCCACCGATCCGGGACATGTGGCGGAGGAGCAGGGCGATGTCGCCGCCGCCTTCGCCAAGGCCGCCAAGGTTGTGGAAGCGGATTACGAGGCCCCCTACCTCGCCCACGCGCAGCTGGAGCCGCCCTCGGCCATCGCGCGCTTCGACAGCGACGGGACCCTCGACGTCTGGCTCCCGAACCAGATGCCGGAGGTGTTCCAGGCCGTCTCGGCGAAGGTCGCCGGGTTGCAGCCGGCCCAGGTCCGCATTCACTCGCCGATGCTCGGCGGCTTCTTCGGTCGCCACTTCACCTACGAGGCCGGCAACCCGTTCCCCCAGGCGATCCTGCTTGCCAAGGCCACTGGCCGCGCCGTGAAGGTGCTGTGGTCGCGGGAGGAGGAGTTTGCCCGAGATGCGGTGCGACCTTTGAGCTTCAGCCGCTTCCGCGCTGCGCTGGACACGGCCGGGCAGCCGACGGCGATCGAGGTCCGCACGGTGGGTGAAGGCCCGATCGGCCGCTATTTCAGCATGATGATGCAGACACCCGTCGATCCCTCAGCGGTCGAGGGCATCGTCGAGAAGCCCTACGCGGTGCCGAACCGGCGCATGACCTTCACGAAGGTTGCCCACCCGGTGAACATCGCCTTCTGGCGCTCGGTCGGGCATTCGATGAACGACGCGTTCTACGAGAGCTTCCTGGACGAGGTCGCTCAGGCCGGCGGGCATGATCCGTTCGCGCTGCGCATGGCGCTTCTCCAGGGCAGCGCCCGGCACCGCACCCTCCTCTCGACGGTGGCGGAGATGTCCGGCGGCTGGCAGCGCGGGCCCTACCGCGCGGAAGGCGGGTTGCGCGCTCGCGGCCTCGCCATGGCCTCGCCCTTCGGATCGGAGACGGCGACCATCGCGGAAGTCTCGGTGGAGGGCGGGGAAGCCCGCGTCCACAACCTCTGGATCGCGTTCGATCCCGGCAGCATCGTCAACCCGGCCATCGTCAAGGCGCAGGTGGAATCCGCGGCGGCGCTCGGCCTGTCCTCGGTCCTGTTCGAGCAGATCGTCTACCGCGATGGCGTGCGGCAATCGCAGAACTACGACACCTATCCGGTCCTGCGCCGGGAGCACATGCCGAAGGTCCATGTCCGCATCGTCGAGAGCGGCGCGCCGATGGGCGGGGTGGGGGAACCGGGTTTGCCGGGCGTGCCGCCGGCGGTCCTCAACGCCATCGCGGCGCTCACCGGCCGGCGGATCCGTGCACTGCCCGTCGCAAACTCCAAGCTCTCCGCCGTCTGACGAGGATACCTCGATGACCCAGCACACAGGCACGGCGCTCGTGACGGGCGCCTCCTCGGGCATCGGCGCGGCCTATGCCGACCAGTTGGCTGCCCGAGGCCATGACCTCATCCTCGTCGCCCGCGACCAGGCCCGGCTGCGGGCGGCGGCGGAGCGTCTCGGCCGAGAGGCCGGCGTGACTGTGGAGGTCATCTCGGCCGACCTGACCCGACCGGAGGATCTTGCCTCGGTCCGGGACCGCGTCGCCACGGATGCCACCCTGCGCGTCCTCGTGAACTGCGCCGGCCTCGGGCCGCTTGGCCCCGCCCTCGACAGCCCCGTCAGCCTCTATGACGGGCTGCTCGACCTGAACGTCAGGGCGCTGCAGACCCTGTCCCTCGCGGCAGCGAAGGCTTTCGGCGAGAGGGGAGCGGGCACGGTGGTCAACATCTCGTCCGCCGTCGCCATCATCCCTGAGCGCTTCAACGCCCCCTACGCGGCGAGCAAGGCCTTCGTCCTGGCACTGACGCAGGGGCTCGGAGCCGAACTCGCCGGTAAGGGGGTGCGGTTCCAGGCGGTGCTGCCCGGCGTCACCCGAACCAACTTCTTCGACCGGACGGGCGCGGATATCGGGCAGATTCCCTCCGAGATGATCATGGAGGCGAGCGACCTTGTGGCGGCGGCACTGGCCGGCCTCGATGCGGGCGAGACCGTCACGATTCCCTCGCTCCCCGATCTCGGTGATTGGCAGGCCCTCGAAGGCGCCCGGTTCCGCCTTGGTCCCAACCTCTCGCGCAGCATGCCGGCCTCCCGCTATGGTCTCGGCTGAGATCGCGAAGGGCTCGATGCCTCGTTGCGTGGGAGTTCGTCGATGCTGCAGGTCGTCGAAGGCGCGCCGAGCGAAGCCGCGCTGACCGCCCATCGTGTCCCGGGCCAGCCCCCTCTGTCGGGAGGCTGGCGGCAGGTCGAGGCGTTGCCGGTCGGCCTGTTCGCGGCGGTGATGGGCCTGACGGGACTCAGCGTCGCGTGGCGGCTCGCTCATGCGCGGTATGGCGTGCCTCCCTGGCTCGGGGAGGCCATCGGGCTGATCGCCTCAGCGGCCTTCGTCGCTATCGCGGCAGGCTATGCCGGCAAGGCCATCCTCGCCCCTGAGGCCGTGCGGGCGGAATTCCGCCACCCCATCGCCGGCAACCTGTTCGGCACGCCGCTTATAAGCCTGCTCCTGCTGCCGATCCCCCTGGCGCCCTTCAACCTCACGCTGGCGCGCGTGCTATGGATCGCCGGCGCCCTCGGCATGACGCTGTTCGCGTGGCTGATTGTGACGCGCTGGCTGAGCGACCGGCAGCAGGCGGCACATGCGACGCCGGCATGGATCGTGCCGGTGGTCGGCCTGCTCGATGCGCCCCTGGCCCTTCCGGAACTCGGCCTGCCGCCGATGCAGGGGGTGATGATCTTCGGGCTGGCGGTGGGGCTGTTCTTCGCCGTGCCTCTGTTCACGCTGATCCTGTCCCGCCTCCTGTTCGAGGCGCCGCTGCCCGCAGCCTTGCAGCCATCGCTCTTGATCCTCGTGGCGCCCTTCGCGGTCGGCTTCTCAGCCTATGTCGCCACGACAGGCGCGATCGATCTCTTCGCTGAGTCGCTTTTCGCGGTCGCACTGTTCCTGCTCGCCGTGCTGCTGCCGAAGCTCGCCCGGTTCGGTCGCGCCTGCCCTTTCCGCGTCTCTTGGTGGGGCGTGAGCTTCCCACTCGCCGCAGCAGCGGTCGCGGCGCTGCGCGTCGCGATGGCGGAGCAGGCTCCGGCGACCGACGGCCTCGCCCTGGCCCTGCTCGGGCTGGCCACGCTCGTCATCGGCTGGCTGCTCGGCCGAACCCTGCTCGGCTTAGCTCGTGGGGAGCTACGGACGCTGACGCAGTGACGGCCAATCGCCGAACTCCCGCTGCTCATCCGATGTGGGCTCTCACCACTTCTCATCCAAAAGCGGACCGACAGAAATCCACCCTCCTCGGACGTTCGAGAAAGACACGGATCGCCGGGTTCCGACGTCTAGATTCCGGCCGGACTGGCGCCGCGGAACCGGCGGTAGCGGTCCTCCAGATCGGCAAGGTCGGACGGGTCCGCCACGTCGCGGCGGGCGGCGGCGATGACGAGGCCGGCATGCCGGGATAGCTCCGCCGCTCGGCTTGGCTGCCTCTCGACCTCGGCGACGCGGGCGAGCACGTCGAGCATCCGTCCGAGCACGTGGACCGAGCCGGCCGCGTTCTGCCGGATCATGTGGAACATGGCGTCGCACAGCCCGTCGTAGTCCGTGACGGGGTGGACGAGCGCGGGGCGCCCCTCGCGCAGCACCACCCCGGTCGGCAGGTGCCTCGGCGCGATCCGGCACAGGGCGTCGCCGAGATGGTCGACGACGCTGCCGGCGGTGAACGGGTCGTTGATGCCGGGCGAGAGCGCTCGCACCGCAATTTCGACCAGCTGCCGCACCGAGTATTCCGGGTCCTGAAGTGCGGCGGGGCGGCGCCCCAGCGTCACGGCGTCGAGGATGGCGGCCTCGGCGCCCTCCACGGGCGCAGACAGGAACGCGATGGGGAAACCGCTCGGCACGTAGTCGCCGGGCCGCACCCGCAGGATGACCCTGATCCCAAGCGCGTAGGCCCGGTCCGCCAAGGCGTTCTCGTCGAGGGCCTGCACGTAGCCACCGTCGGTCGCGGCCGAGGCCCATCCGGCCGGCGCGTCATCGGGACGGGCGGCCCCCGGCTTGTCCCGGGTATGGGTCGCGATGGCCCGGCAGAGGTCCTGCTGGACGGCGTCGACCACGGTCTCGATGTTGATGCTCGTGGCTATGTGGTGGACGAACCAGACCAGAGTGCCCACCGCGACCAGCGCCAGGACCAGGGCGCCGGTGATGGCGAGATGCGGGACGAAGGGGTCTTCCTCCACCGTCCGCACCGTGCGGAGCACCATCAGCGCGTAGGCGAAGGCACCGAGAAAGATACCGAGCACGGTCTGGTTGCGGCCATCCCGGATGAAGTTGCGCAGGAGTCGGGGGCCCATCTGGCCGGAGGCCAGGGTCAGGGCGGCGATAGTGATGGAGAAGGTCGTGCCGGCGACCCCGATGTTCGAGGAGGCGATGGCGCTGAGCAGGGCCCGCGCGCCCTCGGCCCCGCCGGAATAACCCCAGTTCGTGTCGGGCGAGGAGGGGCCGAAGCCGGCGACGTGGGCCGTCTCCAGCCAGACACCGAACTGGGCCAGCAGGATGCAGCCGAGGACGACGAGGGCCGGGCGGAGCCAGAACAGGTCGCCGAGGATCTCCAGCCCGGCTTTGACGCGCGTGTTCATCGGTGCGGATCGATACCTTTCGAGCCCGGCAACGACCGGCACGATGGGGCGTTCCGAAAGACCGTCCGCGGGAAGGACACCTCCTGCTCTCGATCTTTGACCGCGCCGCGATGACCTACGCCGTGGTGCTGTTCACCATCGTCGTGCAGGGATCGATCCTCAGCCTCGTGGCGCGCCGGACCCTTCGAGCGAGCTAACTGGCACTGGAATTCCCCTCAGCCACTGCGAACTGACAGACGGACCCTTGGGACGTCTGTCGAGAAGCGTGAGGCGTTGGCGACAGCGTCCGCACAGATGCATTGCCCGCCAAGAGCAGAACGGCAGAAACCCACCCGGTTGGGTCGTAGCCCGACATCCACCAAGCCGCCACGAAGCGGACCTTCCCAGGGTCGGCAAAGGGTCGGGAGCAGCGGTCGAGGCCCGACGACGCCAATGTCGGCCTGTGCAGCAGAGAGCTGTCTTTCGACATTGGGCCCATCGGCAGCAGCAGGTTCCTCACGACGAACTCCTCGACCCAGGCGCCTGTCATGCCCGAAGGCGTTACCGTTCTCACCAGCACACGTGTTGGACCGCCACCAACGCCACAGCACGCTTTCACAGCTCGGCTCGTATCCTCCCCGCGCTGAGTGCGAAGCCGCCCCTGATGGCATTGGCGTTAGGGTAGTCCGCGCCCAAGCCGCCGGTGGCAGCCGGCAGGTCGGGTTTGCAGCCCTCCGAGAACCCGCGTCCCGTCAATCCGTCGCTGCGGCGAGGATAAGCGGAACAGCCAGAAGGTGAACGAAGTTACGTCCCGCAACTTCAGGAGGCATGCCGTATGGACGTTTGGCAGCTCATCGAGCGCGACCACGAGAACATCAACCAGCTCATCCGCGAGATCCCGTACGCCATGAATGGACCCGGCGTGATTCGCAGCCGGGAGCGCATGTTGGGCGATCTCATGGATGCGCTGGAGCTGCATGCCATCGGACTCGATGCCAGTCTCTACGAGCCCCTGAGCCGGGAGAGCGGCACAAACACGCTTATCGAGGAGCTACATCGGGCCCACGCCGAGTTCATGCGGCAGCTCAAGGGGCTCGTGCGCTACCGTCAGAAGGGCTCGGACGGGTGGCTCAACGCCTTCGAGGACGTCACCTTCCTCGTCGATCAGCATCTGCACCAACACGTCCACGAGCTGATCCCTATGGCCCGCAAGCGCTTCTCGCACGAGGAGGCTCATAGGGCCACGCAAGCCTTCATCCGGGCGAAGACCATCGCACTCCGGAGAAGACGCTCGACGACGGCGGGCGGCATCATGTCAAGCGAGGCTGCGCTCATAACCACCGTGACGGCCGTGGTAGCTGGGCTCGGCTATCTGGCTTGGCGCAATGGCCTATTCGCGGCCAGCAAGCAGCCTCATCGCAGTGCTACGCCAGCCCGGCCTGCCACAGCGGGATATGGTGTGCGTCACCGGTAAGCTCCAGATGGCAGGGGGACTTCGATCCCCTGCCATCAGGCGCTCGGCAACCAATCCCGATGGCAAAATCAATTGACTGGCCTTGGTTCTTCCGAATCTACTGGTGTGAGGGCGCGCGACGTCCCTTAAGATTGCCGTCGAACAGCGAAGCGATTCGTTCGTCTCTGGCCGGGAACCAGGCTCTTCATATATCTTCCATCCACTCGACCTGGCCATCGGAGAGACCGTAGCGTGCTCCCACGACGTTGACCTTCCCCCCGCTCAACGCGTCCTTGATCACCAAGCTCTGAGTCGTAAGACGCTTCGCGACACGGCGCGCATTGCTCCGCACGGACGCTTCGAGCAGGTCGCCCCCTTGGCTCCTGGCTTCCAGCACGGCCGGCACGATGGGCTGGACCATCTCACCGATGACGCCGGGGAAGGTCGCGTTCTTCTCCACCACATCGACCGCGGCTGCGACAGCGCCGCAGGATTGGTGTCCGAGCACGATGACGAGAGGCACTCCGAGAACACCGACGGCATACTCGATGCTGCCGAGCGCCGCCGTATCGACCGTGTTCCCAGCATTGCGCACGATGAACAACTCGCCGAGACCGCGCCCGAACAGGATCTCCGGCGAGACCCGGCTATCGGAGCACCCAACCAGCACACAGAAGGGTGCTTGTCCGCGGGCGAGTTCGAGGCGGCGGTCACGCCCGTTCGCCGCCAGGGACGGCGCTTCGCTCCTGAAGTTCTCGTTGCCCTGTTTCATGAGCTTGAGCGCGTCGGCTGGTGACAGCGAAGACTTCGTCACGGGTGATGCGGCCTGGGCAACACTGATCGGCAGTGCTGTGGCGGCAAACATGCCTGCTGCTCCGAGCAACAGACGCCGGCGGCCGAGACGGGGCAATCCGGTATTGGCACAGCAGTCGCAATTGACGTGCATCATGGCTGACCCCCTTCGTTTTCAGACAGTTGTGCTGCTGGCGACCCGCTGGCCATATCCAGCTCTCCAACGTCCCTCAGCTTGACCGCAGCGTTTCATGGGTTCTGCTGCAAGACGGTGCCACATCCGCCACGACCCGCTCAAGCGGCGTCGGGCCGAGAGCCAAAACCCTGCTGCAGTGGTGACCGCCCCCAGTAGTCGTCTCCAACCCCGGCGGACCACGGTCGGTAGAGCAGAGGATCCGCAGGATTGGGCCTGAGACATGATCTCGGGTGCCACCTTGGCTTGACGGAGCCGATCGCCCCCTTCCGATTGAACAGGCTGCAGGATCAGCGTGGAGGCTGGAAAGGAGGCGAGGCTAGACAGCATGAGCGCGGCTCGTGTCGATAGCTACGGCAGCAGCATCCGTTGAGGCACAAGCGTCAGACAGCGGCTTCGCCGAAGGGTGCCCAGATTCCGATAGCCCGGGAGAACAGGGGATGCGCACGGGTTGATCCAGGCCCCCAGCAACGTCCGCGTCGTCCAAAGCGGCGGTTGAAGTCTCGCTCGTTCCAGGTCGGCTCCATAGCGCGAAGCCGCTCCCGACGATATCGAGCGCTCGTCGTAATCAGGCTGCCGCCGCCGGCGGGCTGGAGGCGTTCTGGACGGTCCGTAGGCAGGCTTCGACGCCGTCTCGCAGCGAGGAGACGTAGATGTCCGCACCGAGCTGCCGCCCGAGTGCTGCGTCAGTGAGCACCTTCTCGCCCACAGGCCATAGGCCAACCAAGATCGGGATGCCGGGAGCTCGCTGGTGCAGGCGTTCGAGCAGGTAGCGCAGATGTGCGGGGCTGCCGGTAATGTCGAGATAGGAGATGCAGATCATCGCCACGCCCGACAGATCGAGTTCCCGGATGCGCCCTCGTGAGACCGTCTCGTAGGGCGCGACCCGCGCGCCGAGACCGTGCTTGCGCAGGAGCTGCGCCAGGATCGTCGAGGCCGCCTCGTCCAGCGGCCCGCGCCCGGCGATGCACAGCACCGGCGTGTCGCCCTGCCAAGCGGGCGAGCGTTGCTCGACCGGCGGGGCTTGTCCCGGCACAGCCTCGTTCTTCGGGTGCGTCCGCTCGGCCAGTGACGGAACGTCGGCCGGGTTGCGGTTCTTCGGGTCCACCTCCGGCTCGACATCCGGCCGGTTTTCGAAATCCTCGACCAAGCCTTGGCAGGAGAGCTTGATGTTCTCAAGCTGCGCCTGCGTGACTACGCCGCGCGCGTAGTCGTTGGCGGCGAGCTGCAAGCCCTTCAACGCGACCTCGTCGTAGTAGGAGGAGAGCGAGCGCTCCTTCAGCATGGCCTCTCCGATGTCGCGAGCCTCGTCCGGATCGCCCGCGAGCATGCGCTGATAGAAGTTCTCCACCGGCGTGAGCGGTGGCCGGTCGCCCAAGAGCACGTCGAAGAACTCCAGGCTCTCGACGTGACGGCCCAGCACGACGAGGCAGACGGTGAACGGCGTGGCCAGGATCAGGCCGACAGGTCCCCAGAGGAAACCCCAGAACAGGGTCGAGACGATCACCGCGAAGGGCGAGAGACCCGTCGAGTGACCGTAGAGGAGCGGCTCGATGACCTGCCCGAACAGGGGCTCGGCGATCAGGAACAGGGCCGCCGTCCAGATCGCCATCGACCAGCCGGGATCGACGGCCGCCGCCAGCGCCACGGGGAGCAGACCGGAGATGAAGGCGCCGATATAGGGCACAAAGCGCATCAGCGCCGAGAACACGCCCCAGAGGATCGGGCTCGGCACGCCGATCGCCCACAAGCCCAGCCCGATCAGCACGCCGAAGGCCGCGTTCATGCCGAGCTGCGCCAGGAAGTAGGTGCCGAGCCTGCTCGCGGCGTCGTCCATGGCGACGGTGGTGCGGTGCAAGTCGTTCGATCCGAACAGACGGATCAGGCGGTTGCGCAGGTCCTCGCGCTGCATGAGCAGGAACACGACGACGACGAGCACGATGCCCACTGTCGTCAGCGGCTCGACGATCGGGCCGAGGATGTTGTGCGCCAGCGTGAGCGGCGAAGGGTCCGGCTCCTGCACGCGCACGAGCTGCGCCTGCGGCGTCGGCCCGGCAGCCGGCGAAGCCGCAGTCGTGCCTGCCGCCGACGCCTTCTGGGAGGCGTCGTGGACCTGATGGTTGATCCGCTGCAGGAGCGCGTTGGCGCGACCCAGGAGGCCCTCCTGCAAGCCTGAGAGCTTCTGCTGCACCGTCGTCTGGTAGCGCGGAAGATCGACTGCGAGGCTCGCCACCTGGGTGCCCAGAACCGTCCCGATGCCGAGGATGATGCCGAGCGCCAGCAGGACGGCGGTGATCACGGAGGGCACTCGACCAAGGTGCATACGGCGCAGCACGCTGACCACGGGGGCAAGCACGAAGCTCAGCAGGATGGCGAGCACAAGTGGGATGAAGACCTCGCGGCCGTAATAGAGCGCGGCGATGACGACCACACCAACCGCCAAGGTCAGAAGGCCGCGAAGGCCAGGCGTGACAGGCGGTGGCACCTGGGCAGGTTGCCGGGGCGTCGGCGCTGTGTCCATTCTCGTCTCCGAAGGTCTGCTCGCTTGGCCGTAGATTGCCTGCTCGCTCAACTCCGATGCAGAGCTTTTGGTCACGCCGGCTGGGTTTGGGTCTGCTCGCAAAGACCCTGGGAGCGACAGGGGACGTGTTAGCCTGAGAGCATCAGAACGGAGGCAACTACCCGACGGACGGACTGCACCTACCGCAACCGTGCTGCTGACCTCATGCAGACATTCGGAGCGCGGCCGTCGAAGGTCCGGATGAGGTCATTCGGCACCCTGGGGGCAATCGACTGACACGCCGCGGCCCGTTCGACCGCGGCGGCCCGTTTCAGATCCCGGTCTGCTCCGACAGGATCAGGGCGTCGTCAATCTCGATGCCGAGGTCGCGAGCCGTGCTCTCCGGCTTGGTATGGCCAAGGCGCAGCTGACAGGCTCGGATGTTGCCGGTGCGGTTGTAGACCAGCGCGACCTTCGTACGGCGCAGGCTCCGGGTGCCAAAGCCCGACGGGGCCGGCACATGCGCTCGCGCCATTGACCGATTCTGCAGACATCCAGACAGCGGCCACGCGGTTTCTGGCAGAGAAGCTGAACGTCGGCTGGTGCCACTGCAACGAATTCGACGACCGCCAGACGCACGCGACCGTACGGGGCGATTTCCACCGGGACGGCCTGCCCTCGATGGCGGGCGTCCATGACCTGTCGGGCGAGCGGGACTTCCTTGATCTGGTGCTCTCGGGCGCTCGGCTCAGTAGCAAGCAACGTGCAAGACGCTTGCCGCACTCAAATGCAACAAAAAGTCTTAGCTTGGTTTGCTACGCGCATAGCTAAAAACTGATGGCCCCAAACCCATCGATCACGAGATTATGTGCAGGTATTCCATATGTCCTCACCTCGGCGTGGCGCTGCCGAGGCGGGGCGCTCTACGGCGCTGATCGAAGGCGAGCCTCGCAGCCCGTCTCACGCATCGGCGAGCGCCACGGCGCGGGCGGGCGGCAGGTTCTGGCGCAACTCGCGCGTCACCGAGCCCGAGGCCGCCACGGTGCCGAGATTGGCGAAGGTCTCGTGGTTCTTCTCGATGGCGGCGAGATCGTAGAGGTAGTTCACCATCAGCCCGTAGGACTGCTTCAGACCCTTGCGCGAGACGTCGCCCAGGAAGTTGATGCGCTCGAGCCGCGCGCCGTTGCCGAGATGGAAGCGGGCGACCGGGTCGAGGGGCCGGCCGCGCGGGTTCTTGGCACGCAGGAAGTAGGCGGCGGCCGCCGGGATCAGCGCCTTGCGCACCGCCTCGGCCTTCTGCTTGTCGGTGCACCAGTCGGGCTCGTCGAGGAGCCGCAGGGTCTCGAGGTCGTCGCGAGTGATGCCCTGCGGCGCGTCCGCCCGGCGCTCTCGGTCGAGCCAAGCGGCGAAGCCCGGCACCGGCGAGAGGGTGACGAAGGTCTTCAGCCCCGGGATCTCGCGGGCGAGGTCCTCCACCACCTGCTTGATCAGGAAGTTGCCGAAGGTGACGCCCGCGAGCCCCCGCTGGCAGTTCGAGATCGAGTAGAAGATCGCGGTCGTGAAGGCGCGCGGGGAGAGCGTCCGACGCTCCTCGCTCAGGATCGGGGCGATGGCGGGCGCGATCGCGTCGGTGAGCGCCACCTCGACGAAGATCAGCGGCTCGTCGACCAGCGCCGGGTGGAAGAAGGCGAAGCAGCGCCGGTCCGCCGGCTCGATGCGGCGGCGCAGGTCGTCCCAGCCCTGGATCTCGTGCACCGCCTCGTAGCGGATGATCTTCTCCAGGATGTGGGCGGGCGTCGTCCAGTCGATGTGGCGCAGCACCAGGAAGCCGCGGTTGAACCACGAGGCGAACAGGTGCTCGAAATCGGAATCGAGGCTGTCGACCGCGTCCGTGACCTCCGGCGGGCAGTGGGGATCGTCGCGCAGCGCCTTGCGCAGGTCGAACAGGTCCTCGCGCATCCGCACCAGGGCCAGCGTGCCCTCGCGGGCGAGGTTGAGCCGGCGGATCAGCTCCTGGCTGCGCGGCTCCACCGCCGCGTGGAGCGCCCCGAGGCGCGCGCGGGTCGGCTCGGCCCGGTAGGCGGCGATGGCCGCGTCGACCGCGGCGTGGTCCGCGTCGAAATCGACCGCGATGCGGCGCAGGAAGTCATGGCGCTCCGTGCCCGAGAAGCTCGCGTAGCGGTCGAGGATCAGGCGGGCCAGCGCCACGCCCGAGGCCTCGCCGCGCCGGGAGATCAGGTCGTCGCAGAGCTTGACCAGCTCGGCCGCGCTGGCGCGGGCCGCGAGATCGCCCCGGCTGATGCCGATGAGGTCCCGGCCGCGGTCGCTGATCGTCTGGATCAGGTCCCCGAAGAAGGAGCTCGCCGCCATGCCTCGCCCGTCCCTCGCCCGCCGTCCCGGCTACGGTCGCGCCGCGCGCCCTGTAGCCTGCCCGCTTCTACGGCGGAAGCGGCGCCCCGGCCAGGGCCCGCGACCGCGTCATGGGGCGCGTCAGGGCCGGCCGGCCTCGGCGATCACCGCGCGGTCGGCGCGCTCGCGCCAATCGCCGACGCCGTGCTGGCGCGCGAAGCGCAGCTCCGCGGCGCGCAGGGCGCGCTCGGGATCGCGCGCCCGCTGGATGCCGACCGAGCCGACGGTGAAGGGAACGCCCAAGATCTCCCTGGCGAAGTCGATACGGTAGTTCGACACACGGAACTCCCTGATCGTGTTGCGGTTACACCTGCGCCCGGCCGAATCGGCCGGGGCGATGGCTAGGATCACCGTCATAGGAGACGATGAATCCGCCGCCGCCAAGAGCGGCGCGCGGATCATTCGGTACGCGCGGGCGCGATCCAGCGCTTTTTCGCGGGCCCGAGGCCTCAGCCAGATCCCGATATGGTGATTCGATCCCCCGAATGAAGGCGCTGCGCCATTCTTCCGCGCCTCTGCCCTGCGGCCTGGCCGGTTGTCAGGCCGCCCGGGCGGGCCTAACCGGCGCCTTCGTCCTACCCCCGTAGCCCCACGAGACCGCGATGCGTCCCACCCGCCCCTGCCCGGTCTGCGCATGACCGGACGCCCGGATCCGGCCGGTTCGCCGCACGGCTCATTGGCCGGTTCGCTGACCCCTCGGGCGCGCCTCGGCCTCACGCTGATCGCCGGCGGGGCGGTCGCCAACATCTACTACAACCAGCCCCTGCTGGCCCTGCTGGCGAGCGAGTTCGGCGAGGCGGCTGCCCTCTGGGTGCCGGCGGCCTGCCTCGTGGGCTACGGGCTCGGCATCGTCGGGTTGGTGCCGCTCGGCGACGGGCTGCCGCGGCGCAGCCTCATCGTGGGGCAACTCCTGGGACTGGCGCTCGCCCTCGTCGCCGCCGGCCTCAGCTCGAACCTCGCGAGCCTCGCGCTGGCCAGCCTCGCCATCGGCATCCTGTCGTCCGCGGCGCAGCAGGCGGTGCCCTTCGCGGCGGAACTCGCGCCGGATGCCTCGCGGGGCCGCGTGGTGGGCCAGGTGATGACGGGGCTCCTCACCGGCATCCTGCTCGCCCGCACCGTCAGCGGCTTCGTGGGCGCGCATCTCGGCTGGCGGGCGGTGTTCCTGGCGGCGGCCGGCGTGGCGCTGGCGATGGCGGCGATCGCGCGCGCCACCTTGCCCCACACCCCGCAAACCCGGCGCCTGCGCTACCGCGCCCTGATGCTGTCGATCCTGCACCTCGCCCGCACGCAGCCTATCCTGCGCCGCGCGAGCCTGTCGCAGGCGCTGCTGTTTGCGAGCTTCAACGCCTTCTGGGTGACGCTGGCGCTCCTCGTCGAGGCGGAGCCCTTCAACCTCACGGCGGCGGGCGCGGGCCTGTTCGGGGTGATCGGCGTGGCGGGCGCGCTGGTGGCGCCGCTGTCGGGCCGCTTCACCGATCGGCGCGGGGCGCGGCCCGTGGTAGTCGGCGGCGCCGTTCTGGTAATGGCGGCCTTCGGGGTGCTGTGGGCCGGCGGGCAATGGTCGCTCGCGGCCGTAGCGTTGGGCGTGCTGCTCATCGATATCGGCCTCAACGGCGCGCTCATCGCCAACCAGACCCAGGTCTACGCCCTGGCGCCGGGCGCGCGGGGGCGGCTCAACACGGTGCTGTTCACGGTGATGTTCGTGTTCGGGGCAGCGGGCGCCTTCGCGGGCTCGCAGGCCTTCCTCGCCGTCGGCTGGCCCGGGGTCTGCGCGGTCGGACTCGCCCTGTCGGGCGCCTCGCTCCTCGTGGCTTTGCGCGCGCCGTCGCGACGACCTTTAGCGGTCTAGCCGAGAACGATCACCGTCGCGCCCATCCGCGCTTCCGCACAGCGAAAGCCGATATCTCCGCGCCGTCAGTCGCGGAACCGTTGTGAGCACGCGGACCGGCATACGAAAACTCCGTCTCGTCTCAAGGGACGGGCCGGAAGACTGAGCGGTGGAGACCGTTGGCCGCACTGCTCTTGACGGTTGCCTCCCTAGGGATGCCGGCCGGACGCGGTTCGTGGAACGGTTTGGCCCTGTTTTCCGTCTCTGGTCCGTGGTCGGCAACAATCCGGCCGGAGGAGGCGCTCGATGTCCCGCAAACCGATCTTGACCGTGCTTGGCGCACTGACCCTGGCCGCAGGGATCCTGGGAGCGTCCTCGCCCGCCATGGCTGATCCACCCTGGGCACGGGGCGAGCGCGGCTTCCGGCACGGCGGCCCCCCGCCCTGGGCCCCTGCCCACGGCTACCGCCGGCATCGGGAGTACGGCGGCTACGGGCGCCGGGACGTGCGCATCTACGAGGGGCGCCGTTACGGAGGCTACGGAGGCTACGGCTACCGCGAGCGCTACTAGGCCGGGCATCGCCGCCCGGAGGCTAGCCGCCTCCAGGCCGCCCCACTCCGCCAAGCGGACGGCACGGCTGGGCGGGGGATCGGCACCTCGGACCTCCCCCGCCCGCGTCGCCCGCACCGGCTCTCGCGGGTTGCATCCAGGGAGCAGGATCCCAGGCACGGAAGCGCCCGATCAGGACGCGTCGAGAGACCCGCAACCGGAGGCGCCGGCGCCTTCCGGTTCGCTCAGTATTGGGCAAGAACAGAGCGCCAATCGGCACTCAGGTAATTTCGATTTTTGCCTATTTCTGCTGCAAAATGCCGGAACGGTTTGCAAAAGGTGCTCGTTTCTGGGTCCGTACGAACCGCAATTCGGAGCCTTTACATGATGAAGCACATTCGCGTCGCAGCCGTTGCGACCACGTTCATCGTCGGCGGTGCGGCCCTGGCCCTCGCGCAGTCATCCTCCACCGTTGGCACCGGCGGCTCCTCGG
>NZ_BPQM01000186.1 GCF_022179245.1 Methylobacterium gregans
CTCAACGCCACGATCGAGGCGGCCCGCGCGGGCGAGGCGGGACGCGGCTTCGCGGTCGTGGCCTCCGAGGTGAAGGCGCTCGCCGACCAGGCCGCGCGGGCGACGGAGCAGATCAACACCGAGATCAGCAACGTGCAGGCGGTCTCGCACGAGGTGGTGGGGGCGCTCGGCTCGATCCGCGGCTCGGTCTCGGTGATGCGCGAGACCGTGGTGGCCACCGCCGCCGCCATCGAGGAGCAGAGCGCGGTGACCCGCGACCTCGCCGAGAACATGCAGAGCGCGTCCGGTGCCGTCACCTCGATCACCGGCAGCATCGGCTCGATCGCCGCGGCGGTGGATCAGGTCTCGGCGGCGGTGAACACCACGCGGGACGCCGCGAAGGTGCTGGCGCGGTAAGGGGCGGTTCCCTCCGGCGCGGACGATCCCGCCCTCGCAGCTTGCTTTTGAACCGCCGCGTCTCCCGCCCCTCCTCGGGCGGGCGATCGCCTGTGACGATACCCGCTCTCACCACGTCATACCGGGCTCGCCTTCGGCGCCCCGGAATGACGCGAGAGCGAACCGAACCGTCCTTACGCGATCGCCTGCCTCCGTTTGGCGGAAAGCGGCGGCTCAGGGCAGCGCCCGCACCAGATCCCGGAAGCGGTCGCCGCGCTGCTCGAAGGAGCGGAACTGGTCGTAGGAGGCGCAGGCCGGGGAGAGCAGCACCACGGGCTCCGGCGCGCCCGAGGCCTCCGCCCCCGCGGCGGCGGCGGGCACCGCGGCCTCCAGGGTCTCGCAGCGGGTGTAGGGCACCGCGCCCTCCAGCGTCGCCGCGAAGGCGTCGGTGGCCGCGCCGATCAGGTAGGCGTGCGCGATCCGCTCGAAATACGGCACCAGTGGGAAGATGCCGCCGTCTTTCGCCTTGCCGCCGAGGATCCAGTGGATGTCCCGGAACGCGGTGAGCGCCTTCTCGGTCGAGTCCGCGTTGGTGGCCTTCGAATCATTGACGAAGAGCACGCGCCCGCGCCGGGCGACCTCCTCCATCCGGTGCGGCAGGCCCGGGAACGAGGCGAGACCGGCCTGGATCGCGTCGGCGGAGATGCCGAGCGCGCGCGCCACCGCCACCGCGACCGCGGCGTTCTGCCAGTTGTGGGCTCCCCGCAGGGAGCCGATGCCGGAGATGTCGGCGAGCCGGTCACCGCCGGCCTCGTAGACGGCCGCGTCCCGGCCGATCAGCGCGTCGGCCGGCAGGGCGACCTCACGCGGCGGATGGGCCGGGACATGGACCCGGACCAGTCGGTCCCCCCGGCGCTCGGCGATCTCGCGGCTCGGCCGGTCGTCGATGCCGACGATCGCGAGGCCGGCGCCCTGGATCAGCCGCTCCTTGATGGCGGCGTACTGCTCCAGCGTGCCGTGCCGGTCGAGGTGGTCCGGGGTGATGTTGAGGAGCACCCCGACGCTCGGCGCCAGCGAGGGCGTCAGGTCGATCTGGAACGAGGACAGCTCGATCACGTGGATCCGGTCCGCCGCGGGCGGTTCCAGGGAGAGGATCGCCGTGCCGATATTGCCGCCCATCTGCACGTCGCGGCCGGCCTCGCGCAGGATATGGGCGATCAGCGCCGTCGTGGTCGACTTGCCGTTGGTGCCCGTGATGGCGACGAAGGGCGCCTCGGGCGCGATCCTCGCCCGCTCGCGACAGAACAGCTCGATGTCGCCGATGATCTCGACGCCCGCGCCGTGAGCCAGCCCGACGCTCCAGTGGGGCGCCGGGTGCGTCAGCGGCACGCCGGGCGCCAGGACGAGGGCGGCGATGTCTGACCAGTCGATGTCGCGCAGGTTCGCGGTCTCGATCTCCGCGCCTTGCGCGCGGGCGACGCTCTCCGGGTTGTCGTCCCAGGCCAGCACGCGGGCGCCGCCCGCCTTCAGGGCCTGCGCCGTGGCGAGCCCCGAGCCGCCGAGGCCGAACAGGGCCACGGAACGCTCCGCGAAGGTGGTGATGGGGGTCATACGCGCGGCACCTCACGATCGGCCGCGCACCGGGCGCGGCCGCCTCTCCTAGCCCCCGGCCGGCGGCCGAGGGAAGAGCGCTCGGCCTAGCTCTAGCGCAGCTTCAGCGTGGCGAGGCCGGCCAGCGCCAGGATCACCGCGATGATCCAGAAGCGGATGACGACCTGCGCCTCCTTCCAGCCCTTCTGCTCGAAATGGTGGTGGATCGGCGCCATGCGGAAGACGCGCTTGCCGGTGAGCTTGAACGAGGCGACCTGGATGATCACCGACATCATCTCCAGCACGAACAGGCCGCCGACGATTGCCAGCACGATCTCGTGCTTCGTGGCCACCGCGATGACGCCGAGCAGGCCGCCGAGCGCCAGCGAGCCCGTGTCGCCCATGAAGATCTGCGCGGGCGGCGCGTTGAACCAGAGGAAGCCGAGCCCCGCCCCGATCACGGCGCCGCAGACCACGGCGAGTTCGCCCGTGTCGCGCACGTAGTTCACCTGCAGGTAGCTCGCCGTGAAGGAGTTGCCGACGAGGTAGGCGATCACCCCGAAGGTGCCGCAGGCGATCATCACCGGCACGATGGCGAGACCGTCGAGGCCGTCGGTCATGTTCACCGAGTTGCCCGCACCGACGATCACGAAGGCGCCGAACAGGACGTAGAACCAGCCGAGATTGAGCAGCGCGTCCTTGAAGACCGGGAAGGCGAGCTGGTTCTGCAGCGGGGCCGGCGAATAGTATGAGATCGCCGCGCAGGCCACGCCCGCGATGAGCGCCTCCAGCAGCAGGCGGGAGCGGCCGGAGAAGCCCTTGTGCGACTGCTTCGTGACCTTGAGGTAGTCGTCGTAGAAGCCGATTGCGCCGAAGCCCAGCGTCACCATCAGCGTCACCCAGACGTAATGACTGCGCGGGTTCGCCCAGAGCAGGATGGCGACGACGGCGCCCGCCAGGATCATCAGGCCGCCCATGGTGGGGGTGCCGCGCTTGGTCAGCAGGTGGGTCTGCGGCCCGTCCTCGCGGATCGGCTGGCCCTTGCCCTGGCGCAGGCGCAGCAGCGAGATGATCCAGGGCCCGAACCAGAACACGAACAGGCCCGCCGTGAACAGCGCGCCCCCCGTCCGGAAGGTGATGTAGCGGAAGACGTTGAGGGCCGAGAGCGTGCCGCTCAGGTCCGACAGGAGATACAGCATCGGTTCAGCCGAGCCCGCTCGTTCCGGAAGGGAGGGGGCGGCCCCTTGGCCGGCCCGGGATGGGATCAGGTGAGGGAAGCGGCGCCCTCAGGGTGTGGCGGTGCGGGACGCATCGCGCTGCGCCGCGGCGTCCGCGTAGCGGGCTTTCAGCGCCTCGACAATCCGGCCCATGCGCATGCTGTTCGAGCCCTTGACCATCAGGGCGTCGCCCGGCCGCAGGAGCTTGGCCAGCGGCTCGACGAGGTCGTCGGAGGCGGAGGCCGCGATGCCGCGGCGGCTCACCGGCAGCGCCTCGAACAGGTGGCCCATGCGGGTGCCGGCGGTGAAGACGAGGTCGATGCCGTGGGCCTCGACCGCTTCGGAGAGACCGCGGTGCTGCGCCTCGCTGGTGGGGCCCAGCTCCAGCATGTCGCCCAGCACCGCGATGCGGCGTCCGCGCGGGCCGGTCTCGATCCCGGCGAGCGTTGCCAGTGCGGCGCGGGCCGAGGCGGGGTTGGCGTTGTAGCTCTCGTCCACGAGCCAGGCCTCGCCGCCGGGCAGGTGCAGGGCGGTGCGGGCGCCGCGGCCGACCGGAGGGCTGAGCCGCGCCAGGGCGAGGGCCGCCTCCGCGAGGTCGGCCCCGAGCGCGTGGATCACCGCCAGCACGCCGAGCGAGTTCATGGCGGTGTGCCGGCCGGCGGTGCCGAGCTGGTAGGTGACGGGCTGGCCCATCACCACGGCATCGACCACCGAGAGGTCGGGCCGCAGGACGATCCGCAGCGCCCGCACGTCGGCGGATTCGTGCTCGCCGAAGGTGATCACCCGGCCGGCGGGCGAGGCCTGGGCGTGGGCGAGGAGGCGGGGATAGTTCGGGTTGTCGCGGTTGATCACCGCGACGCCGCCGGGCTTCAGCCCGGAAAAAATCTCGCCCTTGGCGTCCGCGATGGCCGCGAGCGAGGGGAAGTGCTCGATATGGACGGGCTCGACCGTCGTGATCAGCGCCACGTCCGGCCGGACCTGGGCGGTCAGCGGCAGGATCTCGTGGGCGTGGTTCATGCCGATCTCGAACACGCCGTAGCGCGTCTCCGCGGGCATTCGCGCGAGGGTCAGGGGCACGCCCCAGTGGTTGTTGTAGGAGGCGACTGAGGCGTGGGTCGGCCCCTGCGCCGCGAGCACGTGGCGCAGCGCCTCCTTGGTGCCGGTCTTGCCGACGGAACCGGTGACGGCGACGACCTGGGCGTCCGTGCGGGCGCGGGCCGCCCGGCCGATCGCCCTCATGGCGTCCAGAACCGGGTCGACGCCCTCGCCCGGCACGCCAAGTACCGGCCCCGACTGGGAAAATTCCTCCGCCCGCGCGGCCGCGACGACCGCGGCGCCCGCGCCCTTCTCCAGCGCGCCGGCGACGAAATCGTGCCCGTCGCGGGCCTCGCCCCGGATCGCGAAGAACAGGTCGCCCGGCTGGAGCGTGCGGGTGTCGATCGAGGCGCCGCCGATCGGGCGGGCCGTGCCGACGAGCCGCCCGCCGGTGGCGGCCTCCAGGGCTTGCGGGGTCCAGAGATCCGTCATGCCGTATCCAAATCGTTGACCGGTGCGCCGCAAAGGCGCCCGGAAACCCGCCGACATCCCGTCGGGATACCCGGTGCAAAACCGTCGAAACCCGCGGGATCCCGGTGCGAGGCCGGCCGCGAGCCGTCCGGGGTGCGGGGTCGCCCTACGCGTCGGCGATCGCGGCCCGGACCACATCGTGGTCCGAGAACGGGAGGGTGCGATCGCCCACGATCTGGCCGGTTTCATGGCCCTTGCCGGCCACCACCAGCACGTCGCCGGGGCCGAGTTCG
>NZ_BPQM01000187.1 GCF_022179245.1 Methylobacterium gregans
CTTGACCGCCCTGCGGGGCCTGGGGCTGCCCCGGTGCAGCGGCCCGCGGCGCCGCCGGGGCCGGTGCAGCCGCGGGGGCCTGTGGTGCGGATCGGGCCGGCTGCTGAGCCACGGCGAACGTTGCCGATCCGAGCAGGCTCAGTGCGGCGAGCCAGGACAGCGTCGCGTGCTTCATAGCGATGAGGTCTCACCGGACGGTTCACGGGCAGGCGCGGGACCCCGCCGGGAGCCGGGCCGCCAATCGTCCGCAGGATATTGGTCACACCGGCCGGTTGCCAAGGCGGAGGGGTGACACAGGTCCTGTGCGGCCCTCAATCCTCCGGCGCGTCGACCACCGGATCGTAGCGGCTGGCGTCGAAACCGAGCAGGTTCCAGCTCTGGGCCATGTGGGGCGGGAGCGGTGCGCTGACGTCCACGGGCCGGCCGGTCCGCGGGTGCGGGATCACGATGCGACGAGCCAGCAGGTGCAGCCGGTTCTGGATGCCGCCGGGCAGCGCCCAGTTCTCGACGTCGAAGTATTTCGGGTCGCCGACGATCGGATGGCCGATATGGGCGGCATGCGCCCGCAACTGGTGGGTGCGTCCCGTCACCGGCTTGAACGAGATCCAAGACAGCTTCTGCGCCGCCTGATCGACCATCGCGTAATAGGTGAGCGCGTGGGAGGCGCCCTCCTCCCCGTGCTTGGCCACCCGCATGCGGGCGTCGGCCTCGGTTGGCTCGTCCTTGACGAGGTAGGTCGAGACGCGGCCCTGGCGCACCTTCGGCACGCCGGCGGTGAGCGCCCAGTAGATCTTGCGCGCGGCCCGCGAGCGGAAGCTCTTGGCGAGCGTCGCGGCGGCGAGCCGGGTCTTGGCGACGATGAGGCAGCCCGCCGTGTCCTTGTCGAGCCGGTGGACGAGGCGCGGCTTCTGCCCGTCCGGTCCGGCGAGCGCCTCGAGCAGACCGTCCACGTGCCGCACGGTGCCGGAGCCGCCCTGGACCGCGAGGCCGAAGGGCTTGTTCAGCACCATCATGTCCTGATCCTCGTAGAGGATCAGCGAGCGCACGAACTCGGCGTCGTCCCGGTCGCGCACGGGGTTGCGCGGGCGCGCGCTTTCCACATCGAGTTTCAGCGGCGGCACCCGCACGCTCTGGCCGGCGTTCAGGCGGTCCTGCGCCTTGGCGCGCTTGCCGTCGATGCGAAGCTCCCCCTTGCGGACGAGGCTCTGGATCCGTGTGAAAGGGAGCTGGGGAAAGCGCGCGGTGAGGAAGCGGTCGACCCGCATCCCGTCCTCGTCCGGCTCCACGCTCAGCGTCTGCACGCCGGAGGCCAGGGTGGCGGAGGCGGCCGCCCGCTGCTCGCGCCGGGTCGGGACCGGTGCGGCCGGGGCGGGTGCTGCCTCGGCGCGACGGGCCGGCGCCCGTCCGGCCGCTGCCTGGGTTGCGGGCTTTGGGCTCGCAGGCCTTGTGTTCGCGGGCTTGGCGCCCGCAGGCTTTGCGCTCGCCGATCTGGTGCGGGGCGCCGGGCGGTCCGGTTCCGCATCCACCGGCGACCACGGCGCGCGCGCGTCGCGGTCGTCGCCGCGCAGCTGCGCCGCGCGCTGGGCCGCGTCGAGGGCGCTGCTGCGGGGGCCTGTACGGGCGCGCTCGGGCCGGCCCTGAGCCGGCCGGGGTCCGCGGCTCGCACCGCGGCCGGCCGCGCCTTTCGGCGGCCCTTTGCCCGCGCCGGAGCCGCGACCGCCCTTGCCGGGCCCGCCGCGATGGGGAGGTTTCGTCGTCATGGGCCGCTGCTATCATTCAGGCCTGACGGCGACAATTCGCGCCGCGCGATTCTCAGGCGTCCCGGCGCGCCGCCTCGATCGTCAGCCCGACGCCGACCGAGCCGAAGGTGTCGCCTGCCACCACCCGCGCGCCGGGCACGCAGGCCGTCAGCGCGGCCCGGACATGCGGCAGGCCGGTCGAGCCGCCGGTGAGGAACAGCGCGTCGATCCGCTCCGCCCCAATCCCCGCCTGGGCGAGGCAGCGCCCGACCCGCTCGGCGATCCTCTCGGCCAGGCTGCCCGTCTGCGCGCCGAGACTCCCCCGATCGACCGCCGCGCCGAGGCCCCGCTCGACGAAGTCGAGGTCGAGGGTCGCGGCGCCGGTATCGCTGGCGCCGATCTTGGCCCCCTCGACCGCGATGGCGAGGCCGTGGCCGCGCTCGGCCTCGACCACGCTGTAGAGCCGGTCGATCAGCTCAGGCCGGGCGGCATCGCGGCGGGTCTCCTCGATCTCCCTCAGGGTCTTCGGGTTGTACAGCCGGTTGATACTCGACCACGTGGCGAGGTCGTGGAAATAGGCGTTCGGCACGGCGAGGTCGCCCCTCTTCATCGGGCTGCCGAGGCCGAGCAGCGGCATCACCGTGCCGAGGCTCAGCATCCGGTCGAAATCGGTGCCGCCGATGCGCACGCCGTCATTGGCCAGGATGTCGTCGGCGCGCTCCGCCCGGGCGTGGCGCTCGGGGGAGAGCCGCACGATCGAGAAGTCCGAGGTGCCGCCGCCGATATCGGCGATCAGCGCGATCTCCTCAGAGCGCACGCTCTGCTCGTAATCGAGGGCGGCGGCGATCGGCTCGTACTGGAACGACACGGTCCGGAAGCCGATGCTCTCGGCGATCTCCCGTAGGGTGGTCTCCGCCTTGCGGTCGCCCTCCGGGTCGCCGTCCACGAAATGGACCGGGCGGCCGTGCACCACCGTGTCGAAGCCCGTGCCCGCTTCCTGCTCCGCCCGGGCCTTCACGGCGGCGAGGTAGCGGGCGATGACGTCGCGGAAGCGCAGGCGCTCGCGGCCGAGCGGCGTCGTCTCCTCGACGAGGCCCGAGCCCAGCACCGATTTGAGGCTGCGCATCAGCCGGCCGGGCACGCCCTCGACATAGGCCTCGGTGGCGGCGCGGCCGATGATCGGCGTGGCGCCCGGCGCGAAGAAGATCGCCGAGGGCACCGTGAGGTGGCGCCCCTCCAGGGGGACGAGCGCCGGCCTGCCGTCGCGGGTGCGGCCGAGGGTGGTGTTCGAGGTGCCGAAATCGAGGCCGCAGGCCGCCATCAACGCTCTCCGGCGCAGGGATCGGGGGGATCTTCCGGGTAGGGGCCGGCCGCTCTACAGGCCGCGCCCCGCCGGGTCCAGAGCCCGCGGCGCGGGGTGGCTCAGCGCGCGGCGGCGAGCGCCGTGGGACCCGCGAGCAGGCGCTTTCGCAGGCGCACCAGGGCCTCGCGCTGCAATTCGCCCGGCGGGCTGTGGGCACCGGCCACCGCGGTCAGCATCGTGAAGAGCTCGGTCCGCTCCGCCTCGGTGAGGTGGGCGCGCAGGAGCGGGATCAACGGGTCGGCGACCAGCGAGAAGGGCCAGCGCTCGGCCGTGTAGCCCCAGGCGCGGTCGAGCATGGCGGCCGGATTCGCCACCTCCAGCGGATGGGCCAGGAACCCCAGGATCCTGCTCCGCTCGGCCGCGGTGATCGGGCTTCCGGTGCGCACGATCTGCAGCATCAGGATCGCTGCGGCGAGGCGGACGTCGTCCACCCGCTGGAGCGGCGTGCCGATGATGCTGGTGGACAGGCCGCCCGCCCGCAGCTGCAGGCCTTTGGTGTCGCGGTCGAGTTCCTTCAGGTCGCGCGAGACGCGGTGCATCCGCAGCACCCAGAACAGGACGCCGACGATCAGCGCGGTCGCGGCGAGCAGGAACGGCATGCGGGTGTCTCCGAAGCGGGTCGATGCTGGGACCCGAATCTACCCGGCCAGGACGACAATCCAACCCGTGTGGCGCAAGTCATGGGATCCCAAAGGGTCCTGACCCTTTGGCGGGGTCCGGGGCGCGCAGCCCCGGGATTGGCTCCCTCGTCCTGGCTCTGCCAGGGCGAGGGAGCCGACAGCAGGGTTCCACCCTACACCCGCGAAAGGTCTCGACCTTTCGAAACCAGGACCTCCGCGCTCAGTCCTCGCCGCGGCGCGCCCGGCGCAAGGCCTCCCAGTGGGCAAGGCGATCGCGGTAGCGGCTCTCCATGCCGCGCTCGGTCGGCGCGTAGAAGTGTTGCCGGCCGAGGCGCTCCGGCCAGTAATCCTGGCCCGAGAAGGCGTCGGGCTCGTCGTGGTCGTAGCGGTAGCCCTCGCCGTAGCCCATGCGCTTCATCAGCTTGGTCGGCGCGTTGAGGATCGTGCGCGGCGGCGGCAGGGAGCCGGCGGCCTTCGCGACGCGTGTCGCCGCCTTGTAGGCCTCGTAGACGGCGTTCGATTTCGGCGCGCAGGCGAGGTAGACGGTGACCTGCGCCAGGGCCAGTTCGCCCTCCGGCGATCCCAGGAAGTCGAAGGCGTCCTTGGCAGCGGTCGCGACGACGAGCGCCTGCGGGTCGGCGAGCCCGATATCCTCCACCGCCATGCGCACGAGGCGGCGGGCGATGAACAGGCGGTCCTCGCCCCCGTCGAGCATGCGGCAGAGATAGTAGAGGGCGGCGTCGGGGTCGGAGCCCCGCACGGTCTTATGCAGGGCGCTGATCAGGTTGTAGTGCCCCTCCTGCGCCTTGTCGTAGATCGGCGCACGGCGCTGCACGATCTCCTGCAGCGTCTCCGCATCGAGCGTCTCGCCTGGGCGGGCCGACCGCCAGACCTCCTCGGACAGCGTGAGCGCCGCGCGCCCGTCCCCGTCCGCCATGCGCACGAGCACGCCGCGTGCCTCCTCGTCGAGCGGCAGGGCCTGCCCCGTCAGCGCCTCGGCGCGGGCCAGCAGCTTCGCCACCGCCGCGTCGTCGAGGCTGCGAAACAGCAGAACACGCGCGCGCGACAAGAGCGCAGCGTTCAGCTCGAAGGACGGGTTCTCCGTCGTGGCGCCCACGAGTGTCACCGTGCCGTCCTCCATCACCGGCAGGAAGGCGTCGAGCTGGGCCCGGTTGAAGCGGTGGATCTCGTCGACGAAGAGCAGCGTGCCCTGCCCGCCCTGGCGGCGCTTGCGCGCGGCCTCGAACACCTTGCGCAGGTCCGGCACGCCCGAGAAGATCGCCGAGATCTGCTCGAAATGCAGGTCGGTCTGGTCGGCGAGCAGCCGCGCGACGGTTGTCTTGCCGGTCCCGGGCGGGCCCCAGAAGATCAGCGAGCCGAGGCTCTTGGAGCGGAGCAGCCGGGTCAGCGCCCCGTCCGGCCCGGTCAGGTGCTCCTGGCCGACCACCTCGTCCAGCCGGGCCGGCCGCAGCCGGTCGGCGAGCGGCCGAGGCGCGTCGGAATTCCGCTGGGGCGTCGGCTCGGAGGAGGCGAAGAGATCGGACATCGGCGCATGAACACCGGCGGGCGGCGGGCCGGCAAGCCCGCGCCGCCGGCCATCCCCCGACGGCTCCCCTACCCGCCGAACACCGAGGTCAGCACCTCGCCGCCGCGGTTGATCGCGACCTCCCACATGCCCATCGGGTTGCGCGTCAGGCGCTCGATGTCCTTCGTCGAGGCGACCGGAGCGCCGTTGATCGTCAGGACCATGTCGCCCTTGCGCAGGCCGGCGCGGGCGGCGATCGAGTTCTCCTCGACCGCCTGCACGGTCACGCCTTCGCTTGGGAAATCCACCTGCATCTCTTCGGCCACCGCCGGCGAGGTGTTGACGAAGGTGGCGCCGAGGAAGGGCGAGCGGGTGCGCACCTTCACGGCCTCGCGCGGGCGCGTCTCAGGAGCGGGTCCGAGTTTCACCGGCAGCGTCATGCGGTCGGTGCCGCGCAGGATGCCGAACTTGGTCTGGCCCTGGATGCCCTTGAGGGCGAAGCGGTAGCCGAAGGCCTCCGGGTCGTCGACGGCCTGGCCGTCGACCGAGAGAATCAGGTCGCCGCGCTTCAGCCCGGCCTCCTCGGCCGGGCTCTTCGGGGCGAGGTTGGCCACCAGCACGCCGGTCGGATGGTCGAGCCCCATGCTCTCGGCGATGTCGGGCGTGACGTTCTGGACCCGCGCGCCGAGCCAGGGCCGGCGCACCGTGCTGGCGCCACCCTTGGCCGAGTCCACGACCGCCTTGACCATGCTGGCGGGGATCGCGAAGCCGATGCCGTGGCTGCCGCCGGACTGCGAGTAGATCGCGGTGTTGATGCCGACGAGCCGTCCCTGGAGATCGACGAGCGCGCCGCCCGAATTGCCCGGATTGATCGCGGCGTCGGTCTGGATGAAGAACTGGTAGTCCGACGAGCCGACCTGCGTGCGGGCGAGCGCCGAGACGATGCCCTGCGTCACCGTCTGGCCGACGCCGAACGGGTTGCCGATCGCCATCACGAAGTCGCCGACTTCCAGCGCTTCCGAATCGCCGAACGGCATCGCGATCAACCCACCGGTCGGGTTCTTGATCTTGATCACCGCGAGGTCCGTGCGGGGATCGCGCAGCACGATCTGGGCCTCGAACTCGCGCTTGTCGGCGAGCGCCACCCGCACCTCGTTCATGTTGTCGATGACGTGGTTGTTCGTGATGATCAGCCCGGACTCGTCGAGGATGACGCCGGATCCGAGCGAGCGCTGCGCCCGCTCGCCGGGCAGGCCGCGGGGGCCGCGCCCGCCGCCCTCCTCGCCGAAGAAGCGGCGCATGAACTCCTCCATGGCGTTCGCCCGCGCGTTCGAGCGTTTCTCGACATGGGAGGCGTAGACGTTGACCACGGACGGCGAGGCCCGCTTCACCACGGGCGCGAAGGAGAGCTGCACCTCGCCCCGGCTCTGCGGGACGGGCTTGGTGGCGAGGCTCTCCTTGGCCGCGTAGGGCTCGGGCGTCTTCTGCTGGGCGTGGGACGGCTGGGTGAGGGCCGTGAGCGCGAGGGTGACGCTCAGGGCGGCGCTCACCGCGGCGCTGAGGATGGGCGCGAGGGTGCGAGGCATGCAGGGCTCCGGTCCGGGACCGCGCGACGGCCCCGGGGCTGGGCGCGCGGCGGGCGCGCCCCGAGGGCCGGATCGCTCCGGTCGTCTCGGGCGCTCTTATCGCGCCCGGATGTGGCGGGCGAGAGGCCTGTTCAGGCCCGCAGGAAGTCCACAAGATCGGCGGTCAGGCGCTCGGCATGGGTGAAGGGCACGGCGTGGGGTGCGCCCTCGTAGGCGATGAAGCGCGCGCCCGGGATCGCCGCCGCGGCCGCCCGACCCGAGACGTCGATCGGCACGGTCTGGTCGGCGTCCCCGTGGATCACCAGCGTCGGCACCTTGAAATGGGTGAGGTCGGCGCGGAAATCCGTCTCGC
This sequence comes from Methylobacterium gregans, assembly GCF_022179245.1. Classification (GTDB taxonomy): domain Bacteria; phylum Pseudomonadota; class Alphaproteobacteria; order Rhizobiales; family Beijerinckiaceae; genus Methylobacterium; species Methylobacterium gregans. Next base: position 7,186 of record NZ_BPQM01000187.1, read on the forward strand.
CGAAGGCCCGCACGCAGTCGACCGTCGCCTTAGGCGAGGCCAGCATGGCGAGGTTGCCGGTCCATGCGATGAGATCGCTGGAGGCGGGCGAGGAGAACACGCCGACGCCGAAGAAGGTTTTGGAAAAATTCGCCAGGAAGTGCGGGCGATCCTGCTTCAGCCCCGCGATCATCCCGTCGAAGACCGTCCGGTCGACCCCGTCCGGGTTGTCGGCGGTCTTGAGCAGGTAGGGCGGCACCGCCGAGACCAGCACGGCCTTGGCGACGCGCGCGCCCCCGTGGCGGGCCATGTAGCGGGCGATCTCGCCCCCGCCCATCGAGAAGCCGACGAGGGCGACGTCCTGCAGATCAAGCTTGTCCAGGACCGCCGCGAGGTCGTCCGCGAAGGTGTCGTAGTCGTAGCCCGTCCAGGGCTGGTCCGAGCGGCCGAAACCCCGCCGGTCGTACGCGACGGTGCGGAAGCCCGCCTCGGTGAGCGCCGGCTGCTGGTATTCCCACATGTCCGCATCGAGCGGCCAGCCGTGGATCAGCACGACCGGGCGCCCGCTGCCCCAGTCCTTGACGTAGAGCCGCGTCCCGTCGCCGGTCTCGATGAAGGCCATGGCGCGTCCTCTCCCCTCCGGCGACATCAGACGGGGCAAGTCGGCGCGGACCGGAACGTTCCGGTCCGCGCCCCGGCAGGGCGGACGCTCAGGCGTCCTGCGCCTGGCGTGCGGAACGCCGCCGCTTCGGCGCCTCCGCGACGGGAGCGGGTTCCCGCGCAGGCTCATGCACAGGCTCGGGCTCCGGAGACCGGCGGCGCTGCTGGCCGAGACCGAGGGCGCGGGCGAGTTCCGAGCGCTGCTCGGAATAGCTCGCGCTCGTCATCGGGTAGTCCCGCGGCAGGCCCCACTTCTCGCGATAGGCCTCGGGGGTGAGGCCGCGCAACGTCAGGTGGCGGCGCAGCGTCTTGTAGGGCTTGCCGTCCTCGAAGCTGACGAGGTGGTCGTGCGTGATCGAGCGGCGGATCTCCTGCGGGGCCGGCTTCGGCGGGCCGGTCTCGGCCGGAGCGCTGCTCCCGACAAGTCCCGCGATGGCGCCGTGAACCACGCTGAGGAGGTTCGACAATTCGCCGCTCTGGACGTGGTTGTTGCTGACATACGCAGAGACAATCTCCGCGGTGAGCGCGACGAAGCGCGTCTTGTCAATCTCAGGTTCTGTCATATTGCGATGTCCCGCCTTTTGGTCTGTTCAGTTCATCGCAGACCGAAAGTCCCGTGGTGCCAAATGGCGCGGCGATACAAGCGAATTCCACGGGGGGGTCAAGTCAAAACTTCAATCATACGTGGTAAAATTTGCTCAAGCCGTTTTAAGCCCGCGACGAGCGGGAGAAATCTGAGCGAATTTTGCTCATTTTGTCCATGCTCGATTGCGCTGTGAGCGAGAACTGCTCGCGTCACAGACCGCGCGCCCGGCCCTGATGATTCTGTTCGGGGCATCTCGGATGCCGGTTTCCCCGGGTGCCGTCGCGGGGACATGCGAACGCGCGACGGCCCGGCGCCCGTTTGGGGGCGCCGGGCCGGACAGGTCCTGCTCGATTGGGTGCTGCTGGTCGGGCTCAGTCGGCGAGGCCGAGCATCAGCCCGATATTCTGCACGGCGGCGCCCGAGGCGCCCTTCCCGAGATTGTCGAGCCGCGCGACCAGCACCGCCTGCCGGTGCGTGTCCGAGCCGAAGACGCGCAGTTCCAGCCGGTCGGTGTCGTTGAGCGCCTCCGGAGCGATGCGCTCGCGGTGCTCACCCTCGTCAGCACCCGGCACCACGCGCACGAGTGCGCGACCGGCGTACCACGCGGTCAGCGCGGCCTCGAGGTCACCCGCCGTGGGGCGGCCCGGCAGCGCGTCGAGGTGGAGGGGGATGCTCACGAGCATGCCCTGGCGGAAGTTGCCGACCGAGGGGATGAAGATCGGCCGGCGCGTCAGGCCGCTATAGGTCTGCGTCTCCGGCAGGTGCTTATGGCCGAAGCCGAGGCCGTAGAGCAGGAAGGGCTCCGCCTCGCCGGCCTCGTAGCGCTCGATCATGCTCTTGCCGCCGCCGCTGTAGCCGCTGACTGCGTTGATGCTGATCGGGAAATCCGCCGGAATCAGGCCGCCCTCGACGAGCGGGCGCAGCAAGGCGATCGCGCCCGTGGGATAGCAGCCCGGATTGGCGACCCGGCGCGCCTGCGCGATGATTCCGTCCTGCGCGGGCGTGAGTTCCGGAAAGCCGTAAGCCCAGCCGGGGCTGACCCGGTGTGCGGTGCTGGCATCGAGGATCTTGGGGCCACCCTCCGGCAAGGCGTCGGCGAGCGCCACGGTCTCCCGCGCCGCCTCGTCGGGAAGGCAGAGCACGACGAGATCGACCTCGGCCAGTAGGGCGCGCTTGACCGCGAGGTCCTTGCGGCTCTCGTGCGGGATGCTGCGGAGTCCGACCCGGCCGTCGCGCTCCAGGCGCTCGCGGATGCCGAGGCCGGTGGTGCCCGCCTCGCCGTCGATGAAGACCGTCGGCCGACCGCCCGCACTCGCCATGATGGTGGACTCCCCAGAAGCCGCGGGACGCCGGATGCGTTCGCTGCGCCGCGGGAGGTGGCCGGTCCCCGGCGCCGTGTCAATGGATGTTCGATGACGGTGCCGATCCACAGGCTTCGGTATTCGGCCGGAACATGGCTTCAAGCTGTCTGTTGTCCGCCAAACCTGATGGAGCGGACGAAGATGTCTGGAACCGCGAAGAAGACCGATCCCAAACTCTGGGAGAAGGTGAAGAAGGATGTGACCAAGTCGTCGAAGGGCGGCAAGCCGGGCCAATGGTCGGCCCGCAAGGCGCAGATGGCCACCGCCGAGTACAAGAAGGAGGGCGGCGGCTACAGCGGCAAGAAGGCCGACGACAACCACCTCAAGCAATGGACCGACGAGGAGTGGGGCACGAAGTCCGGCAAGGAAAGCGGCAAGACCGGTGAGCGCTACCTGCCCAAGAAGGCGCGCGAGAAGCTCTCGGACGACGAGTACAAGCGTAGCACCGCGAAGAAGCGGGCCGACAGCGCCAAGGGCAAGCAGTTTTCCAAACAGCCGAAGGACGTGGCCGAGAAGGCGGCCTCCGCGCGCAAGACCGGCAAGTCTGGGTCGAAGTCCGGATCGAAATCGGAGACCACGAAGGCCGAGCTGATGAAGAAGGCCAAGGCGCAGAACATCGCCGGCCGCTCGAAGATGTCGAAGGCCGAGCTGGACCGTGCGGTCCACGCCTGAAACGAGAAAGGGCGGCTCCTTGCGGAGCCGCCCTCTGTCGATCCGACGATCGCAGGTTGCTTAGCGCTTCGAGAACTGGAAGCTGCGGCGAGCCTTGGCGCGGCCGTACTTCTTGCGCTCGACGACGCGGGCGTCGCGGGTGAGGAAGCCTTCGCGCTTCAGCGGACCGCGCAGCTCCGGCTCGTAGTAGGTCAGGGCCTTCGAGAGGCCGTGGCGCACGGCGCCGGCCTGACCCGAGAGACCGCCACCGGCGACCGTGACGACGATGTCGTACTGATCGACGCGGCCCGCGACCTGCAGCGGCTGGCGCAGGATCATGCGCAGCACCGGACGGGCGAAGTAGGTCTCGACAGGGCGCTTGTTGACGGTGATCTGGCCCGAGCCGGGCTTGATCCAGACGCGGGCGACCGCGTCCTTGCGCTTGCCCGTGGCGTAGGCGCGGCCCTGGGCGTCCAGCTTCTGGACGTGGACGGGCGCCTCGCTCTGGGCGTCGCTGCCGCCGGCGTTCGACCGGTTGAGATCGGCGAGGGACTGAAGGGTCGCCATGATCAAGCGCTCACGTTCTTGCGGTTGAGGGCGCCGACGTCGAACGTCTGCGGCTGCTGGGCCTCGTGCGGGTGCTGGGCGCCCTTGTAGACGCGCAGGTTGCCGAGGATCTGACGGAAGAGCGGGCCGCGGGGCAGCATGCGCTCGACGGCCTTCTCGACGACGCGCTCGGGAAAGCGGCCCTCGAGGATGAACTTGGCCGTGCGCTCCTTGATGCCGCCCGGGTAACCGGTGTGGTGGAAGTAGCTCTTCTGGGTGTACTTCCGGCCGGTGAACTTCACCTTGTCGGCATTGATGACGATGACGTTGTCGCCGCAATCGACGTGGGGGGTATAGGCGGCCTTGTGCTTCCCGCGCAGGCGCATCGCCACGATCGAGGCGAGACGACCCACGACGAGGCCCTCTGCGTCGATCACGATCCACTTCTTGTCGACGTCGGCGGGCTTCAGCGATGTGGTCTTCATGGCCAAGTCCCGTGGCGTGATGGGGTTTCGTGAAAATGAGGCGCCGCCGCGTGGGGACGCGGCGGCGATGGCGGGTGCATAGCGGGAAGCGGACCGGAGGTCAACGCATTTCTGGGTGCGAGTTTTTGGAAAACCCGTTTCTCGCGAATAACTTAGAGCAAACGGTATCTGAATACCGTATCTTACTGCGCCCGCTTATGGCTCGCGCGATTCGATGGTCAGTTTCTGTATGCCCTTCGCGAGCTTTGGCCTGCGGGCGCTGATGATGCGGGAGTTGACCCCGCTCCACCCGATCTCGCCGGAGAGCCGGCCGTACTCGATCTTCGGGCAGCGGTTCATGACGACCGTGAGGCCGCGCGCCTCGGCGCGGGCAGCGGCCGCGTCGTCGCGCACGCCGAGCTGCATCCAGATCACGCGGGGGGGCGGCGTCAGGGCCAGCGCCTCGTCGACGAGCGGGCCGGCCGCCGCGCTGTTGCGGAAGATCTCGACCATGTCGACAGGTTCCGGCAACTCGGCGAGGCTGGCGACCACGCGGCGACCAAGAAGCTCCTGCCCGGCGAGACCCGGATTGACCGGGGTCACGTCGTAGCCGCGGTCGATCAGATACTTGAGCACGATCCAGCTCGGTCGCGCCGGGTTGGCCGAGGCGCCGACCAGCGCGATGCTGCGCGCCTCCCTGAGGATGCACCGGATCTCGGCATCGGGGTAGCTGCCGTGGCGGGCGTTCGGGGCCGAAATCGAATCAGACGGGCTCATCGGCCGGTTGTCGATCCAGGCAATTCGGGCCGCAAGCCCCACCGGGCGCTCACCGCCGCTGCCCGCTCCGCCATCGCCGAACGATCCGCCGACCGAGCTGTTGCGTGGAACCGGCGGTGCCGATCCGAGTCTGGGAACGTGCAGGCCTCAGTCGAGGCTGCTCCACCCCGAGAAGCCCTCCAGCGGCTCCTGGTCGTAGCGCGCCATCAGGGCGTCCATCGCGGCCTCGTCCCCGAGCCGATCCGCGGCCGCGAGTTCGGCCAGCCCCTCGAAGAAGCCCTCGCGCGCGAGCGCCGGGGTGAAGCTCAGGGTGAAGCGGACAGGTTCGTCGCCGCGATTGGCGAAGGCGTGCGGCTGGTCGGGCGGGATCAGCACGAAGTCGCCGGGGCCGAGTTCGAGCGTGTGGCCCTCGATCCGCACGGTGAGCCGGCCGGTATGGACCTCGAAGGTCTCGGTGAGCCGGGCGTGGCGGTGGAGACCGGCGCCGGGCGAGCGGGGCGCCAGCTCGACCCGGTAGATGCCGAGCGCGTCGCGGGTCGCGCCGCTGCGGGCGAGGTAGTGCACCCGCATGCCCCCGATCGTGACGCTGGGCGCACCTCCCGCGCGATAGACCTGACCCATGGCGGCAATCCTTCGGACCGTCGAACCTCGAGCTATGTGGGGCGGCCTCGGCCCAAAAGAAAACCCCGCGCGGGCGAGGCCTGCGCGGGGTCGGAGGTTCGGACCGCTGCCGATGTTACTCGGCGGCGACCTTATGGGCCTGGCTGCCGTCCGTGTAGGTCTCGGACTGCAGGCGCTTGCCCGGGGCGGCGCGGCCCGGCAGCGGCGGCAGGGCACGCGCCTTCTCCAGGTCGATGCCAGCGCCCTCGGCGACGCGGCGGCCGT
>NZ_BPQM01000188.1 GCF_022179245.1 Methylobacterium gregans
TTTTGTTAGACGCTCTAAGTGTGTGGCCGCCGCCTCCGCAATCTCTGCCACCGCAGTACTCCGGGGCAGCCAGAGCTCGACATTGGTGCCGAGCCCCAGCTTGCTCTGGATGGTCAGCGCCCCGCTAAGCTGAGAGGCGAGCCCGTGCACCATTGAGAGGCCCAGCCCCGTGCCTTTGCCAACACCCTTCGTGGAAAAGAAGGGCTCGACCGCGCGCGCAAGCGTCGCCTCGTCCATGCCGGCGCCCGTATCAGCGACCGACAGCCGGATGTAGCACCCCGGCCGGAGGTCCGCGCGATGGCCTGGCTCGACCGCCTCCACGGTCGCCGAGATGCGCAGGGTACCACCCTCGGGCATCGCGTCCCGGGCGTTCACGCTCAGGTTCAGCAACGCCATCTCTAACTGGTTCGGGTCGACCAGCGCAGACGGCAGACCCTCGGGCGCCTCGACGACAACCCGGATCTGCGGACCGGTCGTGCTCGATACGAGGTCGCCCATGCCAGTCACCAATTTCGCAACGTCGACGGGGACTGATTGCAGCGGCTGGCGCCGCGCAAAGGCGAGCAGCCGCTGCACCAGGGTCTTGGCCCGCTCGGCCGACTGCATCGCACCCGCTATGAGCCGCTGCTCGCGCTCACCGCCCACGCCCCGGCGCTGAAGCATGTCGAGCGAGCCAACGATCGGTGTGAGCAGGTTGTTGAAGTCGTGCGCGACGCCGCCCGTGAGCTGACCCATCGCCTCCATCTTCTGGCTCTGGCGCAGCGCTTCCTGCGCGGCTTCAAGCCCAACCCGACGTGCCTTCTCGTCGGTGACGTCGCGGGTGATCGAGTAGAGCTTGCCGCCCTCAGGCACGGCCGCCCACGACAGCCAGCGCCAGCTGCCGTCCTTGGTTCGGTAGCGGTTCTCGAAGCGCATCACGGGGCTGCCCTGCCGCACCTGGGCGAACGAGGCGGAGCTTGCCCCCATGTCCTCCGGGTGCACGAAGTCGGCGTAAGGGCGGCGCTCGATCTCGTTGGGCGGCCAGCCGAGCGCGGCGGTCCAGGCCGGGTTCACCGCATCGAAGGTGGCCGTGTGGAGATCGATGACGGACAGCAGGTCGAGGCTGTGCTGCCAGATCAGGCCGCGCTCGCGCGAGCGCTCGACTACCTCGCGTTCTAGGTTGGCGTTGAGCGCCCGAAGCGCATCCTCAGCGAGCTTGCGATCATGGATGTCGACCGATGCCCCGAACCAGCGCACGATCTCTCCGGAGACCGGTTCGCGGTATGGTTCGGCCCGGACGAGGAACCAGCGATACTTGCCCGCTGCCGAGCGGATGCGGTGCTCCACGAGGAAAGTGCCGCCCGACCGCCGAGCCGCATCGAACGCAATCATGGTGGGCGGCGCATCGTCTGGATGCACGTACGTGGCGGCCACCTTCGCGGCCGTCGTCGGCTCGTAGGGCTCGCCGGTGTAGTCCGACCACTGCTTGTTAAAGAACTCGGTGCGGCCCTCGGCATCGGTGATCCAGACGATCTGCGGGACCGCGTCGGCCATCAGCCGGAAGCGTGCCTCGCTGACTCGCAGGCCCTCCTCGGCGGCAAGGCGCTTGGTGAGGTCGACGGTAACCACGAGCAGGTTGCCGGGCCTCCCATCCGCGTCGGGAAGTCGGGTAACCCGGCTGTTGGCCCAGGCGGTCGCGCCATCCGGCCTCTGGTAGCGCTTGTCGAGCGAGGTGGTTCCGCCGCTTCCCATGGCCCGCTCGATAGCATCGAGGCTTGGAGCCAAATCCTCGGGATAAGTCACGTCGGCGACGCCGAGGGACAGCAACTCGTCCGACCCACGACCGAGAATACGGCACAGCTCCCCGTTCACTCTAAGGAAACGGCCATCCGGTGCGACCTCCGACAGGCCTACTGTCGCATTGGCGAAGATGGTGGCGAGCCGCTCCTCGCTCTTCTTGAGCGCGCGCTCGCTGCCGACGCGCTCGGTCGTTTCCGCCAGCACACACAACACGCCCGCCGGACGACCCACCTCGTCGAGCACAGGTGAGTAGTCCAGGTCCATCCAAACCTGCTCGGGGTGGCCATGCCGAAAAAGCGTGAGCTCTTGGTCCTTGTAGGACAGGGTGCCCCCGGACAAACAGATCTTCATTACGTTGTCGTTGAAGTCGGCAACCTCGGGCCATCCCTCGCGCACTTCGGAGCCCAGAAGCTTGGGATGACGTCCGGCCGCGAAGACTGAGTAGGCGTCGTTGTAGAGCATGATGCCGTCCAGACCCCACAGCATCACCATCGGTACCGGCGAGCGAAGCAGGATCAAGGTCGCAGTTCTAAGGCATTGGGACCAAGCCTCTATTGAGCCAAGCGAAGTGCCGGACCAATCACGTGAGGCGCAGAGCCTCCCGCACGCGCCGCCGGTGAGCAGACTTTTATGAAATGCCTCGGCCTGAGCAGCCACGATGGACCCTTGAGTTGCGGCTGCAGTGAACGGGTGCGCACCCGCTGCAATTAGAGCACCGGGTGAGTTCCGTCAGGCCCGCGCCAACCAGAAGTGGTGGATTGCCGTGAGGTCCAATCCTGCGAGCAACCGGATGCAAGGCTGCCAGCAACGAAAGCGTATCCAGGCGCTCCTCACCCGCACGGCCAATGTTAGCGTCGGCATCGCCTCCCTCGTCCACGATGAGGTCAGCGTGCATGCCCAGCATGACAGCCAGTTCGTTATAAGGCGGCCCTGACATTACGCTCTCGCCCAAGGCGGCCGAGGTGCTATCGCTGGCGATCCACGAGCTGGCCACCAACGCCGTCAAATACGGCGCTCTCTTGGTGCCGACTGGCAAGGTCACCGTGCGCTGGTCGATCTTCGAAAAGCGCGGCGTGCCTTGGCTCGCCTTCGACTGGACTGAGAAAGGCGCACCCACCTGCCCTCAACCCACACCGGACGTGCCGCGCCGTCGCAGCTTCGGCTCGGAGCTGATCGAGGCGCGCATCCCCGACGAGTTGCGGGGCTGCGGGCAGATCACCATCGAGCCCAGCGGGGCCCGCTGCCCCCTGGAGTTCCCGCTCCGAAAGGGAGCCAGCATTCTGGAAACGGATGCCCCGCAGGGCGTCACCGTGTTCGGAGGAGCAATCGACATGACCGGCGAACCGGACCTGGACGGCCTCCGCATCCTGGTGGTGGAAGATGACTACTACCTCGCCACTGACACCGCGCGAGCACTCCGCGGTGCGGGCGCGGAAGTGATCGGCCTGTGCGCGACGAGGCAGACGCGCGGACAGAACTGGAGGGACAACGCCCTGACGCCGCGGTCGTCGACATCAACCTCGGACCTGGTCCGTCTTTCAAGCTGGCTGAGAGGTTGAGGGACCGGGGCGTCCCGTTCGTGTTCACCACGGGCTACGACGCCGAGGGTATCCCGGCGGAGTTCGAGCAGGTCGAGCGATTGGAGAAGCCGCTTCAGCTCCGACAGATCATTGGCGCGCTCGCTCGGCTGACGTCTCCTGCCACCTAGCCCGGAAGCGGACGCGCCCAACGCCTCCGAAGGGCCGAAAGCGGCGGTTCGGCGCCAGTGGACCCAGACCAGAGCACGCCCCGTTCAGCCCCTGAATGCCCAGATTGAGATGCTGATCAAAAGCAAGTTCAGATATGAGCGCCCCGGCGTCTAGTCGATCTTCGGCTTCTGCGACAGAATGCTCTCGCGTTAGTCGCCCGCTGCCTGCGCTCCGTTGGCGTGCATTGTGACGCTGCCACCATCGCGATGTCGCCCTTCATCAGCCGGCATAAAGACCAGCTTGCCAGAGCAGCACTAGTTGATGAGGCAGAAACCACCCTCCGGCACGCGTAGCCCACCGACTCGCCTGTCCAGCGCGCAAGCCGCTATCGTGGTCCGTGCCTCTTCCACTGGCTGAAGCGCTGCAATGGGAGGGCGAGGAGGTGACGCTGTTGCTTCATCGGACAGGCGAAGCTCTGCCGCGCCGACCCCCACTGGCACCGCAGATGCTGCAGCCACTGCCCCGGCCCGGCCTGAGGTGATAGCGACGACGGGCTGATAGCTGATCCGACCTACCGGCCGAGGGTCTATCCGCTGACTAGCAGCCGATATCGTCGCGGCGGGCTGGTAAGATGTCGGGGCACGCCCAGAGAACAAGCGTCCGAAGCCGCGCCCGCGTGCCTCTGCGCCTTGGATGCTGGCTGCTATGGCCAAGGCCGCCGCGCCTACCACCATCCACGTCCGCATGGCTCATCTCCGTTGCATGGATGGAGCCTGCATCCGGCCAGGTTAAGCGCGGCCGAAGCTAATCCTCTGTCTTGAGATGAAACGACGATCTCCACAGCCTAGATTGACGCCGACCGCTACCAACCTGCCCTCGTCCGATATCGATTGCCGAACGCATCCTCCCGATGGCCGGCGCTTGCGAGCGTCACGGGCATAGCCGCCGATGCCTCAGCCGTCGGTTTTGGTGCTGCATGCTCTGCTACCACGTGGACTACGGCGCCGGCCGTGATCACCGACCACAGCGCAATGACATAGGCAGAACGGATCCCCAGCATGGTTGCCCCCCTCAGGCTGCTTGCTGAAGGCGGACCTGACTGCGTATCACGGCTGTTTCGGGGCGTCTTGTCGGCGCTGGCGGGGCCGCCTTTCAGAGGCTCCACCCGGTCATCCCTCAGCGGCAACCTCCTCGATGCCTCGGCCGGAGATGACAGAGAGCGGCAGCTCGATCAGTACATCCGGTGTCGATCGCGGCCGGGCCGCCCCGTCCTTTCCCTTGATCAGCAGCCAGGAGGGTTGCCGCTCACCCTGGCGCGGCTTCATGCGGACCAGCCGCCACCCGCCCCTCAGCTTCTCACCCTGCAGGATGAAGCCGAGCGAGCCGTCGGCGAGGCCGGCAGCCGCATCACTGTCTGGCTTCGAGGTCCCACGATCCCACACCAGCACCGCGCCAGCACCGTAGGATCCTGCCGGGATGCCCCCCGAAGCCGCCGTAGTCCAAGCGGTGATCCTCGACCGGCACGGCGAGGCGGCGCTCGCCCGCTACGAGTCTTGGCCCGCGCGCAACCGCCCAACTCTTCAGAACGCCCTCAAGCTCGAGCCGGAAGTCATAGTGCAGTCGCCGAGCAGCGTGCTTCTGAATGACGAAGGAGAGAGCGCCCATGACAGAGCCACTATCGCCCTAGGAGCCGGGCGGTTCATCCTTTCCCAACCCGGCACTCACAAGGATGCACCCGCCGGAGCCGGTCGTGCTCCGGACCGCGGGGGGGGGGGGGGGGGGG
>NZ_BPQM01000189.1 GCF_022179245.1 Methylobacterium gregans
GGAGGCGTCGGGCAGCGCGGAGAGGAAATCCTCGTCAACCGGATAGGTCTCGCCGTAGACCGCCTGCTTCACCGCCATCTCGGCCGCGAAGCGGCGGCGCTGCTCGTCTGGGTCAGTCAACTCGCCGAAGGCGTTCGCGAGCTCGACGCCGCAGCAATAGAGCTCGAACCGCTCGGCGACCCGCGGGTCGGCCGGGCTCGGGCGGGCGAGCGCCGCCTCGCTGATCGGGTACTCGCAGAGGATCGTCGGGCGGCCGAGGCCGAGTTCCGGCTCGACCTTCGCCACGAGGACGCGGCTGAAGAGGTCCGCCCAGGAATCGTCCGCCGCGACCCGCAGGCCAACCCGCGCCACGGCGGCCGCGAGGCCGTCGCGGTCGGTCTCGCCGCTCGGGGAGACCGTGGCGAGCAGATCGATGCCGGCATGGCGGTCGAAGGCTTCGGCGAGACTCAGGCGCTCGGGCTCGGCGAAGGGGTCGGCCGCGCGCCCGCGCCAGGTGAAGCGCGCCGCGCCGGCGACGTCCGCGGCGAGCCGCAGCAGGTCGGCGCAGTCTTGCATCAGCGTCCCGTAAGCCTCGCCCGCCCGGTACCATTCGAGCATGGTGAACTCGGGATGGTGGAGCGGGCCCCGCTCGCGGTTGCGGAAGACGCGGGCGAGGCTGAACAGGCGCGGCTCGCCCGCCGCCAGCAGCTTCTTGCAGGCGAATTCCGGCGAGGTGTGCAGGTAGAGGGGCGCGCGGCTCCCGTCCGCGCCCACGGCCTCCGTGGCGAAGGCCGAGAGATGCGCCTCGTTGCCGGGCGAGACCTGCAGGCAGGCGGTCTCGGCCTCCACGAAATCGCGCGCGGCGAAGTGGGCCCGCACGGCCGACGTGATCCGGTTTCGCAGGAGGAGCGCCGGGCGGCGGTCGGCGTGGCGCGCGGGCGCCCACCAGGGGGACTCGAGGGCTGTCGGCACGGTTCGGGCCCGGCGGCTGGCGATGCGGCGGCTGGCAAGCCGGCTGCGGATAGGATAGTGCCGGGGCCAGCCGTGGCCCCGGCGGGAGAACGCCCCGCGCTTGGCGCGCGCGTCCCGCCTTGTCAAATCTAGGACCAATCCCGTGAAGGTGATCGCCTCAACGCTCCGCAAGGGCAACGTCGTCGAGAAGGACGGCAAGCTCTACGTCATCCTCTTCGCCGAGAACATCCACCCCGGCAAGGGCACGCCGGTGACGCAGCTCGACATGCGCCGCATCACCGACGGCGTGAAGGTCTCGGAGCGCTACCGCACCACCGAGCAGGTCGAGCGCGCCTTCGTGGAGGACCGCGAGCACACCTTCCTGTACCAGGACGGCGAAGGGTTCCACTTCATGAACCCCGAGAACTACGAGCAGGTCGCGGTGCCCGAGGACGTGGTGGGCGACGCCGCCCCCTACCTACAGGAGGGCATGGCCGTGATGCTCTCGATCCACAACAGCACCCCGCTGACGATCGAGCTGCCCCAGCGCGTGGTGCTCGAGGTCGCCGAGACCGAGCCGGTGCTGAAGGGCCAGACCGCCTCCTCGTCCTACAAGCCCGCGACGCTCTCGAACGGCGTGCGCACCACCGTGCCGCCCCACATCGCCGCCGGCACCCGCGTGGTGGTGATGACCGCCGACGGCTCCTACGTCGAGCGCGCCAAGGACTGATCCGGGCCTCCCCCCGCGCCCGTTCGGGGCGCGGGGTCCTCAGGGCGCGCCCCGCGTGCCCTCCGCGGCCTCGTAGCAGGCCTGCGACAGCGCCTGCGCGCGCAGGCGCTCCGTGCCCGTGAAGGGCCGCTCTTGCGCCTGCCAGAGCCCGTCCCGGCGGAGCACCGATCCGGTGCAGCGGGCCGCGACCCGGCAGGCTTGAGCCTCGCCGCCGGTCCGCGTGCAGGTTGTCACGTACTCCGCGCGGAACGTCCGCTCGCCCGCCCGCGGATGTGGCCCGGTGAGCGCCGCGACCCCCGTCAGGATCCCGAGCAGCAGCGGCTGGTGCACGAGGTAGATCGCGAGGCTGTGCCGCCCCGCAAAGGCCGCCGCGCGCCCGATCCGCCCGACGGGCTGCCCCGCACCGAGGCCCGAGCGCGCGAGGCGCGGCAGGCCGAGGCGCCCCAGCACGATCCCCGCCAGCACGATGCCGAACCAGGGGAAGAGCGGCACGTAGTCGTTGGTGCGGGGGCTCGCGTGCCCGAGTCCGAGGAAGAACAGGGCCGGCGCGTCCAGGATCTCCGCCCGCACGAGATGCGGCGCGGCGACCACCAGAGCGGCCGCGAGCGCGGTGACCGGGACCGGCGCGAACAGGAACGGCAGACCCAGCAGGCTCGACACGGCGATGCAGTGCAGGATGCCGAAGAAGATGAAGCTGTCCGGGAAGGCGATCCACGTCGCCGCCGTGATCGCCAGCGCCGCGAGGGCGATCCGCGCGGCCCGCAGCAGCGTCGGGCGCGGGCGGATGCCGCTCCCGTTCATCAGCACCATGCCGACGCCCACCAGCAGCAGGAAGCTGCCCGCGATGAGGTGCGCCGCGACGCGCCCGCCCGGGCTCAGCGCCGCGTTCTCGGGCGTCAGCCTGAGGTAACCGAGATCCCAGGTCGCGTGGTAGGCCACCATCGCCGCCAACGCCGCGCCGCGGGCGAGATCGATGACCGCGAGGCGGTCGCGCGGGCGGGCAGGGGAGGGCGTGGGAGACGGCGTCTGCATGGCGCGGCCATAGCAACCCGGCGCCCGGTTTCGCACCCCGCACGCGTGCCGCGGCCTCTCGCAAAAACGTGAAACCGCCGGAATGCCTCGGCAGCGGGCGGGCGCCGGCTCCGCCGCCCGGACCAATTTTGCTCGCCGCCGCACCGGCCTGTCACGCGTCGGGCCGGCTCGGAACCGGATGTTGCAGCCCTGCCGATACGGCCAAGATTGCATCTCCGGCGGGCAGGCTGGCGGTCAAATGGGCTTCCGCGGAATCAGGACTTCGTTAATCTTGTGGGCGAACCGCGATGTGCGATTCGGTGTGGGTAGCGCGTGATGTCTGACGATTTCGGATTTGGGTCGGGGGACCCCAGGACCGTAGGCGACATCGAGGGTGCGAGCCGCCGCGAGGCACCCGAATCACCGCTCGACCTCGTCGAGGTTGCGGGGCGCATCAAGTGGTTCGACGTCGCCAAGGGCTTCGGCTTCATCGTGCCCGACGACGGCTCGCCGGACATCCTCCTGCACGTCACCTGCCTGCGCCGGGACGGCCACCAGACCGCCAACGAGGGCGCCCGCATCGTGGTCGAGGCGGTGGAGCGCCCGCGCGGCTGGCAGGCCTTCCGGGTCGTCTCGCTCGACGCGTCGAGCGCGCTGCACCCCTCCGAGTTGCCGATGCCGCGCACCCACGTCACGGTGGTGCCCACGAGCGGGCTGGAGCCGGCGGTGGTGAAGTGGTTCAACCGCCTGCGCGGCTTCGGCTTCGTCTCGCGCGGGGACGGCACGCCGGACATCTTCGTGCACATGGAGGTGCTGAGGCGCTACGGCATCGCCGAACTGAAGCCCGGCGAGACCGTGCTGGTGCGCTACGGCGACGGCTCGAAGGGAGCCATGGCCGCCGAAGTGCGGTTGATGGACGGCGCGCTCCCCGCCTCCCACTGAAGGGTCCCGTTCCCGTGCTGCGTATCCTCCGGGCGCTCGTCGCCTCAAGCCTGCCGCTCGCCGCGGTGGGGACCCTTCCGGCCGCCGTCCCGACCGTTCACGCCCAGGAAGCGGCCCGCACCGAGCCCCTGGCGATCGCGACCCGGGGCGGCCCGCAGCGCTTCGAGGTCGAGGTGATGCGCAACGACGCCGATCGCGCCCGCGGCCTGATGTTCCGGCGCAGCATGGCGCCGAATCACGGGATGCTCTTCGACTTCGAGCGGGTCGAGCCGGTCGCGATGTGGATGAAGAACACTTATCTGCCGCTCGACATGCTGTTCATCCGGCCGGACGGGACTGTGGCGCGCGTCGCCGCCGACACCGAGCCGCTCTCGACCCGGACCATCCTCTCGGGCGAGCCAGTGCTAGCCGTGCTCGAACTCAATGCCGGCACCGCCGCGCGGCTCGGGATCCGCGCCGGCGATCGGGTCGAGCATCCCCTGTTCCGCAAGGCACGCTGAGCGGGGTCCCGGCGTCATCCCGCCCGACGTGAACACAATAAGAACGAACGCTTGACCCCTGTCTCGTTCCGGGCCAGTGTTCCTTGAATGTTCCAGCCGATGCGCGGGCCCAAGACCCGCCGGGCTCGAAGGACAGGCAAGGACAGAGGCAGGGGAACCGCCATGAACGATGCCGGCGCGGCCGTGACGTTCCGCAACGACGACTGGTCGCTGTCCGAGGACGGATTGGAGCACGCGAGCGGCTACTTCATCGGCCGCTCGGTTCTCGGCGCCCGGCGGGAGGAGGGCCTGTGGGACTGGCCCCTGCAGATGGCCGAGAAGCGCTGGTGTCGGCCGAGCCTGTTCCGCGAGGCGTTCCTGGCGGCGCTCGACCGCTTCGGCCTGGAGCGCGACGCGGCGCTCGGCCGCTCCTTCGCCCTGGGCTTCGGCATCCGGGCCGGGCAGGGCGCCGCCGACGGGTTCGTGTCGCTCGCCGACCTGCTGCGCCCAACAACCCCGGCGGCGAGGCCCGCACCGGCCCGTCTACCCGTCCGCGTGGCGGTCAGCGCCTGAACCGGCGCCGCATCCCGCGGCGCTATCGCTTCGGCACAGCGAGTTCATCGAGGCCGCTGCCGCCGTCCGCGTAGGCCATGCGGAAGCTCTCCCGCGCCTTCCAGCGCTTCCAGAACGCGTCGATCTGTTCGAAGCGTTCGTCGAGCGGTGTCGCGTTCACCGGGAATTTCGAGAAGGCGATCGCCGTGCAGAGGGTGATGTCGGCAAATGTCGGCGCGTCGCCCCCGAGCAGCCAGGACCGGCCGTCGGCCAAGTGCCGGTCGACGAGCGCGGCGTGGGCCAGCGCCTCCTTGCGGCAATGCTCGCCCCATTGCGGATTGCTCGTCAGTTCCAGCTTCGGCCCGAGCCCCTGGTGCATCACGTGGAACATCGTGGTGATCCGGTAGAGGATGTGGACCCAGATTCGGCTGTCCCACATCGCGTCGAGCCCCTGCGCCAGCGCGTCGGCGCCGGTGATGCGACGCCCGTCGAACGCCGCGTCGAGATAGCGCACGATGCCGGTGGTCTCGGCGAGATAGCTCCCGTCCGCGAGCTGCAGGGTCGGAGTCTCGCCCCAGGGATTCATCTTCAGATGCGGCCATTGCCGCTGCTGGCCGCCCGGCGCCATGTCGTAGATCACCTCGTCGACGCGGCCCGCGATGCCCTTCTCGTAGAGGAAGAGCCGTACACGCTGCGGATTCGGGAAGGCGGAGGGCGAGGTGAAGAGGCGCAGGCGCTCGGTCATCAAGGGGGTCGGGCTCCGGATCGCGCGGCTCATGTCACCGCCGCCGCGAGATAGGGCGCCCGCCAGCCCGGTCAGCAGGGCGGCCCGCAACGCGAAGGGCGGGCGTCGTTGCCGACGCCCGCCCTCGACCCATCGTACCGACCGGCGATATGTCGCCGGTGGAGATCAGTAGCTGCCGAACTTGTAGTTGAAGCCGGCGCGGATCAGCTGGCCCTCGGTGTTGAAGCGCGAGGTATAGGAGCCGTTGGCGGTCGGCACGAACTGGGCGCCAGTGGCCGGGTTGATGCTGCTGACCAGCACGTTGCGGCTGCCGAGATCGTAGCGCAGGTACTCGGCCTTCAGGGTCACGTCGGCCTTGAGACCGAGGTAGCGCCCGACGCTGAAGAAGTTCAGGAACGAATCGGTCGGGATCGCCCACTCGACACCGCCGCCGTAGACGTAGCCGGTCTCGAGGTCGTCGTAGCGGCCCGCATAGGCCAGCGGGAAGCCGGCGGCCGCGTTGTTCGAGCGGAATTGCGCGTCGTAGAAGACGTTGCCGTAGGCGAAGCCGCCGGTCCCGTACACGAGGAAGCGGTCGAAGGCGTAGCCGACGCGGCCGGTGACGGTGCCGAGCCAGTCGAGGCTCTGGCGGTAGGTGCTCACGTCGTTCAGGCCGCTGACGAAGGAACGGCCGCGGGTCAGGTCCGTCCAGGTCCAGGAGGCCTCGACGCCGACGACGAAGCCCGAGCCCGGCGTGAACTGGTAGTTGTAGCCGATGCCGCCGCCGATCTTGCCGATCTTGTCGGTCTCGGTGCTGAACGAGGCCGGACGGCGGCCGCCGGCGACGTTGCCGACCGTGCTGGTGAAGTTCGGCGCGAGCAGCGGGCCGGCGCCCGGACCGTCGTTGCCGCGGGTGATGATGTTGCCGTTCTCGGTGATGCCGTACGAGGTGTGCGTACCGGCGTAGAAGCCCGTCCAGGTGAAGACCGGCACCGGCGTGAAGACCGGCGGCGGCTCGGCGCGGCGGGGCAGATCGGCGGCGCTGGCGGCGCCCGCGACGAGGGCCGAGGCGGCGCTCGCGAGGAGGAGCTTCTTCATCATGGGCGAAGGCCTGAAAGTTGGGTGATCGCTGAAACCACAGGTATAGCGGCCGCCTAAGCTTCACTATGCCCGCGGCGCCACACTGCTGGAAAACCGCTCAGCTTCCGTCCGAATTGATTTAGCCTTGGGGAGGCCTTCGGGAGCCCTAGGGGCGCGGCGTTTCTGCCGGCGCCGGGCCTTCGCGCCGCGGCAGCCCTTGATCAAAGGACGGCTTCCCTCTAAGCGATCCGCGCTTTTCGCCCGGCCCCAGGCTCGCGCGGGCGGCGACGACCGGCGCGTGCGCGACGGTCGCCAGAACCGGCGCTCCGGGCGCCGCGGCCCTTACTCGGTAGGATTCAGGAAGCGATGGGCAAGGAAAAGTTCAGCCGTACGAAGCCGCACTGCAACATCGGCACGATCGGCCACGTGGATCACGGGAAGACCTCGCTGACGGCGGCGATCACGAAGGTTCTGGCGGAGTCGGGCGGCGCGACGTTCACGGCCTACGACCAGATCGACAAGGCCCCCGAGGAGAAGGCGCGCGGCATCACGATCTCGACCGCGCACGTCGAGTACGAGACGACCAACCGCCACTACGCCCACGTGGATTGCCCCGGCCACGCCGACTACGTGAAGAACATGATCACGGGCGCCGCCCAGATGGACGGCGCGATCCTGGTGGTGTCGGCCGCCGACGGCCCGATGCCGCAGACCCGCGAGCACATCCTGCTCGCCCGCCAGGTCGGCGTGCCGGCGCTGG
>NZ_BPQM01000190.1 GCF_022179245.1 Methylobacterium gregans
CATAGGCCGACACGATGTCACCCGTCAGCTCGACGATGTCGGGAGTCGTGTCCGTCAATTCTTCTGTCATTCTCAAATGTCCTAGGAGAAGCCCCTCGCGGCTTAAGAACACGGATTACACAGCGGGATCAAGGCTTATCACGCACAGTACCCAATCAGTCCGCACAGCTCACTTGGAAGCAGAGGACAGAAGCCTGCAACACACTTCACGCGCGCCATTCAAATCGCTGTCGGCCAGGGACGAACCCTGCAGCGCGGGACGCCACGAACCCGTTGGGTGCGCCGCGGCACGGCGCCGATGCCTCCGATCGCGCATCTTCGGGATGCGCCACGGCGGGGAGCGTCCCCGCCTTCCAACGACCCCGCCCTCGAGCGACAAGGAGTTCCAGCCGCGTGACGAAGACCCGGACGATCGCTCTCGCCCTCGCCCTCGCCCTTCCGTCGACCTCGGCCCTGGCCTTCAGCTTCAGCTACGAGAGGCCGCAGCGCCACTCGGTCCCCTCGCCCCCCTATGGCAGCGCCCCCTCCGCGGGCCTGGGCGTGCATGACGGGCCCCATTACGAGCGCTGCACCGCGAACTCGGCCGCCGAGGGCAATGCCAACCAGCAGACCCGACCCGTGAAGCAGTACGGGCAGACCGCCGGCGGCTACCGCTGCTGAGCGGGTACGCCACCCGCCGCTGAGGGCCGGGGAACGCCGCGGCTGCGACCGATTGTGCGGTGCGGCAACGGTCCTGCTGCCCCGCACGTTCGTTCGGGGCCGGTCCGATCCGGCATCCGCGCGACCGGAACGACACCTGAGGATGTGAGAACGGGGAAGTTTACGATGCTCACCAAGGCCTTCACATACGCGATGATCGGCGTCTTCTCCTGCGGACTGATCGCGACCATCGTCGGATCGGCCGATGTGCTGATGAGCGTGAACTGACGCGCCCGCGTCCTGGCGCGATCGCGTGCTGTGCGACGATGCGTCGGAACGATCGACAAGCGGCCCACCCGGCGACCCGCGCCGGGTGGGCCGCCGCGCGTTCGGGCCCTGCGCCGCATGCGCGCAGTTTCACGGCCGCGGATGCGATCCTTAACCAGTTGTTTACGGACGTTAACCAAACCTGCTCGAACCGGAATCAACCGACGGTTGCCGCAATCCGGGCGAAAGGCAGGGCGTCCCGATGGAACCGATCAGAAAGCTGCGCTGGGAGCCCCCGGGCGGGATCGCCGCCGAGCCGTCCCGGCCCGATCCGCTGACCAGCCTCGTGCGCCTCGTCAGGGGGCCGGCGGCCCAGCCGGACGTGCCGCCGGTCTCCCCGGAGGACTGGACCGGCCTGATCGAGCGGGTCCGTCTCGCGGCGAGCCGGGCCCGCGAGGCCGAGGCCCACGCCCTCGACCGCGAGCAGCAGATGCGAGAACTGATGCGGCAAGTCCGCGCGGAGGCCGAGGCGGCCGAAGCGCGGGTCAGCGCGGCCGAGAGTCGGGCCGCCGCCGCCGAGGCGCGGGCCGAGACCTGCCTGCGCGAGGCGGAGGCGCGGATCGAGCAGGCCGAGGCGCGCGCTCGCACGGCCGAGACGTGGCTGCTGCGGGTCCACGAGACCATCGCCAGCGAGTTCGCACCCATCCACCAGGATCTCGAACCCGCTCTCGACCGGGAGGCGGCGCGATGAGGGAGGCGGCGGAACGCCGGACCGAACCGGCCGCCGGACCGAAGCCCGGAGCGCCCCTCGGCCTGACGCCGCTCCAGCGCCTCGTCGCCCCGGGCGACCACGAGCGGATCGTCCGAATCTTCGGCGCCGAGGCTGCACCCGAGGCAGCGCCCGGATCGGTGCCCGCGGCCTCGTTCGAGGCCGAGACGGACGTCGCCGGCGCCTCCGATCCGGAGGCCGACCTTGACTGGCCGTCCGCGATCCAGCTCATCCGCGAGGCGGGCGAACGCGTCCGAGAGGTGCGCGCGAGCGCCCAGGAGGCGACGCGCCGGGCCCACGCCCTCGTCGGCCGCAGCGCCCAGCAGGCCGAGGCCGCCGAGCAGCGTGCCCGCGCGGCGGAGGATGTGGCCGCAGCGGCGCAGCGGCGGGCGGAGCAGGCCGAAGCGGCGCTGGCGGCCGCCGAGGCCCGGATGCGCCGGGCCGAGGAGGAGGCCGCTGCCGCCCGCGCCGCCGAGGCGGAGGTGCGGCTCTGGCTCCGTCGTCTCGTCGCCTGCCTGAAGACCGAATTCGCGGAGCTGACCGAGGGCACGGACGCCGCGCGGGCCTGACCGGTCTCCGGGCAGGATCCCGAGGAGGATCCGGGGGCGATTTCAGGGGCGCACCGGCGCCTCGGGCTCCGGCGGGATCGGGCGCGGCCGGCCGGCCTCGTCGATGGCCACGAAGGTGAAGGTCGCCGCCGTCACCCGCTCGCGGATCTGGGTGCAGAAGCGGCGGGCCCAGGCCTCGACGGCGATCTTCATCGAGGTGCGGCCGACCTGAACGACGCGGGTGTAGACGCAGAGCACATCGCCCACCCGCACGGGGCGGATGAAGGTCATGGCGTCGAGGGCCACGGTGACGACCCGCCCCTGTGCCCGGTCGACCCCGGCGATACCGCCGGCCTGATCCATCTGCGAGAGAACCCAGCCGCCGAAGATGTCGCCGTTGGCGTTGGTGTCGGCCGGCATCGCGATGGTGCGGACCGTGAGGTCGCCCAAGGGCTGCGAATTGGGCTGAGCGTCGGCGTCCACGCGGTCCATGCGGCCCCTCCTGCACCGCCCATGAGAGCCGATTCGAGGGCCGCTGTCAGGGCCTCTGCGAGGGATCTCAGGGCATCAGGCCGGCGAGCTTGAGGCCAGCGGCCAGGAACACGGCGGCAGCGCAGACGAAGCACTCGAGCGGGATCGACTGCCAGAGGTCGTGCGGACGGGCGCGGCGCAGCGCGACGGTCTTCATGGGGCGTCTCCTCATGGGCGCCCCGGTCTTGTCGCCGGCCGCCTCGATACGCCCGTTTCTACATCAGATTGGCGCGCGAAACAGCGCAACGTGGTGCATTCGCAGACATCGGAGCCGCTTTGTGTGGCAGATGCGGCCCGCATCGGCGCGCATGACAAAGCCCGTCCGCTCGGGCGAGCGGACGGGCGGGGGCGACGTTCTGCCGACGGCGCTCAGTAGTAGAAGCGGCGCGGACCGTAGAAGCGCGGACCGCCGTAGAAGCGGCGCGGGCCGTAGAAGCGGCGACCGTAATAGGGGCGGCGGTAGTAGGGACGCGGGCCGTAGAAACGACGGCCGTAATAGGGGCGCCGGTAGTAGCCGCGCGGGCCGTAATAGAACTGCGCCTTCTCGGCGACGGGGCTCGCCCCGGTCACGAGGGCGGGATTGGGCCCGACCGGGGCGGCCGAGGCCCCGTGCGGCGCGGCGGCCGCGAAGCCCAGGACCAAGAGGGCGGCCAGCAGGAATTTCCTCAACACGTTCACAACTCCTCGTGACGGCGTTCGAGCGGACGAGACGGCCCGACGCCGCGAAACGCCCGGACCGGCCGGAACGTTGCACGGCTCGTCCGCGGGGCCTCAAGGCTCCGCGGAGCGGCGTCAGGCGATCCGGGTGGTCATGTCGACGGTCGGTGCGGCGCCGCTCTGCTTCACCAGGGCGATGCCGTGCTCGCAATCCTCCCGGCGGGCATAGCCCTCGGCGGAATCGGCCACGACGTTGCCATTCTGCACCCGCAGACGCCACCGCCACGCGCCACCCGCATCCCGATACAGCTCGAACCGCATGATCTGGCCGGGGCTCCCTTCACGTTCGACACAGGGGAGATGGCGCGGCGCGCGGCGGAGGCCAGTCCCGGACGAATACCGAAACGCGAAACGCCGCCCCGGTGAGGGGGCGGCGTCGAGATGTCCGAGCGGTGGAAGGGTCAGGAGCGCGGAGCGCGCTCCAGCCAGCCGATGGCGCGGCCCTCGCCCCCGCCCTGCGGGCGGTTGCCGCGCCGGGCCTGACCGCCCGCGGGGCGGCCCTCCTGGCGCGGCTGGCCTGCGGCCTGCGGGCGGGCGCCGTGCGGGCGCTCGGCATGCGGGCGCGCCGCGCGGTCCTGGCGGGTGTCCTGACGCGGATCCTCGCGGCGCCCCTGCTGGGGACGGCCCTGCGACGGCCGGCCCTGGCGGCCCGGCTCGCCCGGACGCCCGCCCTGCGGACGGCCCTGGCCGCCGGGATGGCCCTGGCGCTGCTGGCCCGGGCGCCCGCCGCCGCGCTGCTGCGGCCGCTCGGGGCGCCGCTCCTCGGAAGCCGCGATCTCGGCAGCCTCCTGGCGGGTGGGCGGCGTGAAGCCCTCGGGGAAGCCCGCGACCGGCACCTTCTGGCGGGTCAGGCGCTCGATGTCGCGCAGATACGCCTTCTCCTCGTCGTTGCAGAACGAGATGGCGAGCCCGTCGGCGCCGGCGCGCGCGGTGCGGCCGATGCGGTGGACGTAGCTCTCCGGAACGTTCGGCAGGTCGAAGTTGACGACGTGGGTCACGCCCTCGACGTCGATGCCGCGGGCGGCGATGTCGGTGGCCACCAGCACCCGGCAGGAGCCGTCGCGGAAGGCGGCGAGCGCCCGCTCGCGCTGGGGCTGGGACTTGTTGCCGTGGATCGCCGCGCCGACGATCCCGACCTTGTCGAGCCCGCGCACCACGCGGTCGGCGCCGTGCTTGGTGCGGGTGAAGACGAGCACGCGGTCGATCTTCGGGTCGCGCAGGATGTGGCCGAGCAGCGCCTGCTTGGCACCGGTGTGGACGAACATCACCTGCTGCTCGACGCGCTCGGCCGTGGTGGCGACCGGCGTCACCGCGACCTGCACCGGGTCGGACAGGTACTGCTCGGCCAATCCAGCGATGTTCTTCGGCATGGTAGCCGAGAAGAACAGGCTCTGGCGCTTCTGCGGCAGCATCCGCACGATGCGCTTGAGGGCATGGATGAAGCCGAGGTCGAGCATCTGGTCGGCCTCGTCGAGGACGAGGATCTCGACCCCCTCCAGCGTCAGCGCGCGCCGGTCGACGAGGTCGATCAGGCGGCCCGGGGTGGCGACGAGGATGTCGACGCCCGGCGCCAGCGCCCGCTCCTGGCGGCCGATGGTGACGCCGCCGAACACCACGGTGCTGGTGAAGGGCAGGTGGCGGCCGTAATCGGAGAACGAATCGGCGATCTGGTTGGCGAGCTCGCGGGTCGGCGAGAGCACCAGCACGCGGCAGCCGCGGCGCGGGGCCCGCCGGTCCGAGAGCGAGAGCCGGTGCAGGATCGGCAGCGCGAAGGCCGCGGTCTTGCCGGTGCCGGTCTGGGCGATGCCACAGAGATCGCGGCCCTCCATCGCCGGGCGCAGCGCCTGGGTCTGGATCGGCGTGGGCGTGTGGTAGCCGGCCTCTTCGAGCGCCCGCAGCACGGGCTGGGCGAGGCCGAAATCGGAGAACTGGGTCAAGTCGGATGTCTCGTTGCAGCAGGACCGGCGCGCGGCTCGTCGAGCGGCGCGAATCAGATGGCGGTCCCTGGAGCAGGAGGCTGCCCGCGTGATGGGGCGGCCCGGGTGCATGCACGAATGAAGAGGGGGGCCGGAGCCTCCAGGCCGCTTCAAGGCGGTCCCGCGATTCCGTCACGCAGCCCCCTCAAGCGGACCCTTGTCGGCCGCTGACGCTGCAGCGCCGATATGCGGTCCCGCAGGTGCGAAGTCAATGGCAGTACCGCACGCCCCCCTGTGATCGCGCCGGGACGCCGGACCGATGTTGGGGCGGGCGTCTCTCCAGGCCGGTCCCGTTCCGGCAAGATCAGCACCGCATAACCGGAACGTGATCGTAATCTTCGCCGCGCATCCAAAATCGGCCGCACGTCCGGACCAGTGTCCGCAGCGAGACCGCGTGCGCGATTTTTTGGGAAGCTGACCGATGACCACCTTCTCGGTGTCCTGGACGGACGCGACCGGGGCGGGCGCCAACGCGAACGCCGTGCTGCAGACCCTGCAGGCCGCGGCCGATTATTGGGGGCGCTACCTCCAGGGCTACGGCAACATCGAGATCGGCGTGCGGGTGAGCGAAGCCTCCGGCAACACCATCGCGACCGGCGGGTCGAGCTATTACTGGACCGGCAGCGCCTACGAAGCGGTGCCGATGATCGAGATCCGCACGGACAGCGATCCGAACGGTGAGAGCCCGGACATCAACGTCACGGTCAGCGCCGCCTATATCGACCGGCTGTTCTACGATCCCACGGGCCGGCAGGCCGTGCCCGCAACCCAGCTCGACGCGCTCTCGGTGCTCACGCACGAGGTCGGGCACGGGCTCGGAATCCTCTACCTCGACAACAGCACCTACGCGGCCAATGTCCGGCTCGGCGACGCCTCGACCTTCGTCGGCGGCAACGCGGTGCGGGTCAACGGCGGACCGGTGCCGCTCGATTCCAGCGAGGGCCATGTCAGCCTCGCGGGCGACCTGATGACGCCCACCATCGCGGCCGGCTCGCGCCGCTCCATCAGCGATCTCGACCTCGCGATCCTACAGGATATCGGCGCGCCGATCGCGACCGCGCGCGCCGACGCCGTCGCGCTCGGACCGCGCAGCGACACCTTCATGGCCTTCGCCGGCAACGACACGGTGACGGGAGGCGACGGCGCCGACGTGATCTACGGCAACCAGGGCAACGACGTCCTCTACGGCAATCTGGGGGCCGACCGGCTGTTCGGCGGCCTGGACAACGACAGCCTGTTCGGCGGCCAGGACGCGGACATGGTCTACGGCAACCAGGGCGCCGACGCGGTCTACGGCAATTTCGGCGACGACACCCTGTTCGGCGGCCAGGGCGACGACACGCTCTACGGCGGCCAGGGCGACGACGTGCTCAACGGCAATCTCGGCAACGACGTTCTGTACGGCAATCTCGGCGCGGACCGCTTCGTGTTCGGTGCGAATTCAGGCGCCGACCTGATCCGCGGCTTCAGCCGGCAGCAGGGTGACCGGCTGGCCTTCTCGGGCCAGACCTATGCGCTGGGCTCGGCCGGCAACGGCGACGCGCTGCTCACCCTCTCGGGCGGTGGCACGGTCCAGCTCGAGGGCGTCACCGCGGAGCAGTTCGGGGCGGGCTATCTGGTCTGAGGCCGCGCCCCGACGCGGCGCGGGCTCCGTCTCCTGCAAGGCTACCGTATTCTTTCAGCTTCCGAAGGGGGCGCGGGTCCCCTCTCCCTACAGGGCAGGGAGCGCGGTGCGGTTCCGGCCCGCGCTCGTGGAAGCGGTTCACCCTCCCTCGTCGAAGCGGCTGCGGAAGAACACCTCCCGGCCGGCCCCGTCAATCACCCGCACGGCCTCGGCAGGCTCGCCCGCGCGCTGGGGGACACGCGCGCGGGCGAAGAGCCGCAGGGCCCGCTCCTCGGCGCCGGCCTGATCCTCGACCCGCACCGAGACGCGGGAGAGGATGGGGTCTGGCTCGGCGCGGCTCGCCGGTCCCAGGATCTCGATGTGGAAGGTCTCGCGCGCGCTCAAACGGTCCGCCGGGTCGGGGGAGGGGCCGCGGGGTTTCCGGGCCGGGCCGCATGAGATAGGCGCTCCCCATGAACCCGCTCAAGGCCGGACTGATCGTCCTCATCTGCCTGATCCTGTTCTGGCTCGGCGTCCGGCTGGCGCGCCGCGCCATCGATCTCGGCATCGCGGCCGGCTACGAGGCCGAGCGCCGACGCAAGGACGACGAGGAGCGGCCATAGGCTCGACGCCGCGGCCGCCCGCTCCGTGGGGGACCGATGAGCGTGGCGATTCGGCTCCTGGCCGCCGAGCCCCCAGCGTGCGTCGGGCGGCGGAGACCGCTCCGCGCGGTTCAGATACGCTCGACCACCGGCCGTCCTTCGCCGACGCGGCCCCCGATGCCGAACGATCTCACGCCCTGCCGAAGATGCCGAAGTTCGAGCATTCGGCTGCAGATCACGATGACGGCGACCGTCATCGCCAGCACACCCAGGCCGGTTCCGACGCGATACCCTGTGAAATGCGTGAGATACGCGCCGAAGGAACCGATCTGGATCGCGAGCGCCGCGCCGACCGACCAGCGGCGCGTGTGAGCGATGGCGAGGGCGTAGGACAGGGTATCGGCCATGAAGAAGTACCGATCCCCCATCTTGGGCAGGACGTAGGGGATCAGCGTCGCGCTCGCCAGGGCGATCAGCAGAAGCTCGGGCCCCTCGTCCCTGCGCCCGGACTCCCTGCGCACGAAGCCGAGGCCGGCGATCGTCAGGCCGACGACCAAGCCGGCGCCGATCCCCAGGACCATGCCGGTCGGCTGAGGGATCAGACGAAAATACTGCACGAACGTCCAGGGGTTCGGGGCGTTCATCGAGAGCCACGGATAGGCGTGCGATTGTTCGACGTAGATCATCGCCAGGTCGCGAGCCGGGCGTCCGGCCATCCAGGCCGGGACCATCATCAGCGCGTAGACGACCGGAGGTATGACGAGGACGCCGACCGAGGCCCGGCGCGATATGACCAAGTAGAGCAGAAACGGTGCGATGAAGACCGCCTGCAGCTTGATGGATACCGCGACGCCGAAGGCGATCATGCAGGATACGAGGTCGTCCCGTCCGGCCCGGGCGACCGCGATGAGGACGAACCCGGTGTAGAACGACTCGATCTGGCCCCAGGCCGCCGCATTCGAGACGACGCTCGGGAGCAGCAGGTAGGCGATCGCGCCGCAGAGCGCGATCTCGCGGCGAACGTAACCCGAGAGCAGATAAGCCAGCGAGGCGGCACAGAATATCGCGCCCGAGATGGAAACCATCTTGATGACAGTCAGATCGTCCGCGAACGCGCTCGCGTAACTGCCTACCGAAAGCAGATACAGATATGGAGGCGTGTAGTTTCCCGCGTTATTGGCCTCGGGTACGAGCACCGGAAGGTTGATCGAGAGCGTCTGGACGACGCCGTGATCAAGGATATGCCGCAGCCAGGGCAGAAACCACCAATGCGCATCGGCGGATTCGACGTGCAGGACACTTCTGTACAGGATGATGATCATCGCTGCGACCGACACCATGATCGCGACCACGTGATGCGTCCTGAGGCGTGGACGTTTGATGACGGCATCGTGCATGACAGCATCCCCAAAGCGTTCATGGGCCAAGTTCATGGGCCAATTTCATAAGCGACGTTCATGGGCGAAGATCGCCGGCCCGACCGCCTCTGGATTCCGCAGTTCAATTTTTGGTCTTGATTCCGGAAATCAGGTAATGTCCGTACCACAAGGTGGAGTACAGACGCGGTATCTCGGCCTGTATTCCCGCATCCTGCAGCAACCGCATCGTCGATGCCGCGGTGCGGGGATTGACCCACTCGCGCGCGAGCACGAGATCGTGGATCTGATTGGCCCAGGCCCGCCATCGGCGCGCGGCATCGATATCGAGAATGACGATCCGCGACCCGACGCGCATCTTCGAGACGATGCGTCCGACGAAACCGGCCTGCTCCCGCCTGGGAATATGATGCAGAACATCGATCATCGTCACGACATCGACATCACTCAGATCCGGAACATAATCGGCGCCTCGCAGGGAGACCGATATACTTGGCTCGATCTTGGCGAGCTGCTGCCCCGCCGCGATCGCCTCGGCCGAGACATCGTGCCCCTGGGCCCGGATCGCGGATCTGAGCCTTCGGATCAGATAGAGGAACGAGCCGGACCCACATCCGATATCGTACACCCGCGCCTCCGGCGGGATCTGTTCGAGGACTGCGTGAAGCGGACAGACATAGGGCCTATAATGCGTCTTCACCGCGCTCATGCCGCGCATGAGACTTGCAGGACTCTCAAGTTCGTGAACCAGCGCCTCCCGCTGCAATGATAGGACCTGGGTCATTGCAACAACCTTCCTCGCGATGACTGTAGTCGAAGCGCTCCACAGCTTCGCTGCCCGCATTTTCCCGAGGCGATCTAGGGAGGCACGTTCTCTTCCGAGCTAGATCGGGCCTAGTTCGGGCTATCACATCGGTGTGGACCGAAGCGCGGTCCGCCCTGCGGCGCGGACCGCGCCGCGCAGGGTCGAGGAATCGAGCATCCGTTCGGGGCGCATCCGCCCCTTACCCCGGGAAGCCGCCCGTCTGCCGCAGCGCTTCGCCGGCCAGCATCGCGGCCGCGACCGCGACGTTGAGCGAGCGCATCCCGTCCCGGATCGGCACCACCACCCGGGCATCGGCCGCCGCGTGCACCGCCTCGGGAACGCCCGCCGATTCCCGCCCCATCAGCAGGCAGTCGCCGTCCCGAAAGCCGAAGCCCGTGTAGGGCAGGGCGCCCGCCGTGGTGGCGAGGACGAGGCGGATCCCCGCCGCGCGGCGCCACTCCTCGAAGGCCGCCCAGGAGCGGTGCCGCGTCAGCGCGACATGGTCGAGATAGTCGAGCCCCGAGCGGCGCAGGTGCCGGTCCGAGACGTCGAAGCCCGCCGGCTCGATGATCTCGACGGCGAGCCCCAGGCAGGCCGCCATGCGCAGCAGCGTGCCGGTATTCTGCGGGATGTCGGGCTGGTAGAGGGCGAGGCGGAGCATCGGATCGTGCGGGGCGGGCGTGCAGGGCAGGTCTGCGCGCCGCGGCATCGCCCCGCGCTTGGCCCGGGGTCAAGCGCCCTTACCTAAGGAGGCCCTGTCTCAGCCCCCTGATCCTGATGTTCCTCGACTGGCTCGAGCGCCGCATCGACCCGTTCGCGCCCTTCGAAGAGGGGCGGATGCCGCCCCGGACGGTGCTCGGCTTCGCGCGCTTCTACCTCCACCCGATCCGCTGGGCGCTTTTCGCCCTCTTCGTGATCGCGGTGATCGCAGGCACGGTGGAGGCCTCGCTCTACCTCGTGATGCGCTGGTTCGTGGATCTGCTGGCGAGCGCCGACCGCGCCACCGTGCTGCAGGACCACGCGCTCGGCATCGGCTTGGCGATCGGGCTCGTCGCGGTGGTGCGGCCGGTCTCGATCTGGCTGCACGAGGTGCTGTCGAACCAGCTCGTTGTGCCGCAGGCGACCAACCAGATCCGCTGGCGGGCGCATCTCTACACGCTCGGCCACTCGCTCTCCTACTTCCAGGGCGACTTCGCGGGGCGGCTCGCCAACCGGGTGGTGCAGGTCGGGCCGGCGGTGCGCGAGCTCGCGGTCGTGTTCATCGATACGCTGCTCTACGTGGCGATCTACGCGTTGACCGCGGTCGGGCTGTTCGGCTCGATCTCGCTGTGGCTCGCCCTGCCGGTGGTGATCTGGGTGGTGGCCTACGGTTGTCTGACCGCGTGGTTCGTGCCCCGCGCCCGGACCCGCTCGCACCGCACCGCCGACACCCGCTCGACGCTGATCGGGCGCGTCGTCGACAGCTACACCAATATCCTCACGGTGAAGCTCTTCGCCCGGGACCGCGAGGAGCGCGCCGCCGTGCGCGAGGCGGTGGACGTGCACACGAAGGCCTACCTGCACCAGTTCCGGCTGGTGACCTGGACCACGACGGGGCTCGGCCTCCTCAACAGCGCGCTGCTGATCGCGACGGGCGCCGCCTCGCTGCTCCTCTGGCAGCGCGGCGCGATGAGCACCGGCGAGGCCTCGGCGGGGCTGGCGCTGGTGCTGCGCCTCATCGCCATGTCGGGCTGGGTGATGCAGACGGTCCGCGGCGTGTTCGAGAATGTCGGCGTGATCCAGGAGAGCATGCAGACGATCAGCCGGCCGCACGCGCTGGTCGATGCACCCGGCGCCGGCACGCTCGCGGTCCGGGGCGGCGGCATCCGCTTCGAGGCGGTCGGCTTCCATTACGGGCGCGGCGACGCCAACGTGATCGAGGATCTCTCGCTGACCATCCGCCCGGGCGAGAAGGTCGGGCTCGTCGGCGTCTCGGGCGCGGGCAAGAGCACGATCGCCTCGCTGCTTCTCAGGCTGCACGACGTCGAGAGCGGGCGCATCCTGGTCGACGGGCAGGACATCGCGGGGGTGACGCAGGAGAGCCTGCGCGGCGCCATCGCCATGGTGAGCCAGGACACCTCGCTGCTGCACCGCTCGATCCGCGACAACATCGCGTACGGGCGCCCGGACGCCACCGACGCCGAGGTGGCGCGGGCGGCCCGCCTCGCCCACGCCGACGGCTTCATCGCCGACCTCGTCGACCACAAGGGCCGGCGCGGCTACGAGGCGCAAGTCGGCGAGCGCGGGGTGAAGCTCTCGGGCGGCCAGCGCCAGCGCATCGCCATCGCCCGCGTCATCCTGAAGGACGCCCCGATCCTGATCCTCGACGAGGCCACCTCGGCCCTCGATAGCGAGGTCGAGGCCGCGATTCAGGACGCGCTCGACACCCTGATGCAGGGCAAGACGGTGCTGGCCATCGCCCATCGGCTCTCCACCATCGCGGCGCTCGACCGGCTGATCGTGATCGACCGGGGCCGGATCGTGGAGGAGGGAACCCACGCCGAGCTGGTGGCGCGCGGCGGCCTCTACGCCCGGCTCTGGACGCGCCAGTCCGGCGGCTTCCTGCCCGACCGGGACGGGGAGGTACCCCGGCGACACGTTTCCGACGCCTTGGGCGGCTAGGAGATCCCCATATCATCCGGTGCGGCAGGGCCGCGCCCACCTCCAGTCCGAAGAGATCCTCCATGCCGGCACTCGACCTCGCGGGCTTTCCCGCGCGGGAAGGGGCCCCGTTGCAGCGTCCCTGGCTCCGGGAACTGCGCGCGACGCTCGCGCTCTCCGGGCCCCTCGTCCTCATCAACCTCGCCCAGCACGGCCTGATCATGGCCGACGTGGTGATGCTCGGCCGTCTCGGCGCCGGCGAGCTCGCCGCGGCGACGCTGGCGCACGGGCTCTACTTCATCCTGTTCATCGGGGGCATCGGGCTCACCAGCACGGTGGCGCCCCTGATCGCCGAGGCGCTCGGGCGCATGGCCGGCGCGACCGACCCGGTGCGCCGCACCCTGCGGGCGGGCCTATGGGCGGCGACGCTCATCGCCGTGCCCATGATGGGGCTGCTCTGGTACACCGGCCCGTTGCTCGCCGCGATCGGCGAGCCGCCCGCATTGGCGGAAGCGGCGGGCGCCTACATGCGCGTGCTGCAATGGGCGATGTGGCCGGCCCTGCTGTTCATGGGCTTACGGGGCGCGCTCGCCGCGCTGGAGCGGCCGGGCTGGGCGCTCGCCGCGAGCCTCGCGGCCCTGCCGCTGAACGTCGCGCTCGGAATCTGGCTCGCCTTCCCGGGGAGCGAGGCCTTCCCGGCGGGGCTCGGTCTCGGCATGGCGGGCGTCGGCCTCGCCACCGTGACCTCGGCGATCTTCAGCCTCGTCCTCCTCGTCGCCGTGGTGCTCTGCGATCCCCGCCTCCGGCGCTACCGGCTGTTCCACCGGCTCTGGCGGTTCGACCCGGTCCTGCTCGGCCGCGTCTTCCGCCTCGGCCTGCCGATCGTGGCGACCGGCCTCGCCGAGGCCGGGCTGTTCGAGGCGGCAGCGCTCGGCATGGGCCTGTTCGGCGCGACCCAGCTCGCCGCCCACGCGGTGGCGATCCAGATCGCGGCCTTCTGCTTCATGGTGCCGAACGGCGTCGCGCAGGCCGCGACCGTGCGGGTGGGCCTGGCCTTCGGCCGGCGCGACGGCGCGGGCGTGCGCCGCTCCGGCCTCGTGGCGCTGGGCCTCGCCTTCGTGTTCATGACGCTCTGCGCGGGGCTGCAGCTCACGGCGCCCGCGGCCCTGACGGGCCTGTTCCTCGATCTCGACGCGCCGTCGAACGCGGGCGTGCTGCCGGTGGCAACGGCCTTCATCGGCTTCGCAGCGCTCTTCGCGGTGGCCGACGGCGTGCAGTCGGTCTGCCTCGGCGTGCTGCGCGGCCTGCAGGACACGAAGGTGCCGATGTGGGTGGCGGTGGGCGGCTACTGGGGCCTCGGCGTGCCGCTGGGCGCCGCCCTGGCCTGGGGCGTGGGCTACGAGGGCTACGGCATCTGGACGGGCTTCTGCGCCGGGCTCTTCGTGGTGGCGGCGCTGCTGGTCCTGCGCTGGCGCCGGCTGACCACCGGCCTTCTGGCGCGGCCGGCAGCCGGCGGTCGCTAGCGCGGAAGATCGTAAGCGTTCGCCGCTCCCGCGCTCGCCCGCCCTCGAACCGCGCCTGAACCGCAACGCGCCCCCTCTCCCGTGCGGGAGAGGAGACCCGCGCCCGATCCGGCTCAGGGCTCGCGCGGCATTTGCGATGGCTCTGCCTCCGCGGGAGAGGATGGGCCGGCCCCACCGACACCCGGATGATACATCCGGCCCCGCTTTCCTTCCGCGGTGCGGGAAGGAGCCCGGGACCCGCCTTGACTTCGGGCGACGGGCGGTCGCATTGCACAGTTTAGAACGATCGTGCTGTGGTCCTACGCGGATCACCGGTCCCGCGCGCGCGGGCGGCACGCCTCGTCGGCTACGGTGAGAACACCTGCTCTTCTGGGAGGCACGAGACCTTGGCGAACACGACTGCCGCCGCGCCCGCCGGCGCCGCCCCGCAGGAGGGCACCCGCCGGGACTTCCTCTACCTCGCGACCGGCGCGGGCGCCGCGGTCGGCGCCGTCGCCGTGGCTTGGCCCTTCGTCGCCTCGATGGCGCCGGACGCCGCCACCATCGCGGCCGGCGCGCCGCTGGAAGTCGATCTCTCGCCGATCACTGACGGCCAGATCGTCAACGTGTTCTGGCGCGGCAAGCTCATCTTCGTGCGGAAACTCACGGAGAAGGAGATCACGGACATGAAGGCCGTGCCGGTCAATCAGCTGATCGACCCGGCCGCCGCCGACACCCGCGTCAAGAAGGGCCACGAGCAGTGGCTCGTCGTCTACGGCAACTGCACGCATCTCGGCTGCGTGCCGATCGGTCACTCCGGCAATTTCGAGGGCTGGTCCTGCCCCTGCCACGGCTCGCAGTTCGACGCGCTCGGGCGCGTGCGCCGCGGTCCCGCCCCGATCAACCTGCCGATCCCGCCCTACGCCTTCCAGTCGGACACCAAGATCCGCATCGGCGAGGAGGGCGGCAAGGCAGCCGCGTGACGAGAAGAGGCTGAGAGCCCCCGGAGGATCCCCACCATGAGCGCACACGGCAACACCTACGTGCCGCGGAGCCGGCTCGCCAAGTGGTTCGAGTCGCGGCTGCCGATCGTCGGCCTCGTCCACTCGTCGTTCGTCGCCTTCCCGGTGCCGCGCAACCTCACCTATTTCTGGACCTTCGGCGCGATCCTGATCGCGTTCCTGGGCATCCAGATCATCACCGGCGTCTGGCTGGCGATGCACTACGAGCCCTCGGCCAAGGGCGCCTTCGATTCCGTCGAGCACATCATGCGCGACGTGAACTACGGCTGGCTGCTGCGCTACGCGCACGCCAACGGCGCCTCGATGTTCTTCGTGGCCGTCTACGTCCACATCTTCCGCAACCTCTACTACGGGTCATACAAGGCCCCGCGCGAGGTGCTCTACATCCTGGGCGTCGTCATCTACCTCCTGATGATGGCCACGGCCTTCCTCGGCTACACCCTGCCGTGGGGCCAGATGAGCTACTGGGGCGCCACCGTCATCACCAACATCCTGGCGGCGATCCCGGTGGTCGGCGACACGATCCAGAGCCTGCTCTGGGGCGGCTACTCGGTCGGCAACCCGACGGTGAACCGCTTCTTCTCGCTGCACTTCCTGCTGCCCTGGATGATCGCGGGCGTCGTGGTGCTGCACGTCTGGGCGCTGCACGTCACGGGCCAGAACAACCCGACCGGCATCCCGATCAAGTCCTCGAAGGACGCGGTGCCCTTCACCCCCTACGCCACGATCAAGGACGTGTTCGCCGTCGTGGTGTTCATGATCCTGTTCGCGTGGTTCATCTTCTACCAGCCGAACTATCTCGGCCACGCCGACAACTACGTCCCGGCCAACCCCGCCGTGACCCCCGCCCACATCGTGCCGGAATGGTACTTCCTGCCCTTCTACGCGATCCTGCGCGCGGTGCCCTCGAAGCTCGGCGGCGTCATCCTGATGTTCTCGGCGGTGCTGATCCTGGCGCTCGCGCCCTGGCTCGACACCTCGCGGGTGCGCTCGTGCAACTACCGGCCGATCTACCGCCAGTTCTTCTGGGTGTTCGTCGGCGTCTGCATCATCCTGGGCTGGCTCGGCGCCAAGCCCCCGGAGGGCGGCTACGTCATCGCCTCGCAGATCTGCACGGCCTACTACTTCGCCCACTTCCTCATCGTGATGCCGTTGGTCGGCCTGTTCGAGACGCCGACCCCGCTGCCGGGCTCGATCCTCGAGAGCGTGACCGGGCCGGGTAAGCAGGTGAGCGGATCGGGCATGCCCGCCGGCGCCGCCGCCGCACCGACCACCAAGGGTTGAGACAGGGGCCAAGAGACGCGATGACGATCCGCACGCTCCTCGCCGCGACCCTGGTCGCGGCCTCCCTCGGCGGCGCCTTGGTCGCCGCTCCGGCCGTGGCCGAGGACGGCCACGCCCCGCAGCCCCCGCGCCAGAAGTGGAGCTATGCCGGCGTGTTCGGCAGCTTCGACCAGGGCCAGCTCCAGCGCGGCTTCCAGGTCTACAAGGAGGTCTGCTCGGCCTGCCACAGCATGAAGCTCGTGGCCTTCCGCAACCTCGCGGAGCCGGGTGGGCCCGGCTACTCGGCCGCGCAGGTCAAGGCGCTGGCCGCGACCTACCAGGTCAAGGACGGGCCGAACGATTCGGGCGAGATGTTCGAGCGGCCCGGCCGCCCGGCAGACCGCTTCCCGCCGCCCTTCCCGAACGACCAGGCGGCGGCCGCCGCCAACGGCGGCAAGGCGCCGCCGGACTTCTCGGTGCTGGCCAAGGCCCGCACCTACGAGCGCGGCTTCCCGTGGTTCGTGCTCGATGCGCTGCCCTTCACCGGCTACGCGGAGCAGGGCGTCGACTACATCCACGCGTTGCTGGTCGGCTACGAGGAGCCGCCGAAGGGCACTGAGGTGCCGGATGGCGGCCACTACAACAAGTACTATCCCGGCCACATCATCGCGATGCCCAACCCCATCAGCGACGGGCAGGTGAGCTACCCGAAGGGCGACGACGGCCAGCCGGTGGTGCCCGAGACGGTGGACCAGTACGCCAAGGACGTCGCGGCCTTCATGGCCTGGGCGGCCGAACCGCACATGATGGCCCGCAAGGCGCTGGGTCTGCGGGTGATCCTGTTCCTGATCATTCTCGCGGGCCTGCTCTATTACGTGAAGAAGCGGGTCTGGGCGGATGTCGGCGGCGAGACCCACGGCCTCCAGCCGGAACTGCACAAGACGTTCTGAGGCGGCTGCGCCTCGACCGACAAGTGTGTTACGGGCCCCGACAGGGGCCCGTTTCCGTTTGGGCCAACGGCGACGCGCGCGAGAAGGACGGTGAGATGACGGCAGCGGTGCTCGGCGTGATCGGCGGCTCCGGGGTCTACGACCTGCCGGGGCTGGAGGACGTGCGCGAGGAGGCCCTGTCCTCCCCCTGGGGCGAGCCCTCGGACGCCCTGCGCATCGGCCGGATCGGCGAGACCACGATCGTCTTCCTGGCCCGGCACGGGCGCGGCCACCGGCTCTCGCCCACCGGCATCAACTACCGGGCCAACATCGATGTCCTGAAGCGGGCCGGCGTCACCGACATCGTCTCGCTCTCGGCCTGCGGCTCGTTCCGCGAGGCGCTGCCGCCCGGCCTGTTCGTGCTCGTCGACCAGTTCGTCGACCGCACGCATGGGCGCGCGGCCTCGTTCTTCGGCAACGGCTGCGTCGCGCACGTCTCCATGGCGCACCCGGTGGGGCCGCGCCTGCAGGACCGGATCGCGGCGGCCGCCAAGGCCGAGGACATCGCGGTGGTCCGCGGCGGCACCTACGTCTGCATGGAGGGGCCGCAATTCTCCTCGCTCGCTGAATCCAAGGCCTACAAGGCGCAGGGGTTCGACGTGATCGGTATGACCAACATGCCGGAGGCCAAGCTCGCCCGCGAGGCCGAGATCACCTACGCGACGATCGCGATGGTGACGGATTTCGACTGCTGGCACCCGGGCCACGACGCCGTGGACGTGGCCGCCGTGGTGGCGGTGGCCCGCGCCAACGCCGACAAGGCCGCCCGGCTCGTCGCCCGCCTCGCCCGCGATTTCCCGGCGACGCGTGAGGCCTGCCCGGCGGGCTCCCACCGGGCGCTCGACGGCGCGATCATGACGGCGCCGGCCGCGCGCGACCCCGCGCTGATGGCCAAGCTCGACGCGGTGGCGGGCCGGGTTCTGGCGGGCTGAGGCGGGTCTCGCTCCCTCCCCCCTTGCGGGAGAGGGAAGATGCGTTCCGAACCCCGCGCTTCCCTCCGCCCCCGAAACCGCACTAGAAGACCCCGAGACCTCCGGACCGGGCAGCACCCGTCCCTAACCATCCGCGAAACGTAGAAGAATGCGCAGCGCCAGCATCAGCCGGAAGACGGCGGAGACCGACGTCAGCGTCTCGATCGGCCTCGACGGGACCGGTCAGGCGCGGGTCGCGACCGGCATCGGCTTCCTCGACCACATGCTGGAGCTGTTCGCCCGCCACGGCCTGTTCGACCTGGAGGTGAAGGTCGACGGCGACCTGCACGTCGACCAGCACCACTCGGCGGAGGATTGCGGCATCGCGCTCGGCCAGGCCTTCGCCAAGGCGCTCGGCGACAAGCGCGGCATCGCCCGCTACGCCGACGTGCACCTGCCCATGGACGAGACGCTCTCGCGCGTCTGCATCGACATCTCGGGCCGGCCGTTCCTCGTCTTCCGCACGGCGTTCCGGGTGGAGAAGATCGGGCAGTTCGACACGGAGCTCGTGCGCGAGTGGTTCCAGGCCTTCGCGATGAATGCCGGCCTCACGCTGCACGTCGAGACCTTCTACGGCGACAACGCGCACCACATCGCCGAGAGCTGCTTCAAGGGCCTCGCCCGCGCCCTGCGCAAGGCCGTGGCGCTCGACCCGCGGGAAGAGGGCCGCGTGCCCTCGACCAAGGGCTCCCTCTAGGAGGACCGCATGCGGACGCGCAGCTACACGCTCCACCTGCCCCCCGAGGCCCGACCCGGCGAGGCCTACGGGCTCGACCGCGCCGTGATCGTGCCGGACGGGTTCTCCTGGGCCGCCTTCGCCTTCTCGGTGGCG
>NZ_BPQM01000191.1 GCF_022179245.1 Methylobacterium gregans
ACCGGCCCGCCCCCGAACGAGCCCGCGATCAGCGCGAGGTACTTGCGGTCCATCACGTCGAGGCCGAGCCCGTCCACGTCGAGCAGCTGCAAGGCCCGGTCGGCGAGCGCGCGCGTCACCACCGGCTCCTCGGCCACCACCGCGAAGTCGCGCACCCGCCGCAGCAGCCGGCCGGCGATCCGCGGCGTGCCGCGCGCCCGCCTCGCGATCTCGTTGGCGCCCTCCGCCGACATGCCCAAGCCCAGCACCCGGGCGCCGCGCTCGACGATCAGCTGCAGCTCGTCGACATCGTAGAAGGCCAGCCGGATCGGGATGCCGAAGCGGTCGCGCAAGGGCGTGGTGAGCAGACCCGCGCGGGTGGTGGCGCCCACCAGGGTGAACTTGGGCAGGTCGATCTTGACCGAGCGGGCGGCGGGCCCTTCGCCGATGATCAGGTCGAGCTGGTAGTCCTCCATGGCCGGGTAGAGGATCTCCTCCACGGCCGGGTTGAGGCGGTGGATCTCGTCGATGAACAGGACGTCGCGCTCGTCGAGGTTGGTGAGCTGGGCGGCGAGATCGCCGGCCTTGGCGATGACGGGTCCGGAGGTGGAGCGGAAGTTCACGCCGAGCTCGCGCGCCACGATCTGGGCGAGCGTGGTCTTGCCGAGGCCGGGGGGGCCGACGAACAGGACGTGGTCGAGCGCCTGCCCGGTCTTGCGCGCCGCCTCGATGAAGATCTGCATATTGGCGCGCGCCGCCCGCTGGCCGACGAACTCGGAGAGCGACAGCGGACGGATGCTCTGGTCGTGGTCGTCCAGGCGCCGCTCCGGGCTGAGGATCGGGTTGCCGGCGGGCGGGGCCGCGGGCGGCTTGGCGGCGGATCTGGCTGGGGCTCTCGGCTTTCTCATCGACCCTGCTCGCGGCCCCGCCCGGCTCCGCGCTGGACGCTCGCTCGGCCGCGGGGCCTGACTACGCGCTCAAGGGCTGCGGGCTCAAGGGCTGCGGGCTCAAGCGCCGCGGTCCTCAGGATTGCAGCGCGAGCGGCATCGCCTCGACGCCGATCTCGCCGACGCCGCGGGCGTCGAGCGAGGCGCGCAAAGCCGAGGCCGGCGACTGGCCGGTGAAGGCGGCGAGCACCGGGCCGGGCTCCGCGCCCGCCGGACCGGAGCCGAGGAGCTGCGTGACCCGACGGGCGATGGCGGGGGCCGGGTCGATCCAGGTGACCGGCCAGGGCGCGAGGCGCTCGAAGCGCGGGCGCAGAAGGGGGTAGTGGGTGCAGGCGAGGCAGACGACGTCCGTGCGCCGCCCGTCCTCGGCGGTGACGAAGCAGGGCGCGATCTCGGCGGCGAGCGCGGCGTCCGGCACGGGCGCGCCGGAGAGCTCGGCCTCCGCGTAGTTCGCGAGGTTCGGCGAGCCGACGAGCGCGACGCGGCAGGTGCCCGCATAGGTGGCGATCAGGTCGCGGGTATAGGAGCGCGCGACCGTGCCGGGCGTGGCCAGCAGCGAGACGAGACCCGTGCGGGTGGTCTCGGCGGCGGGCTTGATCGGCGGCACCACGCCGACGAAGGGCGTGCTGAACCGCTGCCGCAGCGCCGGCAGCACCAGCGTCGAGGCGGTGTTGCAGGCGATCACCACGAGGTCCGGGTGATGCACCGCGATCAGCCGCTCCATCACGGCGAGCACCCGCGCGACCAGGGTGGCCTCGCCCAAGCGACCGTACGGGAAGGCGGCGTCGTCGGCGGCGTAGACGTAGCGGGCGTCCGGCCGGGCGCGGCGCACCGCTTCCAGCACGGTGAGGCCGCCGAGGCCGGAATCGAACACGAGGATGTGAGGCTCGACGGGGGCCCCGCGGGCCGCGACGGAGAGGCTCGCCCCGGCCATGAGATCGATCCGCATAGGTTCGCGATGCCCCGCGCTGAAGGAGCCCAGTCTCGACGCCGAGGGTTAAGGCACCCTCACTGAGGCCGGAAAATGGCTGGGGTCCGGTACCCCTTCATGTCCCGCGGCAGAATTGCCGCGCCCGCGTTGCCGGACGCACGCTTGGCCATATCTCCTCTCGCGACGCTGTCCTGGGAGCAGAGTGTTTTCTCAGGAGCCGGTGAAGGAGAGGAATGCCATGGCAGCCACAGCGGCAACCCGCGCGGCCGTGCAGAGCGCGCCCCCATCCGCAGCCTTCCCGCCCCCGCCCCTCACGGCCCGGCCCGTCGACCGGGCCGCCTGGCTCGCCGCCTACCGCCACGTGCGGGCCGAGACCGAGCGCAGGGCCGCCCCGCTCTCGCCCGAGGACCAGCAGATCCAGTCGATGGCCGATGCCAGCCCGACCAAGTGGCACCGGGCGCACACGACATGGTTCTTCGAGCAGTTCCTGCTGCGCGAGCACCTGCCGGGCTACGCGATCCACGACGAGCGCTGGCACTACCTGTTCAATTCCTACTACGTCGCCGCCGGGCCGCGGCAGCCGCGCATCGCCCGCGGGCTGATCACCCGGCCGGACGCCGAGGCGGTCGCGGCCTATCGGCGGCACGTCGACGGTGCCGTCGAGACCCTGCTCGCCCAGGCCGCGCCCGGCGCCCTGGAGGCGGTGCTGCCGATCCTGGAGATCGGGCTCTACCACGAGCAGCAGCATCAGGAGCTGATCCTCACCGACATCCTGCACGCCTTCGCGCAGAACCCGCTCGGCGCCGTCTACGATGCCGACTGGCGGTTCCCGAAAGCCGCGGCCCGCGCCGGCGCGGTGGAGCTTGCGCGGGCCATCGCGCAGGTGGGGCACGAGGGCGCCGGCTTCTCCTTCGACAACGAGCACCCGCGCCACGAGAGCCTGATCCTGCCCTGCACGGTCGACCGGGCGCTGGTCACCTGCGGCCAGTGGCAGGCCTTCATGCGGGACGGCGGCTACACCCGGCCCGATCTCTGGCTCTCGGACGGCTGGATCGCCGCGCAAGAGCAGGGTTGGGAGGCGCCGGGCTACTGGCGCCAGGACGGCGAGGGCTGGAGCGTGATGACGCTCGGCGGCCGTCGCCCGGTCGAGGCGGACCAGCCCGTCACCCATATCAGCTACTACGAGGCGGACGCGTATGCCCGCTGGGCCGGCCGTGACCTGCCGAGCGAGGCCGAGTGGGAGGTGGCGGCGCGCGACCACGGCCTCGACGACGCCTTCGGTCTCGTCTGGCAATGGACCCGCAGCCCCTACGTCGCCTATCCGGGCTACCGGCCGCTGCCGGGCGCGCTCGGCGAGTACAACGGCAAGTTCATGGCCAACCAGATGGTGCTGCGCGGCTCCTCGGTCGCGACGCCCGAGGGCCATGCCCGGCTGCCCTACCGGAACTTCTTCTACCCGCACCAGCGCTGGCAGTTCACCGGCCTGCGGCTGGCCAACCAGCGTCGGTGACCCAGGCAGGCCGCCGCCGGATCGGCGCGCGGCCTCCGGCCGTTCCTCTCAGCCCCTCGCGCGGCCGCCCGGCACCTTCGCCGCGCGGGCCGCGTCAGCCCGGAGCTTGTCCCGTGACCATCAAGCCCGTCTTCAAGAACGCGACGCCCGTCACCCAGGCCCCGGAGCCGCAGGGGTTCCTGGACGATGTGCTCCGGGGTTTCGCGCAGGCCCAGAAGACCCTGCCGGCCAAGTACTTCTACGACGACGCCGGTTCCGACCTGTTCGAGGCGATCACGCGTCTGCCCGAGTACTACCCGACCCGGACCGAGCTCGCGATCCTCGACGCGGCGGGCCCCGAGATCGCCGCCGCCCTGCCCCGGGGCGCGGCGCTCGTCGAGTTCGGCAGCGGGTCGACCGTGAAGGTGCGCCGCCTGCTGCGCCACCTGCCCGACCTGACGGCCTACCTGCCGGTCGACGTCTCGGAGAGCTTTCTGCGCGCGCAGGCCGAGGGGTTGCGAGCGGATTTCCCGACCTTGCGCATCGAGCCGGTCGCGGCCGATTTCACGCAGCCCTTCTCGCTGCCAACCGATCTCGGCGACGCGCCCCGCGCCGGGTTCTTCCCGGGCTCGACGATCGGCAATTTCGAGCCCGCGGAGGCGGCGCGCCTGCTCCGGCAGTTCGGCGCGATCTTGGGGATGGGCTCGGTCCTGGTCGTCGGCGTCGATCTGGTGAAGGATCACGCCGTGCTGGAGGCGGCCTACGACGACGCGGCCGGCGTGACAGCGGCCTTCAACCGCAACGTGCTCACCCGGATCAACCGGGAACTCGGCGGCACGTTCGACGTCGATGCCTTCACGCACCGAGCGGTGTTCAACGCCGAGGCCTCACGCATCGAGATGCATCTCGTGGCCCGCTCCGCCCAGGACGTGGCCGTGTCCGGCCGGCCGGTTTCCTTCGCGGCGGGCGAGTCGATCCACACCGAGAACAGCTATAAGTACACGGTGGAGAGCTTCCGAGCGCTTGCCGCCTCGGCGGGCTGGGAGCCGGTGCAGGTCTGGACCGACCCGCGGGCGCTGTTCTCCGTGCACGCGCTGCGACTGGCCTGAGCGCGTCCTCAATCCTCTCCCTCCAGGGAGAGGGAGCGCGCGTTCAGCTCGAGCGCTTCTCCATCATCGCCTTGACCTGCATGAGCTGGTCCCAGACCTGGCCCGGCGAGGTGTTCATCATCTCGAAGCCGGCGGCGACCCCCCAGTAGAT
This sequence comes from Methylobacterium gregans, assembly GCF_022179245.1. Lineage (GTDB taxonomy): Bacteria > Pseudomonadota > Alphaproteobacteria > Rhizobiales > Beijerinckiaceae > Methylobacterium > Methylobacterium gregans. Next base: position 4,607 of record NZ_BPQM01000191.1, read on the forward strand.
GCCGAGGCAGATCACCGGCACCAGCACCCAGGCCAGCAGCTCCTCGCCGCGCTTGCGGCGCTGGCGGCGGCGGCGGCGCTGCTCGCGGGCAGTGAGTTTCTTGGGCGCCGGGGCGTAGGTGGTCTGCGCGAGGGGGCCCTCCTGCAGTTCTTCAGTCATCGAGCCCCTCCCCGTCGCGGCGGCACCTTCGCGCCGCCGCGCCTATACCCTCGCGGGTCGGTTCATGAAACCCTGCGGTTGTCGTCCTGAGCGTGCCGGACGACGCGTCAGGTCCGAACGAGCGGCACCTTCGGCACAGTCCGCACGCTCTTGCCGCCCGAGCCACCGCCCTTGTCGTCCTTCGGCGGCTTCTTGCGGCTGGCCGAGCGGGGTTTGGCCCGCTTCTTCTTGGCCGCAGTCGAGGCCACGTCCTTCTCGGGCTTCGGGGTGACCGGGCCCGCTGGGAACTCGAAGCCGAGGGAGTCCTTGGCGCCGGCCTTGGCCTCCGCGTCTTCGGGCCTCTTCAGCACCACCTTGACGGCGCCGCCGTCCTTCAGGCGCCCGAACAGCACCTCGTCGGCGAGCGGCGTCTTGATGGTGGACTGGATCAGACGGGCCATGGGCCGGGCGCCCATCGCGTCGTCGTAGCCGTTCTCCACCAGCCAGTCGCGGGCCTCGTCGGTCAACTCGATCGTGACATTGCGGTCGGCGAGCTGCGCCTCGAGCTGGAGGACGAACTTGTCCACCACCTTGGCCACGACCTCCTTCGGCAGATGGCCGAACGAGATGATGGCGTCGAGCCGGTTGCGGAATTCCGGCGCGAACAGACGGTTGATCGCCTCGACGTCGTCGCCCGAGCGCTTGGTCTGGGTGAAGCCGTAGGCCGACTTCGCCAGATCCGAGGCGCCCGCGTTCGACGTCATGATGATGATGACGTTGCGGAAATCGACCTGCTTGCCGTTGTGGTCGGTCAGCTTCCCGTGGTCCATCACCTGCAGCAGGATGTTGAACAGGTCCGGATGCGCCTTCTCGATCTCGTCGAGCAGGAGCACGCAGTGTGGGTGCTGGTCGATCCCGTCGGTGAGCAGGCCCCCCTGGTCGAAGCCGACATAGCCGGGCGGCGCGCCGATGAGCCGCGAGACCGTGTGCCGCTCCATGTACTCCGACATGTCGAAGCGCAGCATCTCGACGCCGAGCGAGGATGCGAGCTGCTTGGCGGCCTCGGTCTTGCCGACGCCGGTCGGGCCCGCGAACAGGTAGGAGCCGATCGGCTTGTCGGGATCGCGCAGGCCCGCGCGGGCCAGCTTGATCGCCGAGGTCAGCGCCTCGATCGCGTTCGACTGGCCGTAGACCACCCGCTTCAGGTTCTCGGTGAGGTTCTGGAGAACCACCGCGTCGTCCTTCGAGACGGTCTTCGGCGGGATGCGGGCCATCGTGGCGATGGTCGCCTCGATCTCCTTCACGCCGATGGTGCGCTTGCGGCGCGCCTCCGGCACCAGCATCTGCGAGGCGCCCGTCTCGTCGATCACGTCGATCGCCTTGTCGGGCAGCTTGCGGTCGTTGATGTAGCGGGCCGACAGCTCCACCGCCGCCTTCACGGCGTCGGTGGTGAACTTGAGCTTGTGGAACTCCTCAAAATAGGGGCGCAGGCCCTTCACGATCTCGATCGTGTCGGGGATCGAGGGCTCGTTGACATCGATCTTCTGGAAGCGGCGCACGAGCGCCCGGTCCTTCTCGAAGTACTGGCGGTACTCCTTGTAGGTGGTCGAGCCGATGCAGCGCAGCGCCCCGGAGGCCAGCGCCGGCTTCAGGAGGTTCGAGGCATCCATCGCGCCGCCCGAGGTCGCACCGGCGCCGATCACCGTGTGGATCTCGTCGATGAACATGATGGCGTTCGGGTGCGCCTCGATCTCCTTCATCACCTGCTTGAGACGCTCCTCGAAGTCGCCCCGGTAGCGGGTGCCGGCGAGCAGCGTGCCCATGTCGAGGGAGAAGACGGTCGCGTCGGCGAGCACCTCCGGCACCTCGTGCTGGATGATCTTGCGGGCCAGCCCCTCCGCGATCGCGGTCTTGCCGACGCCGGGGTCGCCGACGAGGAGCGGGTTGTTCTTCTGCCGGCGGCAGAGCACCTGGATCGTGCGCTCGACCTCGGCGTGACGGCCGATCAGCGGGTCGATCTTGCCGTCGCGGGCCTTCTTGTTGAGGTTGACGCAGTAGGCGTCGAGCGCGTCGCCCTTCTTCTTGGTGCCGCGCGCCTCGCCGTCGTCGCTCGGCCGCTCGGAGGAGCCCTCCTCCTCGGCGCCGCGCACGGGCTTGGCCTCGGAGGCGCCGGGGCGCTTCGCGATGCCGTGGCTGATGTAGTTGACCGCGTCGTAGCGGGTCATGTCCTGCTCTTGCAGGAAGTAGGCGGCGTGGCTCTCGCGCTCGGCGAAGATCGCCACCAGCACGTTGGCGCCGGTGACCTCCTCGCGGCCGGAGGACTGCACGTGGATCACCGCGCGCTGGATCACCCGCTGGAAGCCGGCCGTGGGCTTGGCGTCCTGGCGGCCGTCACCGGTGAGGTTCGAGAGCTCGGTGTCGACGTACTCGACGAGGCTGCGCTTGAGCGTGTCGATCTCGACGTTGCAGGCCCGCATGACCGCTGCGGCGTCCTGATCGTCGGTGAGCGCCAGCAGCAGGTGCTCCAGCGTCGCATATTCGTGCCGGCGTTCGCCGGCGAGCGCCAGGGCGCGGTGGAGGGCTTGTTCTAGGCTGCGTGAGAAGCTGGGCAAAGCTGGCCTCTGTGTGGGTGCCTATTTCTTTTCCATAACGCACTGAAGAGGATGTTGGTGCTTGCGCGCAAAGTCCATGACCTGCGTCACCTTGGTCTCCGCGACCTCGTAGGTGAACACCCCGCACTCGCCGACCCCGTTGTGATGCACGTGCATCATGATCTGGTAGGCGTCCTCGTGCGATTTGTTGAAGAACCGCTCCACCACGAGGACCACGAACTCCATGGGAGTATAGTCGTCGTTGAGGAGCAGAACCCGGTAGAGGCTCGGTCGTTTGGTGCGCGTCCGGGTGCGGGTGATGATAGCCGTGTTCGAGCGGTCGTCGCCGCCGCCGGACCCGCCGGGACCGGTGGCCATCGCCGTCGTTGGAGCCGGCGTCGTGCCGGCCGTTGCGTTCGCGGTGCCCAGCATCGGGACCTGAATCATCTCTCTCGAACCGAACCCTGAGCGGCAACCGGTGCGCGCCCCGCCGGGGGCACGGCGCGCCCGCGAACGGCGCGCAGGGCCAATCTACAGATCGATAGGCGACTTCGCCAGTCGCCTGCGCGAAACTGTCCGACCCAGGCGGCGGGTACCCCCGAGGGGCTCATCCAAGGGCCGGCGCGGCCGCCCGCAGCCTTTTTCCCCGCCCCCGTCGGCGTCGCGCGTGCGATGCGGCATTTCGGCCAAGGTACGGGCGCGCCTCGCGATCTGCCGCCACGCAGGCGATCGCATTAACCGCGGCGTAACCGCGGCTTCCTAATCTCCGGACGATGCAGCGGTGCCACGGACACAGAGTCCGGCGAGCCCGCCTCCACACCATGATGCGGACCGGTCTGAGCCGGTCTTCGAGGGCGATCACTCGTGATGCGTAGCGTATCCAGCCGCTCCCGGACGGCACCGGCCCTGGCCGCCACCCTCGCGGCTGCCGCCGTTCTCACTGCCCTGGCCTCTCCCGCCGAGGCGCGCCGCCGCGGCCACCACGCCCGCGCGGGCGGCGGCTACAACCCGCCCTACGCCGCGATGGTGGTCGACGTGAAGAGCGGCAGGACGCTCCACGCGGTCAACGAGGACGCCCTGCGCCACCCGGCCTCGATCACCAAGGTGATGACCCTCTACATGCTCTTCGAGCAGATGGAGAAGGGCCGCTTCGCGCTCGATTCCGAGCTCACCATCTCGGCCAAGGCCGCCATGCAGGCGCCCTCGAAGCTCGGCCTGCGCCCCGGCTCCACCATCACGGTCGAGGACGCGATCAAGGCGCTCGTCACGAAGTCCGCCAACGACGTGGCCTGCGCCATCGGCGAGAACATCTCGGGCAGCGAGGAGCGCTTCGCCCAGGCGATGACCGCCAAGGCCCGGGCGCTCGGGATGAGCCGCACCACCTACGCCAACGCCTCCGGCCTGCCGGACGCCGACCAGATCACCACGGCGCGCGACCTCACGGTTCTGGCCCGGGCGATCCAGGACCGCTTCCCGCGCTACTACCGCTACTTCCAGACCCGCTCCTTCGCCTTCCGCGGCCGGGTCATCGGCAACCACAACCGCCTCGTCGGCACGGTCGAGGGCGTGGACGGCATCAAGACCGGCTACACCCGCGATTCCGGCTTCAACCTGATGACCGCGGCCAAGCTCAACGACCGCCAGATCGTGGCGATCGTCCTCGGCGGCAAGTCGGGCGCCAGCCGCGACCGGATCATGGCCGACCTGGTGCGCGCCAACCTGCCCCGCGCCTACGCGGGTGCCCGCCAGACGGCGCCGACCACCGAGATTGCCGAGCGCGCCCGGCCGGCCGTCGTCGCCGACGCCGTCTCGCGCACCCGCACGCAGCTCGCCTCCGCGGACGACGAGGTCGAGACCACGGCCTCGACCGAGCCGCTCGACATCATGCCGAACCGCTCGACCGCGACGCCGGGCAGCGGCGGCTACGGCGCCCGCGCCCTGCCGAAGGCGGCCCAGGCCTACGCGGCGACCTCGGGCCAGAGCCCCTTCCCGGGTTCGGGCGCGAAGTCCGACGCCCGCCTCGCCTCGGTCGAGGCGCCCGTCGCCCGCGCCGAGGCCCCGAAGCCGGTTCTGGCCAACGCGCCGAAGGTGACGCCGACCGCCTGGGTGATCCAGCTCGGCGCCATGGACGACGAGGGCAAGGCCCGGGCGATGCTGAGCGAGGCCCGCGCGAAGGTCGGCGGCAGCCTCGCCAAGGCCGCGCCCTACACCGTGAAGGTCGAGCACGGCGGGGCCACGCTCTACCGCGCCCGCTTCTCGGGCTTCTCCGAGCAGGAATCCGCCCAGGACGCCTGCGCCGCGCTGAAGCGCGGCGGGTTCAGCTGCTTCGCCACCCGCAGCTGAGACGCGCCGCGGTCCGGCCGCGGCCTGCCCATCGCGAGACGACCCGCGGGCCCCGTGCCCGCGGCGGGCGCCCGGCCGCGTTCCAGCCGGCGCCATCGAGACCCTGTGCAGATCTTCGACAACGCGCGTGGAGTATCAGCGATGTCGGTACGTCAGCCTGTCGCGGGCCGCATTGATGCGGGCCGCCCGCTCGGCGCTTCCCCCCTGGTCGGGATGGGCCGCCTTCATGAGGCGCCGGTGCGCCGCCCGGATCTCCTCCAGGGTCGCCCCGCGCTCAAGCCCCAGGACCTGGTACGCCTCCTCCTGCGTCATCGCCCCTGGCTGAGACGGACGGCCCGGCCCCGGGTCGCGATCAGCCTCAGCGTCTACACGCCAGCCGGGACGCCGGCGGTCCAGATACGCGTCTAGCAGCGGGATCCCCTCCGGATCCTGCGCGGCGCAGGCCCGGCGCAGGCTCAGGAGCTCCGGCAGCGCCAGCGCGTCGAGGTCGGTGCCCGCCCGGCGTCCGCCGGCGACGCGGCCGCCCCCGATCGTGCCGTCCGGCATCAGCGCGACCTCGACGAGGCGCGAGCGGAAGCGGCGCGGGTCCGGTCCGCTCCGCGCTCGCCTGGACAGGCCGGAGAAGAGGCCGGCCAGGGGGCCGGACGAGAGGCGGGCTGAGACCAGGCGCGCGACGCGCTCGCCCGCCCGCTCCGGTCCCTCGAGCAGCCAGACGCCGAGCAGGCCGAGCACGAGGGCCGGGCCGATCTGCCCGCGCAGCAGGAAGAACCCGGCGAGCGCCAGCGCTCCCCAGGTCGCCGCGCGCCGGGCGAGGCGGCCGGTGAGCCGCGGATCGAGGCGGTTCCGGTTCTTCGAGAGCCACCAGAGGCCGAGGCAGGCCGCGAGGCCGAGGACGAGGATCATCCGGGCTCCTCAACGCCGCACGTCGTAATCGGCGCCGACGCGGCCGCCGATGCGGACCTTCACGCCGTTGCCGAGATCGCGGAAGCCATCCCGCGCAGAGGCGCGGGCCGCGTCCCGCCCGCAGCCCGGACGCGGCGGCAGCCGCACGCCCTCGGGCGCGTCCTCCGGGCAGAGCCGGGGCCGTTCCTGACGCTCGGCCGCGGCGGCCGGGAGGGTGAGCGCGAGCGCGATCAGGAGCGCTGCGCGTCCGATCCCGCTCATTGCCGGTTCTCCGCCACGTCCGCGGTGGTCACCCGCACGGTGCGGGTACGCCCATCGCGCTCGACCGTCAGGCCGACGCTCGATCCGACGCCCGCGGCTTGAAGCGCGGCGGTCAGCTCGGCCAGGCGGTGGATCGGCTTCCCCCCGACGCCCACGATGATGTCGCCGATCTCGCCGGTGCTCGGATCGACCCCCTGGAGCCCGGCCGAGGCCGCGGGCGAGCCGCGCAGCACCCGCAGCACCACGACGCCGTCGATGCCGAGCCGGGCGGCCGTCGCCTCCTGCCCGGCGATGATGCCGATGCCGGGATTGCGCACGCGGCCCGAGCGGATCAGGTCCGGCACCACCCGGTTGACCGTGTCGACCGGCACCGCGAATCCGATGCCGGCGCTCGCCCCCGAGGGCGAGAAGATCGCGGTGTTGACGCCGATGAGGCGGCCCGCCGAGTCGAGGAGTGGGCCGCCCGAATTGCCCGGGTTGATCGCCGCGTCCGTCTGGATCACGCCGGAGAGCTCCCGCCCCTCCCCCGTGGGCAGGCGGCGCTGGAGCGCGCTGACCACGCCGGTCGTCAGCGTGTGGTCGAGGCCGAACGGGTTGCCGATGGCGTAGGTCGCCTGCCCCACCTTCAGGTTGGCGGAGGTGCCGATGGCGAGCGGCGGCGGCATCTTCGAGACCCGGCCGAGCTGCAGCACCGCGAGGTCGTAGGACGGGGCCGTGCCGACCACCCGCGCGCCCACCACCTCGCCCGAGGAGAGGCGAACCGAGATCGAGCCGCCGGACCGGGTCGCGGCCTGGACCACGTGGTTGTTGGTGACGACGTGGCCGCCCGCGTCCCAGACGAAGCCGGTGCCGGTCTGGGTTCCGCTGCCCTGGCCCTGCCCGCCCTCCTCCTCGTCGTCGAGGCTCATCAGGGCCTGCCCCCGCGCCGCGGCCTGGGCGAAGACGTGCACGACCGAGGGGCTCGCCTGCTCGAACAGGGCGACGGTGGTGGATTCGGCGGGTGCCAGATCGCCGCGGGCGGTCACGGCCC
>NZ_BPQM01000192.1 GCF_022179245.1 Methylobacterium gregans
GATCGGCGAAACCGGCCCGCGCTTCACGGGCCGGTTTCGCCGATCGCCGCAAGCCCCGGTTAAGCGCCTTCGCTGACGGAGCCTTCAGGGATCCGGCGGCACGCTGCGGGTTCCCGCGGGTTCGCGCGGGGGTCGCCCGGGTTGCCCGCATGCAAGATCTCGTCCTCGCCGGTCTGCTCGTCCTGGCCGGCCTCGCGGGCGGCGCACTGATCGGAGCCGCCCTGAGCCGCCGACCGCGGGCCGAGACGCCGACCGCCGAGGAGCTGCACGCGCGGATCCGGCGCATCGCCGAGAGCGAGGAGCGCTACCGCGCGCTGGTGGCCGCGACCACCGACGTCATCGTCCAGCGCGACGCGCGCGGCCGCATCACCTTCGCGAGCGAGGGCTACGCGCGGCTGCTCGGCCGCGACCCGCTCGACCTCGTCGGTGCGACCGCGGAGCCCGAGGTGATCGAGCAAGGGCCGGTCGGCACCGACGCGGACGGCGTGCGCCGCTTCGAGCGGCAAATCCGGGACGCGGCGGGTCGGGCGCGCTGGTTCGCCCTCGTGGAGATGCCGGTCGGGGGCCGGGCAGGGGAGGGGGCCTCGCAGGTACTCTGCGCCGGAACCGACATCACCGGTCGGGTCGAGGCGGTGCGCTCGCTCGACGGCGCGCTCGCCCGGGCGGAGGCGGCCAACGTCGCCAAGTCGCGCTTCCTCGCCACCGTCAGCCACGAGTTCCGCACGCCGCTCAACGGCATCCTGGGCATGACCGACCTCGTCCTGGGCACCGGGCTCGACGCGGAGCAGCGCACCTATGTCGAGGCGGTGCGCACCAGCGGCAAGGCGCTGCTCGGGCTCATCGACGGCATCCTCGACTTCTCCCGCATCGAGGCGGGCCGGCTCGATCTCGCCGAGGAGCCCTTCGGGCTCGCCCCGCTCGCCGAGGGCGTGGTGGAGCTGCTGGCGCCGCGCGCGCAGGACAAGGGCCTCGAGATCGCCCTCGACATCGCCGAGGACGTGCCGGCGACGGTCCGGGGCGACGCGGACCGGGTGCGCCAGATCCTCATCAACCTCGCGGGCAACGCCGTGAAGTTCACGGCTTCCGGCGGCGTCGGTCTGTCCGTGAGCCGGACGCCGGAAGGGATCTGCCTCGCGGTCTCCGATACCGGGCCGGGCATCCCGCCGGACAGGCTGCCACATCTCTTCGAGGAGTTCGAGCAGGGCGACGACAGCGCGAGCCGCCGTCACGAGGGGACCGGCCTGGGGCTCGCCATCAGCCGCCGGCTCGCGGCCCGGATGGGCGGCCGGGTCGAGGCGGTCTCGGCGCCCGGCCGCGGTTCGACCTTTCGGGCCCTGCTGCCGCTCGCTGCCGTGTCGGAGGGCCCGGCCTCCGGCACGGCGGCCGAGCCCGCGCTGGCCGGCCGGCAGGTCTTGATCGTGGCCGATTCGCCGTTCCAGGCGCCCTATCTGGCCCGCATGCTGGAGCGGGCGGGGGCGTTCGCCGTGCAGGCCGGGAGCCTGGAGGCCGGGCTCGCCGCGCTGTCGGGGGCCGAAGCGCCCTTCGACGCGCTCGTCGCCGACCGGGCGCTCGGTGACGCGGCCGTGCGCCGCCTCGCGGATGCGGCGCGGCTGCACGGCGTGCGCTGCCGCCTGATCCTGCTCTCGCCCTTCGACCGGCGTGCCTTCGGGGCGCCGGCGGCCTCGGGCTTCGACAGTTACCTGATCAAGCCCGTGCGCGCCCGCTCGCTCCGCGACCGCCTGCTCGCCCCGAGCCCGGCGGAGACGGCGCCCGCGCCGGCCTGTCCTGCCACGGCCCGGGCAGCGTGCGCCCGCCGGGTCCTGCTCGCCGAGGACAACCCGATCAACGCGCTGCTCGCCACGCGCGCGCTCGAACGGCTCGGCGCCGAGGTGGTGCACGCCGCCGACGGGCTGGAGGCGCTCGCCCGGCTCGACGACGCCGGCCCGTTCGATCTCGCGCTCATCGACGTGCGCATGCCCAACCTCGACGGTCACGAGACCGCCCGGCGCATTCGGGTCGCGGAGGCGGCGTCCGGGACGCGGCTGCACCTTGTTGCACTCACGGCCAACGCCGGCCGGGAGGACGAGCGGGCGGCGCGTGCGGCGGGGTTCGACGGCTTCTTGGCCAAGCCCCTGAACCTCAAGGCGCTGCCGGCGCTCCTGGAGCGAGCGGCGTGAGAGCGAGGCCGGGCGAGGAGCGGCGCCCCACCACCGCGCGTTGCCCGGCGCGTTGACAGGAGCGCGACGCCCGGCGAACAGGACCGCATGGCACAGACCACCCCACAGACCATGCGGCCGGCCGGGCGACCGGACTCTGGACGGGACTACGGTACGCTCGCGGCCTGGGGCATCGTCGGGCTCACCGCGGCGACGGTGCTGCTGGGTGCCCTCCTGCCGGCCGCCCGGCCGCACCAGCCCCTCGCGCCCGCCGACGACCGGGCCTGCCTGGAATGGAGCGACGGCTGCCAGGTCTGCCAGCGCCTCGCCGACGGGCCGGCCTGCTCGCTGCCAGGCATCGCCTGCACGCCCGGCGCGCTGCGCTGCCTGCGCCGCGACGGGTGAGCGCGCCGGCTCATCTCCGCTTCGCGCCGAGTCCGAACGGGCGCCTGCACCGCGGGCACGCCTACTCGGCGCTGCTCAACGCCGAGATCGCCCGGCGTCTCGGCGGCCACCTCTCGCTCAGAATCGAGGATATCGATCCGGTGCGCTCGCGGCCGGAGCTGGTCGCGGCGATCGTCGAGGATCTCGCCTGGCTCGGCGTCGTCTGGTCCGGCCCGGTCCGCCGGCAATCCGAGCACATGGCGGACTACGCCGCGGCGCGCGACGGGCTCGCCGCGGCCGGCCTCCTCTACCCGTGCTTCTGTTCCCGCGGGGAGATCCGCGAGCGGGTGGCGGCCGGCACCGAACCCCCGCGCGATCCCGACGGCATCCCGCTCTATCCGGGCACCTGCCGCGGCCTCGATCCGGCTGCGGCGCTGGTACGCATCGCCGCGGGCGCCCCGCATACCTGGCGCCTCGACATGGGCCGGGCGCTCATCCGTGCCCCCGGCCCCCACGGCTACGCGGCCTTCGCGCCGGACGGCACGGAGCGATGGGCCGCCGCCGACCCGGCCCGCTGGGGCGACGCGGTGATCGCCCGGCGCGACGTGCCGACGAGCTACCATCTCGCGGTCGTGCACGACGACGCGGCGCAGGGCATCACCCACGTGGTCCGTGGCCAGGATCTCGAGGCGGCGACCGACCTGCACGTCCTGCTGCAGCGCCTGCTCGGGCTACCGAGCCCCAGCTATCACCACCACGGTCTGATCCGCGACGCGGAGGGCGAGAAACTCGCCAAGTCGCGCGGCTCAACCGCGCTCGCCGACCTGCGGGCTCAGGGCGTTGCGGTCGCCGGGCTGCGCGCCGAGTTCGGCTTCTCCACGGCCTGACCGACAGCGGGGGCAGGGTCAGGGGGCGCCGCCTGGACGGCGGCCTCGTCCGGCCGGCGCGGCGGCATCGTCAGGGTCGCGCGGGTGCCGTGGGGAGCGATCGGGGCCCAGTCCAGCCCGGCGCGGAGCTGGCGCGCCAGCATCCGCACGATGGTCGTGCCGAAAGTGGCGCCGTCCGGCACCGTCGTCGGCATGCCCGGCCCGTCGTCCACGACCTCGACGATCCCGCGAGCGCCGGCCCGATCATCGGCCGAGCCGACGCGCACCGTGAGCCGGCCCGGCCGATCCGGGAAGGCGTGCTTCAGCGCGTTGGTGACGAGTTCGTTGACGATCAGGGCGAGCGGCGCGGCCGCCTCGGCGGGGACGCGCATCGGCGCGAGATCGAGCGTCACCGCGACGTCCGACCGCCCGGCCGCGCCGAGCAGGTCCGTCACGATGTCCTGCACGACGTCGGTGAGCGCGACCTGGGCGACGTCGTCGGACTGGTGCAGCCGCCGGTGCAGAGTCGCCAGCGTCTCGATCCGCCGGAGCGCCGCCGCGAGCGTCTCGCGCGCGGGCCCCTCGGGGACGGCCAGCATCTGCGTCGCCACGAGTGCGGCGATCATCTGCAGCGTGTTCTTCACCCGGTGGTCGGCCTCGTGCAGCAGCGTGGTCCGGGCCTGAAGGTCGTGCAGGCGCTCCGTGACGTCCATCTGAGTGGCGACGAAGTACTGCACCCGGCCGGCGCCGCAGACGATCGGGCTGATCGAGAGGGCGTTCCAGAACGGGGTGCCGTCCTTGCGGTAGTTCAGGATGTCGAGGCCGATGTCGCGGCCCGCGCTGAGCGCGTGCCTGATGCGGGCGGCCGCCCCCGGATCGGTGTCGGCGCCCTGCAGGAAGCGGCAGTTGCGTCCCTCGACCTCGCTCCGCACGTACCCGGTGAGGCGCAGGAAGGCGTCGTTGGCGAAGACGATCGGGTTGTCCGAGCGGTGCGGGTCGGTGATCGTCATAGGCAGGCGCGCGGCCTGCATGGCCGCCGCGAAGGGAAGAGCCGTGCCCTCGGAATTCGGCTGCCCTCGGTCGGGCAGGGTGTCTGGCCGCGTCATGCGGTCTTCCAGTGCTGCGATACGCCAGCGCCGCGGAACCGCGCGCCGGAAAGGATCATTCCCGTGGCACAAGCCCTGTCAATTAGCTGTGCTGGCTATACCCGGGGTGAACTGCCGAAGAATACAGGGTTTGTTCAACAGCGCTGCAATTTTCAGGCGAGACTGTCCGAGTTGCACAGCCTTCGGCTGCTGCGAGCGGCCCGGGCCTGCCTCGCGCGCCGCGCCTTGCCCGGCTTCTAGCGCACGGCGGTCTCGCGCTGGGCGAGCGCGGTTGCGGTCTTGCCCTTCAGCATCTCGGCCTCGATCTGGTCACGCTGGCGCTTGAACTCGGCGAGCAGGCGCCCGTCGAGCTCGCGCCCGCGCGGCACGCGGATCTTCATCGGATCGACGAAGTGGCCGTTGATGATCACCTCGTAGTGCAGGTGCGCGCCCGTCGAGAGCCCGGTGGAACCGACATAGCCGATCACCTGCCCCTGGCGCACCCGTGTCCCCGCGCTGATGCCGCGGCCGAACCGGGACATGTGATTGTAGGTGGTGACGTAGCCGTTGAGATGCTGAATCTCGACGCGCCGTCCGTAGCCCGAATCCCACTCGGCCTTGATCACCGTGCCGTTGCCGGCCGCCACGATCGGCGTGCCGATCGGGTTCGACCAGTCGACGCCGGTATGGAGCTTGGCGTAGCCGAGCACCGGGTGGCGCCGATAGCCGAAGCCGGAGCGCATGATGCCGTCCGCGATCGGCTTGCGGATCAGGAACTTCTTCAGCGAGCGGCCCTGCTCGTCGAGGTAGTCGATCGCGCCGTCGTCCGGCGACTGGAAGCGGTAGATCTTGCGGGTCTCGCCGCCGAGATTGAGCGCGGCGTAGAGGAGGTCCGGCCGCTCCGCGCTCTGCCCCGCATCCTCGTCGTAGGTGTAGAACACGTCGAGGCTGTCGCCGCCGCCGATCCGGCGCTGGAAGTCGAGGTCGTAGCTGAAGACCCGGACGATGTCCTCGACGGTGGCGCGCGGCAGCTCGTGGCGGGCGGCGGTCTCGTAGAGGCTCTGGTAGAGCCGGGGCCCGGTGCCGTCGTCCTCCTCGTCCTCGCTTGCTTCCGCCTGGGCCTGGGGCTTGCGCGAGGGCGAGTCCTCCGGCGGCGGCGCGACTGAGACGAAGGCGGCCCGGTCGTTGATCGCGGCGATCCCCTCGATGCCGTTCTCGCCGTAGAGCACGACGCGCGTCACCTGCCTCGGATCGGTCGGGCGGGCGCCCGGAGCGATCTGGACCCGCAGGCGCTGCCCCTCCGTGAGGGCGCCGACGCGGGTCCGGCCCCCGAGCGCTGTGACGACGGCGCGGATCTGCTCGTCGCTGGCGAAGCCCGTGGCGCGCAGGGCCGCCTCCAGCGTCTCGCCGCGGGCGAGGGCGAGGTCGCGCTCCTCAACGAGCGGCATCTCGCCCGTACGCAACTCCGTCTTGGCAAGCTTCGTCACGTTCTCGGGCACGACCAGTACCTCGATCGCCCGGAACGGGTTGCCCTCGCGGCCGGTCGCGCCCGGCTCCGCGGCCGGGGCGCTCGGCTGCAGGGTGCGCGAGAGCAGGATCTGAGGGGCGATCGGGATCGCGGCACGGCGGCCCGCCTCCGCGACGACGCGGCGCTCCTCCTCCACCTGCGCGGTGACGGCGTCGTCCCCGAGGGCCGGCGCGTTCGGATCGACCGCCGCGTCTGCAAGGCTGCGCTTGACCACCGTGACCTCCGCACCGGGCGCGTCGGCAGCACTCGTCTCGCTCGCTCGCTCGGCCGGTTCGTCGGACACGAACTTGGTCGGGTCGAAGGGCGGAATGTCGCTGGCGTACAGACCCACGCTCTGCGAGAGCCCCGCGGTGAGGCGGACGAATGGCTTGGCCTTGATGATCTCCCGATCGCCGAGCTTCACGGTCACGGGGGCGCGGTAGCTCTGCTTGGCCGAGGCGATCATCACGCTGCGGACCAGCCGGTCTCCCTTGCGTGCGGTGTTGGTCCCGCCCTCGCTCGCCTGAGGCCGCTGGCTCACCGTGGCGATCTCGGGGATCGCCGCGAAGGAGGCCTCGCCCTGCAGCGAGACGTGCAGCGCCGCGAAGATCAGGCCTGCCCCGGACAGTCCGGTCAGCGCGCTGGCGCAGAGCCACCGGAGGTTCACGGCGCGCCGGTCGATGCGCGAGGCTTCCGGCCCGAGGAGGTCGAGCGGAGGGTCGAAGCCCTGTCCAGGCGCTGCCGCGCCGGTCACACCGATCTTCACGCGGTCACGCGTCACGCGAACGATCCCCTGTATGAGCCGAGAAGAACGCCAAGCAGCCACCGCGGGCGCCTCGCGAAGGACATGGCGTCGGCTGGTATCCAGACCATGTCGAGTGCCAGCGTGTCGAGATTGAGGCTCCACCCTGCGCCAACCCTCGGCCGAGGATGGATGCGCTTCCTGCCGCGGGGCTGCGCGCAAGGATCTGTCATCGACCGGTCGCGGATTTTTCGCGTGTTTGTCGTCTGGGGTGTTGACGGGGGGGCTGGGGCTGCGTAGATAC
>NZ_BPQM01000193.1 GCF_022179245.1 Methylobacterium gregans
CAGGCAGGACCGAGCAGCCGGCCAGGAAGCCGGAGGATCCGGCCACGAGGCCGGCCGTCAGCGCGGCGAGCGCTGCTTTACGCACCATTACACACTCCCATCCGGGTCTCCGGCCGCGGGCCGGTCGTCGGTCTGGCATAGGATCGTTGCTCGCATTTGGCAGAGATCGCTTTAACGGAGCGTTCAGCCACGCATCGTCCGTCACGGGTCGTCGCGCCTCGCCATCCGCCCGCATTACGTCACCAGAGTGGCACGGTCACGCTTGCGTGGGGCTCGATGCTACCGGAGGCGTCATATCCGCGTGAAGCGTGGCGCGCAGGCGACGGCCGAGCGCGTCGGCCGTCCGGTCGATCCGACGCGGCCCGGCGGCGGGAGCGCCGAACCGGAACAGGGCGTAGTCGGTGCTGGTCTCGCCGAAGCCCGGCCGGCAGGTCGGCAGGGCGGGGGCATGGTCGCCGAACACGCAGAGCGTCGCCCGCTCGCCCGCGAGGCCCGCGACCAGTGCCTCGATCATCCGTCCCGTGTTGGCCACGTGATGGAGGTACTGCGCCAGGGGATCGTCCAGGCCCGGCAGCCGGCCGGGCTTCCAGGGCCCGTGATTCTCCATGGTCACGCTGAACAGGAAGAGCGGCCCACGACGCGCCCGCACCTCCGCCAGGACTCGCTCTCCGAGTGCGACGTCGCCCACATAGGGGCCGATGCGGGGCGCATCGGCGAAATCCTCGCCCATCACGAGACGGTCGAAGCCGAAGCGCTCCATCACCCGGGCGCGCTGGAAGAAGTCGCGGTGGAAGGGATGGACGAAGAGCGTCTCATAGCCGTTCGCCGCAGCGCGCCGGGGGAGGCTTGCCGGCTCGTCGCCGCCTCTTGCGAGGTAGGGATCGTAGAGGCCGAAGCCCAGCGCGTCCGGTGAGGCGCCGGTGAGCACGGCGTGCTCGCTGCGCATGGTGTAGGCGCCGTGCGCGGGCACGCGCAGGCGGCCGTACTCGGCGGCGCGGCTCCGGATCAGGTCCATGGCGGGCAGCGGGGGACCGCCGAGCCGCTCCGGATCGATGAAAGATTCGAGCTGGATGACGACGACGACGGGATCGCCCGGCAGAGCCGGTTCGGCCGGCGGAGCGGCGGGTGCGGTCTCAGCGGGGCGGCGCAGCGCGTAGGCGATGAGCGTCGCCGGGAGGCCGATCCGGGCGATGTCCGCCTCGAGGTCCGGCCGCGGGAAGCGCCGGGCGAGGGCCCGGGCGAGTGGGCCCCGCATCGCCGCGGCGGCGAGTGCCGCCAGGCCGAGCGGCAGAGCCAGGATCGCGGCGAGGCTCCGCGCCGCGCCTGCCGGCAGCAGGCTCGGCTCCAGCCCGTACCAGAGCGCGATGCCCGCGACGGCGGCGAGGACCGGCCCGGCGACGCGCGGGCTCGTTACGGGCGGGATGTAGTAGAGCTGCGGGTGGCGCGGCACCTGCGGCAGCAGCGCGAAATCGCTGAAGACCAGCGGCTCGCCGATCACCCCGCGCTTCGCCCGGCTGATCAGCACGAGCGCCGCGACGGTGGTCACGGTGCTGTTGGCGGCGAGCCACGGCCGCCAGGAGAAGCAGAACCAGAACAGGGTGAGCAGCGCGTAGGCGCCGAATCGCAGAGCGACGTCGCCGGGGCGACGGCTGAAGGGCGCGCGGGCCGCTCCGCCCCAGGCCTCGATCGCCGCTGCCAGTGCGAGAGCGCAGACCAGAGCTGCGAGGAAGCTCATGCGTCCGGTCCCTGAGACTGGCGGATGCCCCGGCGCGCGCGCAGATGCCGGACGATCGGGTTGAGCAGGCCGTAGCGCGCCCGCATCGTCAGATGCGCGAGGCGGCCGAGGGCGAGCGCGCTCCGCGGCGCCGTCTCCCGGGCGGCGCTGAGCCGGTCGAGAAGCTGCTCCGGCTCGCAGGGCTTCATCGCTACCGGGTCAAGATAGCGCGGATAGAGGATGAGCGCGCCGGCGACGAGTTCGTCCAGAGCGAGGCGCCGGCCCCGGTCGGCTCCGGGCGCCAGATCCTCGCAGAGGCCCCAGCCCGAGTAGAACGGGCGCCCGTGGGTGGCGACGGTGAGCCCCCGGATCAGCGCCTCGAAGCCGGCGAGCGAGGTCATGGTCTCGACGTGCTGCACCCGGTCGAGCAGGTCCACGATGCTGATGCCGCCGACGACGCGGTCCGCGAGCGTCAGCGCCTCGGCCTCCGGGATCGCGCCCGGCCGGAAGCCGGCCTCGACGTCCGGATGCGGCTTGTAGAGCAGGAAGGCGTCGGGGTTGCGCGCGCGGGCCGCCGCCAGCAGGGCCCGGTTCGAGCGCACGGTGGGCGAGCCGTACTGCACCGAGGCATCGTCCTCGACCTGACCTGGCACAAGCACCACCCGGCGATCGGCGGGCCAGTCGGCCGTGCCGGCATCGAGCCCAACATTGTACTTGCTGAGGCGGCGCGCCACGACCTCCTCGCGCAGGCGCCGCGCCCGCGCGACGAGCGGCGCAGGAAACGCGGCCTCCTTGAGGATCAGGGCGAGGCGGCTGTCGCGGCGGGGATCGTAGTAGATGCCCGCATCGTCCACGACGATCGATGCGCCCGGCCGCAGGCTCGCGCCGAGCCCGACCGAGCGCAGGAAGCCGTCCTCGATCCGGGCGAGCGGCAGGCCGGCCTCGGTGCAGGCCGCCTCCAGCGCCTCCGGCGCCCGGGTCGCCCAGGCCTGCACCCGCGCGCCGTGGCGCTGCCCGGCCGCGACGGCGTCCGCGACCGTCATGGTGTGGATCGGCGGTCCCGCCGGACCCGCGGCGAAGACGTCGAGCGCCGGTCGTTTCCACTTCGAGATGCCGACATAGACAACGCGCCGGTCGTTCTCGGCGAAGCGCGCGGCGAGCCACGCGACCTTCTCGGCGCAGTCCTCGGGCGAGACCGGCCGGCGTGTCCAGGGATCAAAATGGTGCACCCGTGCGCCGTCCGGCCCGTGGATGCGGAGCGAGGCGAGCCCGGTCGCCGGCGTGTCGTAGGGGCTCAGCAGCGGCCCGGGCTCGACGACGAGCACCCCCCGGCCGAGCCGGCCGGCCAGCCGGGCGGACAGGGAATCGCGCCGCCACACGGCCGCGCGTGCGCCGGCCCGCCCGAACCGGACGCAGCCGCCCCCGGTCGCCGCCTCGATCTCGGCGCGCAGGGAGCGGATCGTCGGTCCGATCGCGAAGAAGTCGGTCGATGCGGCGGCCATGTCTGCGGCGATGTCTCCGCCCTCTCTCGTCGCTCACCGGTGGAATATCCGGGACCCGCCCGCCTGTAGCGCATTTTCGGGCGTGCGGGACCGATCCTGTGCGAAACGGGGGCAGCGGGGACAAGTCCGGCCCGGGTTGCAACCTCAAGCGGTGCGGACATATCGCCGCCGCGATTGGCCCATACCCCGGGATGAACCGGGGCGGTACGGCGCGTTGCGAGACGGTCACAGGCCCCAGGATTCACAGGGATCGACCCCCGCAGCGGATTGCTGAGACCCGGGGTGTCGTGCAAGCCCATGATCGACTGCCGGAAACTCCCGCGGCTTCCGGCGCGGTGAAGGACAGAAGCGCCTCAGAATGCTGCAGCCTCGCCAAGACACCGCGATGACCGGTACCGCGACCCCCGATACGGCCACCCGGCTGCCGCCGCGGCCCGAGGTCCGGGCGACCCCGATCGATACGGTGGCCCGCGAGGGCGCGGACCGCGACCGTCCCGCGACCTTCCTGTTCCTGCAGGGCATCGCCTCGCCCTTCTTCTCGGATCTCGGCCGGGCCCTGCGGGCGCGCGGCCACAATGTCCGGCGCATCAACTTCTGCTCGGGCGACTGGCTGTTCTGGGGCGGCGAGTCCGACCATTACCGCGGGCCGCGCACCGGCTGGGAGGCGTTCCTCGACGCCTACGTGGCCGAGCACGGCGTGACCGACATCGTGCTGTTCGGCGATTGTCGCCCCTTCCACGTCGTCGCCCGCGAGGTCGCGACGCGCGAGGGGCTGCGCGTCCACGTCTTCGAGGAAGGCTATATCCGGCCGAACTGGATCACCTGCGAGCTCGGGGGCGTGAACGGCTTCTCCTCGCTGCCCCGCACGGCCGAGGCGGTCCGCGCACTCGCCCGCCGCCTGCCGCAGCCGGCCCGGGCCCTGCCGTCGTCCGGCGACATGGCGCGCCGCAGCTTCTGGGACGTCAGCTACAACCTCGCCAACGTCCTGTTCCCCTACCTCTACCCGCGCTTCCGCAGCCACCGGCCGACGCATATCGCGATGGAGTATGCGGGCTGGATCAAGAAGTTCGCCCGCCGCGGCCGGACCCGGCGCGAGGCGGCCCACTGCGACGAGATCTACCGCGCGGTCGGCTGCGACTACTTCCTGCTGCCGCTCCAGCTCGACAGCGACTACCAGATCCGCGTGCACTCCCCCTTCCTCGGGGTCGAGGGCTTCATGGACCGGGTGATCAAGTCCTTCGCCGAGACCTCGAAGGCGCCGACGCGCCTCCTCGTGAAGCTGCACCCCCTCGACAGCGGCCTGATGAATTGGCGCCGCTTCGCCCGCGCCTCGGCCCGGCGGCACGGGGTGAGCGATCGGCTCGACTTCATCGACGGCGGCGACCTGCCGGCGCTGATCGCGGGCGCGCGCGGCGTGGTGATCGTGAACTCGACGGTCGGCATGCTGTCGCTGGAGATGGGCCGCCCGACCCACGCGGTCGGCACCGCGATCTACAACATGGCGGGCCTGACCCATCAGGGCGACCTCGACAGCTTCTGGACCGACCCGACCCCGCCCGACATGGATCTGGTCGCCGATTTCCGCCGCGTCGTCCTCAACCGGACGCAGGTGAACGGCGGCTTCTTCTCGCAGGACGCGATCGCCCGGGCGGTCGCCGGCTCGGTGCCGCGCATGGAATCGGCCATGCCCGACGCGACGCTTGCCGCCGCGCGCGCCACCCGCGAGCGGGCTGAGGAGGACGGGCGCCTAGCGCCGGTTTACTGAAAATCCCGGTTTCGAAAGGCCTGAGGCCTTTCGCGGGTCCAGGGCGGAGCCCTGGTCGGCGAAGCCATGTCTCAGGGCGCTGCCCTGAGAACCCGCCCAAGGGCTTCGCCCTTCGGGATCCAGAACTTCGCGGCGCTTGATCCCGCGAAGCCCGGCGGGGTAGCACCGCCCCATGCCCTGCATCCTGATCACCGGCGCGTCGAGCGGCATCGGCGCGGCGCTCGCCCGGCACTATGCCGGCCCCGGCACCACCCTCGTCCTCGTCGCCCGGGACCCCGCCCGGCTTGAGGCTGTCGCGGAAGCCTGCCGCGGCCGCGGCGCCGCGGTCGAGACCGAGCGCCTCGATGTGCGCGACCGACCGACCGTGCGCACCTTCGTGGAGACGGCGCACGCCCGCCGCCCGCTCGACCTTGTGGTCGTCAACGCGGCGATCAACGGCGGCCACCCGACCGGGGACGTCGAGACCGAGGCGGTCGCCTTCGAGACCGCCGACATCAATCTCGGCGGCGCCCTCAACGTCATGCTGCCCTGCGTGAGCCTGATGCTCGCCCGCGGGCAGGGCCAGATCGCCCTGATGTCCTCGCTCGCGGCCTTCGCGCCGCTGCCCGACGCGCCCGCCTATAGCGGCGCCAAGGCGGCGCTCCTCGCCCACGGCCTGGCGCTGCGCGAGAAGGTCCGGGCGCGCGGCGTGAGGATCAACGTCGTGACGCCCGGCTACGTGAAGACCCCGATGGGCGGCGACTACAAGGGCTGGCGCCCGCTGGAGATGAGCGCGGACGAGGCCGCCCGGCGCATCGCCCGTGGGCTGGAGCGGGACCGGGACATCGTCGCCTTCCCCCTGCTGCTCGCGGTGCTCGCCCGCGGCGCCGGGCTCCTGCCCGAGCGCTTGCGCCGGCTCGGCATGCACGGCTTCCGCTTCCAGATCCGGAAGCGGCGCTGATGGCGCGCGCCCGCATCGCGCTCTTCGTTCTGGAGGCGCTCCCGAACGCGCGGGCCGTGCGCAGGTTCGTGGCCGACCACGCGCTCGAGATTGCCTTCGTGGGGCTCTCGAACACCGAGCGGCCGGCGGCGGGTGGCCTCGTGGGCCAGGTGCGTCGCCATCTGGCCCGCTCGGGCCCCGCGATCCTGCCGTATCTCGGCATCAATTTCGGCCTGCCCGACCTGCTGCGCCCGCTGGCGCCCCTGACTCAGGCGCTGGGGCGCAGCCAGGATCTCAGCGAGACCACGCCGCTCGCCGCGCTCTGCGCCCGCCACGGCGTGCCGACGCTGACCGTCGATGACGTGAACGGGCCGGAGGTGGCCCAGGCGCTGCGCGCGCGCGTCCCGGACCTGATCCTCACCTACCATTTCGACCAGATCCTGCGACCCGAGACGATCGCCGCAGCCCGGCTCGGCGGGATCAACGCCCATCCGGGGCTGCTGCCGCGCCACCGCGGACCGGTGCCGACGATCCACGCGCTCGCTGAGGGGCCCGACGCCTTCGGCATGACCCTGCACCGGCTCGCCCCGCAGATCGATGCGGGCGCGATCCTGGCGCAGGAGCGCTTCCGGCTTTCGCCCAACGTGACGGCGACGCGGGCCTCGGTGCAGCTCCACCAGCACGGCCTCCTGATGCTTCAAGCGTTGCTCGACCGGATCGCAAGGGACGGCGCGATCCCCGAGGGCGAGCGCGTGCCGGTGCTGCCCTACTGCCCGTTCCCGGACCGAGGGATGCTGCGGGCGATGCGGGCGCGCGGACAGAAGCTGACCGACGCCCGGGACTTGGCGGAGGCGCTGGCGTTGAACGCGCGGGGTTGACCGCCGCGCAGTCTCCCACTCCCTCTGCGGGGGAGGGCGAGCGACGCGGGCGCAAAAAAAGCCCTCCCGCCGCGTGGCGGAAGGGCCCATGACCTCGGCGCCGATCCTCAGCGCGAAAACTTCTTGTACTTCAGCTTCTTCGGGATGATCGACTCGAGACCGAGCCGGCGCTTCTTGTCGGCCTCGTAGTCCGAGAAGTTGCCCTCGAACCACTCGACGTGGCTGTCGCCCTCGAAGGCCAGGATGTGGGTCGCGATCCGGTTCAGGAACCAGCGATCGTGGCTGATGATCACCGCGCAGCCCGCGTAATCCTCCAGGCCCTCTTCGAGCGCCCGCAGGGTCTCCATGTCGAGATCGTTGGTCGGCTCGTCGAGGAGCAGGACGTTGCCGCCCTTGCGCAGGGTCGCGGCGAGGTGGACGCGGTTGCGCTCACCGCCCGAGAGCGTGCCGACCTTCTTCTGCTGGTCGCTGCCCTTGAAGGCGAAGGCCGCGCAGTAGGCGCGCGAATTGATCTCGCGCTTGTTGAAGTAGAGGATGTCGTTGCCGCCCGAGATCTCCTGCCAGACGGTGGCGTTCGGATCGAGCGCGTCGCGCGACTGGTCGACATAGCCGAGATGCACGCTCTCGCCGACCTTGATCTCGCCGGCATCGGGCTTCTCGGTGCCGGTGATCATCTTGAACAGCGTGGTCTTGCCGGCGCCGTTGGGGCCGATCACGCCGACGATGCCGCCCGGCGGCAGCTTGAAGGAGAGGTCCTCGATCAGCAGGCGGTCGCCGAAGGCCTTCGAGAGGCTGTTGAACTCGATGACGTTCTGGCCGAGCCGCTCGGTGATCGGGATGACGATCTGCGCGGTGGCATCGACCTTCTGCTGCTGCTTGGCGACCAGCTCCTCGTAGCGGGTGATGCGCGCCTTCGACTTGGTCTGGCGGGCTTTCGGCGAGGCCGCGATCCACTCCGTCTCGCGGGCGATCGAGCGCTGGCGGGCCATGTCCTCGCGGCCCTCCTGCTCCAGGCGCTTCTGCTTCTGCACCAGCCAGGAGGAGTAGTTGCCCTCGTACGGAATGCCCCGGCCGCGGTCGAGCTCCAGGATCCAGCTCGTCACGTTGTCGAGGAAGTAGCGGTCGTGGGTGACGATCAGGATCGCGCCCGGATACTGGCGCAGGTGGCCTTCGAGCCAGTTCACCGTCTCGGCGTCGAGGTGGTTGGTCGGCTCGTCGAGGAGGAGCAGCTCCGGCTCCCAGAGCAGCAGCTTGCAGAGCGCCACGCGGCGGCGCTCGCCGCCCGACAGCGTGGCGACCGGCTGCTCGTCGCTCGGGCAGCCCAGGGCCTCCATGGCCTGATCGACCTTCGAGTCGAGCTCCCAGAGGTTCTGCGCCTCGATCTGGTCCTGGAGGGCGGTCATCTCGTCCGCCGTCTCCTCGGAGTAGTTCATGGCGAGCTCGTTGTAGCGGTCGAGCATCGCCTGCTTCTCGGCGACGCCTTCCATCACGTTCTCGCGGACCGACTTGTTCGGATCGAGCTGCGGCTCCTGCGGCAGGTAGCCGACGCGGGCGCCCTGTGCGACGAAGCCCTCGCCGGTCCAGTCCGTGTCGATGCCGGCCATGATCTTCAGCAGGGTCGACTTGCCGGCGCCGTTGATGCCGAGCACGCCGATCTTGGCGTCCGGGTAGAACGAGAGGTTGACGTTCTCCAGGACCTTCTTGCCACCCGTGTAGGTCTTGGTCAGACCCCGCATGTGGTAGATGAATTCGCGGGCCATCGCGGGTATCCTCATGAGCGTTCGTGCCGGCGCGTTCGCGCTCGCCGTGCCGGCGCACGGCTGACACGGAGGGCGGGCGAGGGCCGGTTCGCCCGATCCTCTCGGGTCGCCGGCCCCTGTCGCGGGAAATGATCACGCCCGAGTATCAGGACGCGCCGGGGCGGGCAAGGATGCCCGTCGGGCGATGGAAGGATGCCCGTCAGGCGAAGGGGTTGCGCACCGGCTCCGTCCGCTCGTCGGGCTCCCCGGGCTCCGCGATTTGCTCCGGCAGGTCCTGCGCTTCCAGCGCGGCGACGATCGCCTCGGCGGTGCGCCTCAGCTCGCGTGCCAGCGCGAGGCCCGCCTTGTCGCGGGTGATCTCGCAGGTGCCGTGCAGGGCGATGCGCGCGCTCCCGTTCTCGAAGGTGAGCGCCCCCAGCGTGCGCACCGCCGCGTCGTCCGCGAAGGGCTCGAAGCCGGTCCCGTGTCTGCTGCGCGTCATGGGGCCTCCTCAGAAGATCGCGCGCAGGGCGTCGCGGATCGCCTTGCGCAGGGCCCGACCCGCCTCGCGCCAGAGCCAGTCCTGCCAGGTCTCCTCGCGCGGGCCGCGCCGCTCGGCCTCGTCGCCGCGGGCGAACTCGCGCGGCTCGGGCAGGGGCATGGCCTGCCCTTTCACCGCCTCCGGCAGGCCCGGGAAGACGTCGATCCCGGCCGTGCCCCGCAGGGACGCGATCGAGACCGGCTGCCAGGCGCCGCCGGGCCTGTTCGGTGCGAGGTAGGCGCCGGCCTCCCCGCGGGCCGGATCGTAGAGCGCCTTGTAGAGCTGCGTCGGCACGAGAACCCGGCTCTTCACCGCGTCGACGGAGCCGCCGGTGAAGACCACCCCGGTCACCACGTAGAGCGTGCCACGCTCGCGTGCGAGACGCCGCACGCTCTCCTCGATGCCGGCCCAGAGGCCGCGGTTGAAGGTGCGGTTCTGCGGCACGATGTTGGCGAGGCTGAACGACTGAGCCTGGGCGGTGGGGGTCGGCATGTCGCCGGCGGGCGCCAGATGGCCCCGGTCGAAGCCGGAATGGACGTAGTCCTCCAGCACCGAGCGGTCCGCCTCCGGCAACCGGTCCTCCTCGTGGAAGCTGTCGTCGCGCGCGACCGCGCGGGCCTCCGCCACGCTCTCCCGCGTCAGACGCTCGGCGGCGTAGAGGGGCGTGCGCGAGGCGCCCGAATGCAGCACCGCGAAGGCCTCGAAGCAGAGGGACACGGTGCGTGCCGCGAGCTTCGGGTTGGTGAGCACCGGCACCCGCCCGTCTGCGAAATGGCCGGGGCAGGCCGTCTCCGCCGCGGCCGAGGTGGCGGCGAGGAGGAGCGCGACGGCGAGGACGCGCCTCAGTAGCACATCCGCACCCTCCGCGGACCCTGCGGAGTCGGGCGCTCGCGCCAGCCGCACGGGCGTCCGAGGCTGCCGCGGAACGGGTGGACCTCCCGGTCCGGGCCGCCCGGCACAGTCCGGGGCGGGCAGGCTCCGAGGAAGCCGCACGCGAATGTGAGATTGCCATCGACCGGACGAGGCGCGGCCGAAGCCTGACCCAGCAAAGCTGAGCACCAGAGCAGGGCGGCCGACAGCGTGATTCCGCACGAACGAACGGATTTCAAAGGGCGGACCTCATGTTGCCGCAGGGGCACGAATTCGCAAAAAATCGCGCCCCAACATTGATCGGAGCAGCGATCATCCGTAACTGGCACTATCATGACAGCGGTTGTGCCTGCTGTCCCCCCGGAGTTCACGGCCCCGTTACCGGGCATCGCGTGAGCCGCGCCGATGGCGACCGGAGAGGGACGTGGCGCGATCCGGCACAGCTTCAAGAACGGAAGAGTTCCCCTTGGCCGAGAACGAGAGCGT
>NZ_BPQM01000195.1 GCF_022179245.1 Methylobacterium gregans
GCCCGAGAGGCCGCCGCCCTGGCGCAGCGTGCGGATGCGGTCGCGGCGGCCGGTGAGGATCTTGTGCGGGTAGGCCTGATGGCCGACGTCCCAGATGATGCGGTCGTCGGGGGTGTCGAAGACGTGGTGGAGCGCACGTCGATCCTTGAGGGTCTGGAGGAGCCGGCGGCGCTTCGCCGGCTGCCGGAGAACCGCCTTCAGGCCGTCGCCGACGCGGTGCGCGCCGAGATGATCGACGCGGTCTCGGTCACCGGCGGCCATCTCGGCTCGGGCCTGGGCGTGGTCGAACTCACGGTGGCGCTCCACCACGTCTTCGACACCCCCGACGACCGCATCATCTGGGACGTCGGCCATCAGGCCTACCCGCACAAGATCCTCACCGGCCGCCGCGACCGCATCCGCACGCTGCGCCAGGGCGGCGGCCTCTCGGGCTTCACCAAGCGCTCCGAGAGCGTCTACGACCCCTTCGGCGCCGCCCACTCCTCCACCTCCATCTCCGCGGGGCTGGGCATGGCGGTGGCCCGCGATCTCGCCGTCGCCGAGGCCAAGGCCGCCGGCCGCGAGGCGGGCAAGCGCCGCAACGTCGTCGCGGTGATCGGCGACGGCTCGATGTCGGCCGGCATGGCCTACGAGGCCATGAACAATGCCGGCGCCCTGCACTCGCGCCTCATCGTCATCCTCAACGACAACGACATGTCCATCGCGCCCCCCGTCGGCGCCATGTCGGCCTACTTCGCCAGGCTCGCCTCCGGCGGCACCTACCGCTCGCTCCGCGAGACTGCCAAGCAGCTCGGCCAGCTCCTGCCGAAAGCCCTCTACCAGCGCGCGGCCGCGGCCGAGGAGTACGCCCGCTCGCTCGTGGTGGGCGGCGGCACGATGTTCGAGGAGATGGGCTTCCACTATGTCGGCCCCGTGGACGGGCACAACCTCGACCACCTGCTGCCCATCCTCAAGAACGTGCGCGACGCCGAGCACGGCCCCATCCTGCTCCACGTCGTCACCCAGAAGGGCAAGGGCTACGCGCCGGCGGAGGCGAGTGCCGACCGCTACCACGGCGTGGTCAAGTTCGACGTGGTCTCCGGCGTCCAGGCCAAGGCCAAGCCCAATGCCCCGGCCTACACCCGCGTCTTCGGCGAGAGCCTGATCAAGGCGGCCGATGCCGACCCGAAGGTGGTGGCGATCACCGCCGCGATGCCGGGCGGCACGGGCATCGACCTGTTCGGCAAGGCGCATCCGAGCCGGACCTTCGATGTGGGCATCGCCGAGCAGCACGCGGTCACCTTCGCGGGCGGCCTGGCCACCGAGGGCTACAAGCCGTTCGTGGCGATCTACTCGACCTTCCTGCAGCGGGCCTACGATGCGATGCCCACATCGAAGGTCCGGCTCGGATGCGCCTTGCCGAACAGGTCGATGCCCGTGCCGCCCGGCATCGCGGCGGTGATCGCCACCACCTTCGGGTCGGCATCGGCCGCCTTGATCAGGCTCTCGCCGAAGACGCGGGTG
>NZ_BPQM01000196.1 GCF_022179245.1 Methylobacterium gregans
ATCAACAACGCGCGCGGCACGGTGGTGGATCTGGACGCGCTGGCGGCGGCGCTGGCGTCCGGGCATCTGGCGGGGGCGGCGGTGGACGTGTTCCCGAAGGAGCCGGGCTCGAACGCCGAGCGCTTCGTCTCCCCGCTGCAGGGGCTGCCAAACGTGATCCTGACCCCGCATATCGGCGGCTCGACGGTCGAGGCGCAGGAGCGCATCGGCTCCGAGGTCGCCCGTAAGCTCGTGGACTACTCCGACATCGGCTCGACCGTCGGGGCGGTGAACTTCCCGCAGGTGCAGCTGCCGGCCCGGCCCACGGGCACGCGCTTCATCCACGTCCAGAGGAACCTGCCGGGCATGCTCGGCCGCCTCAACGACGTCTTCGCGCGCTCGGGGATCAACATCGCCGCGCAGTTCTACCAGACCGACGGCGAGGTCGGTTACGTCGTGCTGGAGACGGATGCCGGCACGGCCGACGCGGAGGCGCTTCTGGAGCAGATCCGCGCCGTCGAGGGCACGATCCGGGCGCGCCTCCTCTACGAGCGCCGCTGAGAGGGGGGCGCGAGGCCGCACCCCCGAAAGGGTGCGGTCGCCACCTCAAAAAAGACCCGAAGCTCGTGCTGTCCGGCATCACCCCTCGTCCGGACGGAAACGACCCGTTTCATGCTGAAGACCGCCTTCGTTGCCGCCCGCGACCGTCAGCGCCTGTCGGAGATCGCCACGATCCTGATCGGCTTCGGCGTCAACCGGGTCGTGGATCGGCTCGGACTGCGCTACCTGCCGCTGCTGCCGCGGCGCAAACCGCGGGTCGACGTCACCCGCCTCTCCGAGCCCGAGCGGATGCGCCGCGCCATCGAGGCGCTGGGGCCGACCTTCATCAAGTTCGGGCAGGTGCTGGCGAGCCGACCGGACCTGCTCTCCCCGGCCTGGACCGAGGAGCTGGAGAAGCTCCACAGCCAGGTCTCGCCCGTGCCCTGGGAGACGATCCGGCCGCAGCTGGAGGAGGATCTGGGCGCGAGCCCCCTGGAGATCTTCGCGGAGTTCGACACCGACCCGATCGCCTCGGCCTCCATCGCCCAGGTCTACCGGGCGCGCCTGCACACCGGCGAGGCGGTGATCGTCAAGGTGCTGCGCCCGAACCTGCGCAAGATCATCGAGGCGGATCTGCGCCTGATGGCGCACGGGGCCCGCATCGTCGAGACCGAGTGGCCGGACATGGCCCGCTACCAGCCCCGCGAGCAGATGCGCCACCTCGCGGAAGGGCTGAACGGCGAGCTCGACCTCCTGAACGAGGCCCGCAACTGCGAGCTGCTGGCCCAGATCTTCGAGGGCCGCGACGACATCGTCTTCCCGAAGATCTACTGGGAATGGTGCTCCGAGCGGGTGCTGGTGCAGGAGTTCATCGAAGGGATTCCGCCCAACGACGAGGCGCGCCTGCGCGCGGCCGGCATCGACAAGAAGCTGCTCGCCCAGAAGGGGACCGACGCCTTCCTGCAGATGGCGCTGATCGAGGGCGTGTTCCATGCCGATCCCCATCCCGGCAACATGCTGGCGCTGCCCGGCAACCGCATCGGCTTCATCGATTTCGGCATCATCGGGCGGCTGTCGCGGCGGCGGCGCAACCAGCTCCTCGTGCTGATCGGCGCCATGCTGAAGCAGGACGCGGACGGGCTGATGGCGGTGCTCCTCGACTGGACCGGCGCCAGCAACCCCGACATGACGAAGCTCCAGCTCTCGGCCCAGTCCTTCGTCGAGAGTCATTCCTCGATCCCGCTCAATCTCGGGCTCGTGCTCACCGACTTCATGACGATGGCCCGCGAGAACGACCTCGCGATGCCGACCGACCTCGCGATCCTGTTCAAGGGCCTCGTCACGGCGGACGGCGTGATGCGCCATCTCGATCCGAACTTCGACCTCTTCGCCGCCGCCGGCCCCACCGTGCGGGCCAGCATGCAGACGCAGTTCTCGCTCTCGGGGCTGAAGGCCAAGGCCGAGGCGCTCGGCGTCGGCCTCTACGGCGCGGCCTCCGAGCTGCCGACGCTGATCCACCTGATGCTGGTGCGCCTCAAGCAGGGCAAGGTCACGGTCGAGATCGAGGTGAAGGGCCTCGACAAGGTCACCCGCGGCATCGAGCGCGCGGCCGCCCGCGTCGCGGTGGCGCTCGTGGTGGCGGCCTTCGCCACCCAGCTCGCCCCGCGCCTGATCGATCTCGGCACACCGGCCTTCGTGACGATCGGCTTGATGGTCTTCATCCTCGGCGTCGGCTGGCTGGTGCTGCTGGGAAGAAACAAGTGAGCCGCGCTCAGGCCTAACTCAGATCAAGAAAAGAGGTCGCGTAAGTCAGTCGAAGGCCGGATCTATGCTTGTGCGGGCCGCGGCCCGTGCTAGGCTGGCTTTGCCCCTCGAATCGCGGGAATGCGGGCGGGGCGGCGGAACAGAAGCGGCATAAGAGCCTCTCGCGGCGTGCGCGCCCGTCGGCACCGTCGTGCCACGGAGGATCCCGTGTACCGGGAGCCCGACGAGGAGCTTCAAGCTGCCGGTCGCTGCTCGGACCGGACCATCCCGATGCCTCGTCTCCCGCTCGGCGGGGCGGCGCCGACCCGCGTCATCGATCGCGGTGCGGGGCGGGGCATGCGGTGGGGCGGCGGCGGCGATGATCATCCTGTCCGAGGAGCACGGTGAGGCGCGTCGCCTGGCGTCGCTGGAGGCCGAGAACCGGCACCTGCGCGCCCTGCTGCTGGCGGGCCGGGAGGCCGAGGCCCAGCGGCGGCGCAGCGCACGGCTCGGCCGCGCGGAGGCCGCGCGGATCCGGGCCGAGACCGAGGCGCGCGAGAGCCGCTACCGCCACGCCATCGCCGAGCTGCGGCAGAGTGCGGACCGTCAGTCCCTGCTGATGCAGGAGATGGCCCATCGGGTGAAGAACACCCTGGCGATGGTCCAGGCGATCGGCACCCAGACCCTGCGCACGGCCGCCTCGCTCGACGCGGCGCGCGGGGCGCTCGACGCGCGTCTCCACGCCCTGGCCAAGGCCCACGACGTCCTGCTGCAGGACGCCTGGACCACCGCCCCGCTCGGACGGATCGTCGCGTCCGCGGTGGCCTTGCACGGCGGCGAGGCCGACCGCTTCGCGGTCTCGGGTCCCGAGATCGCCCTCGCCGCCCGGGCCGGCCTGACGGTCGCCCTGCTGCTGCACGAGCTCGGCACCAATGCCGCCAAGTACGGTGCCCTCTCGGCGCCCGCCGGCCGCGTGGCGATCACGTGGACGATCGATGGGGCGGCGGTCGAGAAGGGCCCGGTCGAGGCAGGCGCGTTCGAGGACGCCGCGGTGGGCGCCCGCTTCCGTTTCCGCTGGGCGGAATCCGGCGGGCCGTCCGTGAGTCCGCCGCATCGTACCGGCTTCGGCTCGCGCCTGATCGAGCGCAGCCTCGTCCAGGGGTTTGGCGGCCGCGTCGATCTGGCCTACCCAGTCACCGGTCTCGTCCTCGCCTTCGAGGCGCCCCTCGCGCGGCTGGCGGCCTGAGGCGTCGTCGGACTGTCCCGCGGACTGTACCTCGGGCCGCGCGGCGGGCGTACGCAGGCGTCGCGCCTTGACGGGGGCGGGTGCGGGGAATAGGACCCGAAGCCCGGGCCCTATTCCCCGCACCCGCC
>NZ_BPQM01000197.1 GCF_022179245.1 Methylobacterium gregans
GCCCCGCAGGGCGGTCAAGTCCCGCAGGGCAATCAGCCTACGCAGGCCGGACAAGCCACTCAGGCCGGTCAGGCACGTCCGGCTCCCGGCGGCGCCCGGGCCGAGCGCCGGCGGCGGTCCTACGCGAGTTGCAACCGGGCCTCGCACCAGCGCGGCCTCCACGGCGGCAAGCGGCGGCGCTTCCTCATCCGGTGCCGGCTCGGCTACGAACGTCCGCGCCAGCCCCCCGCCGCTCAGCCCGCCCCCCATCAGGCGCAGCCCCCGGCCCAGCCCGGGCCGCGTCCGTGAGAGCCCACAGGAGGCGGCGAAGCCGCGCCCGGCCGTGAAGCTCATCGTCTTCGACGTTGACGGGACCCTCGTCGACAGCCAGCATCTCATCGTCGCGGCGCAGGGCATGGCCTTCGCCGAGCACGGCATCCCGGCCCCCGGACGCACGGAGGCGCTCTCGGTCGTGGGCCTGTCGCTGCCCCAGGCCTTTCGCCGCCTCGTGGGCGAGGACGGCCCGGTCCAGTCCCTCTCCGAGAGCTACAAGCGCGCCTTCCAGACTCTGCGGCTCGACCCGACCTACGAGGAACCGCTGTTTCCCGGCATGGGCGACCTCCTGACCCGGCTGCACGCGCGGGACGACGTGCTGCTCGGGATCGCCACCGGCAAGTCGCGGCGCGGCGTGAATCACCTGATCGAGGTCCAGGGCTGGGAGGGTTGGTTCAGCACCACCCAGACCGCCGATGACGCCCCGTCCAAGCCCGACCCGGCGATGCTGCTTCAGGCCATGGCCGAGACCGGGGTCGATCCCGAGGCGACCGTGATGGTCGGCGACACATCCTACGACATGGCGATGGCGGTCGCGGCGGGCGCGGCGGCGATAGGGGTCGGCTGGGGCTATCATGTCCCCGGGGCCCTCTATGCCGCCGGCGCGGTCACGGTGGCGGACGATGCGGCCGCCCTGGGCGCGCTGTTCGGCCGCCAAGCCGATCCGGGCCGCACCGCCTGACGGCGGCTCGACGCGGCCGGTTGGGGGAGGCTAAGCTGCCGCCATGCGCCCGATGCTGCTTCTCGCCCTGCTCATCCTGCCCGCCTCCGCCTCGGCGCAGATGTTGGACGGTCCCGTGGCCGGCGGCGCGTTCGGGATGAGCGGCGCCGACTATTTCGGCGACATCCACGACCGGCCGCCGCCCGACCGCGAGGCGACCCGGGCCCGGGCGAACCGGCACCGCGTCGCATCGGCGGCGAAGCCTCGCGCGAGCAAGCCCAGGGCAACCGCGCGCCGCGCGCCGCTCTGAGCAGACCGCTCCGAGGGCTGCGGCCCGCGCCTCACTCCCCCGCCTGCGCGCTCGCCAGTGCCTTCGCCCGGCGCTGTGCCTGGCGCCAGTCCGCCGGCTCCTCGAACACGCCGGCCCAGATTCCCCTGCGGGTCGCCCAGGCCCTGCGCTCCTGGTGGACGTAGCCCTGCGCGACCTGCCGGACGGCGAGGGCGTGGCCGTGTCCCGCCATCCAGGCGGAGAGGTCGACATTGCCCGCGCGGCAGAGCGCCGTCAGGCGCTCCCTCGCGGCGTCCTTCGTGGCCGAGCCCTGCGGCTCGCAGGCGACCGTGTGGTTGCCGATCTGCTGGCGCAGGGCCGCCGCCGCGGCCTGGCCGCAGCGATAGGAGGTTCCAGCCCCGGTCTCGCAGGTCTGCGCCGCCTCGGGCGCGTCGATCCCGTAGAGGTCGATGCGCCTGCCCTGCAGCTCGATCGTATCACCGTCGATCACGGTCGGTTGGCCGGTGATCGGCTCGGCGGCGAAGGCGGGCGTGGCGAGGAGCAGGAGGAGAGAGGTCAGGCGCAGCATCGAAGGCTCTGAGCGGGAACAGGATGGGGGCAGGAAGCCGGCCGGCTCGCGGATCCGGCCGCCTCGGAAAACGTCGCCGTCGTGAGCGAGCGGGTGCTGTCGGACGACAGCGGAGTGCATCACGGCATTCCGGCGGAATGGTGCCGCGGCCCGCGACACGCTGTCCGCCCCCCTATGCACTCACGTCACGTCGGCACCCCGCACTCGGTGCGCTCCGCCCGGACGAAGAGCACCCGCACAGCCCGGCGCAGGTTCCAGCGCGCGAGGCGCAGGCAGAAGCGCAGCCAGCGCCGCAGCGACCACGCGACGCCGGAACCGGTCGAAAGCGCCCGCAGACCGAAGGCCTTGCCGACCGAGAACGCGTCACAGTCCCGCTTCACCGGATCCGCGTAGAACGTCGCGATCTTCTCGACGCACATCCGGGGTGTGGCGAGCCAGGCCGGGATGTGGTGATTGCAGAGCCGCTCCACATCGGTGATGACCTTGAGGGATCCGGTGCCCGTAGCGGGGCAGGGCGTCGTAAAAGCGTCTCCTACCAGCACGATGCCGGACTTCTCGATGCCGTGCGACGCGTGCAGATCCGTCGGCCGAACCTTGACCGGGCCCGCCACCCGATAGGCGCCGATCAGTCCCGCCAGTCTCGGCATCAGGCCGCGCAGGGCTGCGTCGGGAGCGGCACGGAACTGTGCCAGCTAGGGGCTTGCGCAGGGGCTGGTACAGGAACAGGTTCGCCCGCATGCCGGCGCCGATCCGGAACAGGGTCAGGTAGGCGAGCCCTTGGTCGTAGCGCTCCGGATTGTACTGCAGCCCCGGGAAGGCAATGGCCTGCCCGTCGGTCCGCTCGAGATCGAAGCCGACCGTGATCGAGTGGCAGGCACTGACGAGATCCCGCCGGATGCCGAGCGCCTCGCGCAGGGTCCAGTTCAACCCGCTGGCCAGGATCACGAGGCGCGCCTCGAGCACTCCGCCATCCGGGAGGTGGACGCGCGGGCGCAGCGGATCGGGCTCGATCCGCTGCGCGACCGTCGGCAGGATGCGGACGGAGGGTGAGATCTCGGCTCGAATCGTGTTCACGAGCCCGTCGTAGGCGAGGCCGTACTGGTCGAAGGGCACCTTGTCGACGACGGGGCCGAAGCGGGCGATCCAGAGAGTGTCGGCGTGGGTCGAGGCACGGATCACCGCCTGCGCCAAGCCGGTACGGCGCAGAACTTCGAGATGGCCCTGCTCCGGCTTCTCGCAGCAGAAGTCCGGCGGGTAGACGGTGTGCGGGTCGATCAGGACGACGTCGCGGCCCGCCCGAGCATGGCCGCCGCGAGCGAGCCGGCGAGCCCGCCGCCCACAATCGCGATCTCGGGCCCCGCTTCATCCCGTCCTCCGGCCTGCATGGCATCACCCCGCTGAGCGGCCGGATCCTGGCCTCGTAACGCCAGGACGACAGCCGAGCGGTGGCCTTGATCCCTTGATCGGAGGACGTCGTCCTCTGGTTCCGGCCACGCCGGCTGCCGGAGCAGGCCGTTGCCCCTTCGTTCTTGCCCTGCGGCCGGCGAATCGGCGATAGGTTCGGGCATGCGCCGCCCCGTGCTCAGCCTCGTCCCGGCTCTCGCCTATCTCCTCGCCGCCGGGCCCTCGCTCGGCCTCAGCGCCGGTCCGGGACCGGCGCCGAGCGAGGTCGAACGCCTGGAGCAGGCGTGGCACCAGTGCCTGCGCGAGGCCTACGCCCACCAGCCCGCGGGGCAGAGCCGGGCGGGCGATCAGCGCAACGCCCTCGACGCCTGCCGCGAGCGCGAGGACGCCCTCGTGGCAACGCTGATGACGGCGCGCGGCGGAGCGCAGGCGGAGCGATCGCTCGGCGCCCGCGCGCGGAGCTGGGCCGCCTCCGTCGCGGCCTACGTGCTCGACCCGGTCTCGTCCTGGCTCGGCACGCTCCGGCGCTGAGCGCGACGCGAAGATCCGGGAAGCGACGCCCGGCTTATCCGAAGATTAACCAAACCGGCCGCTCAATAGGCTTCCGTCAAGGTTGATGTTTCCCAAACAGGCCGTCGCGGCCGCTCCCGTCCGCTCGCACCTCGAGCGGCGGCCGGCCGCGCGCGTCCCGGGCGGGGCCCGCGTAACCGAGTAAGCCCGCATGACCGTGCCCGCGTACCCCTCCGCGCACCGCGTCCGCCGCCAGCGCCGCCGGCCCCGCGGCGGTTTCCTCGGTCCGGCCGCGGCCGTGACGATGGCCTGCGCGGTCCTCGCGCGCTTCTACATGCCCGAGCCTGGCCCGTCGGAGGCGCGGCCGGAGGCGGCCACGCCACGCACTGAGCAGGCCCAGGCTTCGCAGGTCCAGGCTTCGCAGACCACGATGCCGACGGTCGCGCGTGCTGTCGATGCGCCGCGGGCCGCCCCCCCACGTGTCTCCTGGATGCTCGACCCGACGCCGATCCTCGGGGCCGGCACCGGAACACTCACGACATCCGGCCCACCGCCCGGGACCTTCGCGCCGCCCCGCCCCGCGCCGGTCCGCGTTGCCGAAATCCAGCCGGCGCTCACCTCGAAGCCGGACGCGGCCCCGGCTCCGGTTGCGCAGAAGATGGATCCGATAAAGCTCGCGGAGCAGACCGTGCCGCTGCCGATGCCACGCCCGGTCGAGTTGCGCCCCGAACCGGCGCATCCCCGCATCGCGGCGCGGCAGCGGCTCGCCGCGCGGGCGCAGCAGCAGGCCGCGGCCCCGACGCGCGCGCAATCCGACGCCGCGGCCGAGCGCTCGTTCTTCGATGCGGTGTTCGGAACGAGGCCGACCCCGGAAGACCGTCCGGAACCGGTGATGGCCTACGCCTCGCTGGAGCGCGATCCGGTCGCGGCAATCCCGCGCCGGACGCTGGTGCCAGAGCCGTCGGCCGAGGCGACGGCGATCTACGACATCAGCGCCCGCACCGTGACACTGCCGAGCGGCGAGGTTCTGGAGGCCCATTCCGGTCTCGGCCCCGCGCAGGACAATCCAAAGCTCGTCCACCAGAAGATGCGCGGCGCCACCCCGCCCGGCACTTATCTCCTGACCGAGCGCGAGGCTCTGTTCCACGGGGTGCGGGCGATCCGGCTGAACCCGGTCGGCGGAAGCGGAGCGGTGCTCAACCGGACCGGCCTTCTGGCTCATACCTACATGCTGGGCCCGAGCGGCGCCTCGAACGGCTGCGTCGTCTTCCGGAACTACGACCGCTTCCTGCAATCCTTCCTGCGGGGCGAGATACGCCGCCTCGTCGTGGTGGCGGGCAGCCGCCAGGATCGCCTGCCCGCCGTGGCGCAGGGTCTCTTCGGCCGCTAGAGCGCTCTCCGCCAAACAGGATATCGGTTCGGCGTGAGAGGGCACGTAAAAACAATCGCCCAGAGCCGTGCC
>NZ_BPQM01000198.1 GCF_022179245.1 Methylobacterium gregans
GCGAGCGCAGCCGCTCGCCGCGCGGGCAGCGTCCGCGGGTGCGAGCCATGTTGGTCGAGGTCCAGGTCTCGTCGAGGAACACGATGCGGGCGGGGTCGAGGGCGGGCTGGCCCTCGAACCACGCCTCGCGGGCGGCCTTTACGTCCGGGCGGTCCTGCTCCGTGGCGTGGGCTGTCTTTTTTTGTAGGTCAGGCCGCGCGCGTCGAGAAAGGCCCACAGGGTGCCCAGCCCGACCGTGAGGTCGCGCTCGTCCTTCAGGCGAGCGCGCATCTCCTCCAGGGTCAGGTCGTCCCGCTCGGCGATCAGGCCTCGCAGGTAGGCCTCGTGCGGGTCGAGCTTGGAGCGGCGGGCTCGCCCCTGCGGACGGGCCACCACCGTCCCGCTCGTCGTGAGCGCGGCCATCCAGCGGATCGCCGTGGCGATGCCGACCCCGAAGCGCGCGGCCGCCTGTCGACGCGACGTCGCCCCGGCCGCGTCAACGACGCGTTCGCGTAGGTCCTGGCTGTAGGGTCGGCCCATGCCTTGCTCCTCATCGGGAGCGTACATTGAATCAGCCCTACACCGCTGCGTGAACCCAGCACGTCCGATTCAGCTCAGCCCGAAAACGCTCTAGAGACCCGTTGATCGGCCATGACCGCCCAGGGCGGCGCGCTGCGCTCAGCATGGCTTCGCGCGCCGCCCCAGAGCCGTCGAGCCATCTTTCCGATGTGCTATGGCCCGGAGATGATCTCCAAGGCGTTGCGCAAGTGGGTCGCCAAAGCTGGCTCGCAGATCCAGTAGATCGCTCCTGCGTCACCGTGGGAGAATGCGTATTGCGAGAGCTTCAATGGCAATCTGACGGACGAGTGCCTGAAAACAGGAGATCTTCTCCGCGCTGACGGAGGCGCCAATCGTAATCGGTCTGTGGCAAACGACCTACAACCGCGTCCGGCCGCACTCGTCGCCGGGTGACCTCCCGCCTGCACCGGCCACTTCCCCGGATCTGGCCTTCCCGCTACCCATGGGCGCCACCATGCAGTCGCCTCTCGCGCGGCTCGGTCCAAGATACCGCTCAGGTCAGCTCAGACTGCGGCACAAACGGTCGCCCTTATCGGCCTCAGTGCTATCCGCACCAAGCGCTCCCTGACCACCGTGCGGGATTGCAGGATGCTCTGCGACTTGACCAGCCGGAGCTATGGACCGGCTGAGATAGGTATGCCGAATGAGGTGGTCAGAGGCTGTGCGGCGCGCCTGGAAGCCGTTGTTCGATCCAAGCCTGCGCCTCGTCCAAGTTCGTGAAGGTGGGCGGAAAGGAATACTCTACCGGGCCGAATCCGGCCTCCAGGTACCACATCCCAGCCATGTCCCCATGGTCGTCTGACAGCCGCACCAGAACCGCCACAAGGAAGCCGTCAGCGAAGACGAGCTGGCTCTCCGTATCCGGGGTGCCCGTTGCGATACGGACGGGCTGTAGGTGAAGGCTCATCCGGCAGCCCGGTTTTCCAGGTGAAGGTACGTGGGATCAAACTCGGCCGCCTCGGTAAGTTCATCCCACCTGTCGGCGATCAGCGTGTTGTGCTGCAAGGTGATCAACCCATCGCCACGCAGGGCGCGCAGCGTGCGGTTGACGTGCACGTTCGTGAGCCCCAGCGCGTCGGCCAGATCGGTCTGGGTGATCGGGAGCGTGCAGCGGTGCTCGGCAGCCAGACCTACCGCCTCCAGCTTGAGGTACATCTCGCAGAACAGATGCGCGATCCGCCCATAGGCCGGGCGGCGACCCATGCTGGTCATCCACTCGCGGAAGATTGCCGCATCGATCAGGGTGTCGCGCCAGAAGATGGCGGCGACGTTGGGAAAGCGCGTGGTGAGGTCCAGCAGGGCTCTGTGCGGGATGAAGGCGACCGTTGTCTTGGTCACCGTGGCGAGGCTGTGATCCATGGTGTGGACGTGCAGGCTCTGCAGGTCGGGGATGTCGCCGGGGATGTGAAACGACAAGATCTGTCGGCGGCCCTCGCCCACGATCTTGTAGCGGCAGGCCCAGCCGTCGAGGATGAGGCAGCACTGCGAGGGTCGGTCCCCTTCGCGCACGATGTCCTGTCGGGATGGCAGAGCTTGGACCCGAATGGGCAGGCTCAGGATGGCCTCCCGTTCCTCGTCCGAGAGGTGGGCGATGCTCTCCAGCTTCCGGACGAGCATGGAAAGGGCGTGGGGGTTTGAAGCGGAGGGCATAACGCTTCGCCTTGCATTGCAGGCGGAAGCGCACGTCTCTCCCAGCCATCAGCGCCTGTACGAGTTCCGCCGATGATGACGTCAGCTTAAACCGAGATCAAAATGAAAACACAACGTAGGTTGTGGGTGGGCAAATATCCTCAAGTTAGTGCACCGCCGAACGCAACCAGGATATTTTACGGCTTCTGCCGGGGCAACCTGGTGAGCACCATTTGCTTTCTGCTTAGGTCCTCAAGCAGGTCATCTGCTCAAAGAGCTGTGTCAGAGCCATGCGTACGTCTGCGCCGGCTCCTGCGATCTCCGTCCCTGCGTTAGGCCGCCCAACTTAGCCAGCGTCATCCAGTGATGCCCACTGGGATGTCGGGCCTGTTCGCTATGACGCGGCACAGCACGCGCGAGAGCTGATCGGCTGAGTAGGGCTTGTGGAGCAACTCGAAGCCGTGACTGCCCTCCTCGGCCAGCACGTGGCTGTAGCCGGAGGCGAGCACCACCGGCAGGTTTGGCAGGCGGCGGCGCAACTCCTCCGCCAGGGCAACACCGCCCATCCCCGGCATCACCACGTCCGAGAAGACCGCGTCGAAGCCGGCGCCGGCTGTGCCAAGCCGCTCCAGAGCTGCCTCGGCGTTGGTCGACCACTCGGTCGCGTAGCCGAGATCCTCCAGGATCTGCGTGGCGAAGCGGCCGACTTCGACGTTGTCCTCGACGACCAGAACGCGGCGTCCGGCCCCATCGCTGTCCGCGGCAGAGGGCGCCCCCGCCTGCCGCTCGACGGCCGGAGCATCGACTTGCGGCAGGTACAGGGTGAAGTTGGTGCCCTCACCGAGAGTGCTTGCCACCTCCACATCGCCGCCCGACTGCTTGGCAAAGCCGAACACCTGAGACAGGCCGAGCCCTGTGCCCTTGCCCACCTCCTTCGTAGTGAAGAAAGGCTCGAAGATGCGGGCGAGATCGCCAGCGTCGATGCCAGTTCCCGTGTCGTGCAGTGACACGGCGATGAAAGCGGAGCGTGAGCCGGCATGACCGCGAATGGCCGGCATCGGCCGGTCGCCGGTCAGCTTCAGGGTGAGCGTGCCCTCGCCATCCATGGCGTCGCGGGCATTCACCGCCATGTTGACGAGCGCCGTCTCGAATTGACTGCGATCGCAGCGAATGAAGCAGCAAGCCTCAGGCACCTTCAAGACGACACGGATACGCGCGCCAGTGACCGTATCGAGCATGTCGGCCACGGCGCTCAAGCAGGCGCCGACCTCGAACGTCTCGGGCTTGAGCGCCTGACGACGAGCAAAGGCGAGCAACTGGTTCGTCAGCTTGGCGGCGCGGTCCACCGTGTCGGAGACCGCGTCCATGTAGCGAGCGCGCCGCGCCTCGGGCAGGTTTGGCCGACGTAGGAAATCGACCGAGGAGCGGATGATGGTCAGAAGGTTGTTGAAGTCGTGCGCCACTCCGCCCGTGAGCTGGCCGACTGCCTCCATCTTCTGCGATTGACGCAGCGCCTCCTCGGCGACCGCGCGTTCATCGATCTCCCTGGCGACGCGGCTCTCAAGCGTCGCGTTGAGGTCGCGCAGCTCCGCTTCCCGGGTATGCAACTCCTCCAGCCGCGCGCGTGCCTCGTACTGGCGCCGTCGCCCCCGCAGTGCCGTCTCCACCACGCTGACCAAGGTGGTCGGATGGAAGGGCCGCTCCAGAAAGGTGACGTTGCCAAGTACCTTCGACAGCCGTGCCGCAGCCGGGTTGCGCTCGACGCCACCGCGTCCGGTGAGCAGAATGAAGGGCAGGTCCGACCAAGGCGGCTGGGACGCCACCCAACCGCTCACCGGCTGCAGGTCTGCTGTCCGCACGGCCTCCTCGGTCAGGATCGCGAGCCCTGCGCCCTCCGCCATGCGAGCGCGAAGCTCCTCAAGGTCGCGGCAGATGACCGAGGCGATGCCGGCCTCGGCCAGCAATGCCGTAGCGATGCTCGCATCGCGCCCGATCAATGCGAGGATCAGCGCCCGTTCGGAACTCGCTTGTCTGTGCGGCATCACCCTTGCCCGGAACCGATCCCGGGCAGATCCTTGTCGACGAGCGTGGGAACGCCGCGGAGCACGCCCTGGAAGTTCATCAAGGGCTCACCCACCCTCAGGCCATCATTGCCGATCCGGTACTCGCGGATGGTTTCCTCGTGGGCGCTGGTGCGCTTCTTGATGACCGAGATCGCGCGGCGTACCGTGCCCAGCGCCTCGAAGTAGCGCAGCAGCACGACGGTGTCGGCCAGATAGGTCACGTCGACCGGCGTTCGCATGTCACCCACGAGCCCGTGCTGGGCTACTGTCAGGTAGGTCGAGGCGCCCTGCCGGTTGAGGTACTGCAGCAGCTCATGGACATGCAGGACGAGTGCGTTCTCCTCCGGCATCGCGGCCTGATAACCGTTGAGGCTGTCGATCACCACCGTCTTGATCGCGTGCTCGTCGACGCAGACACGGACCCGGTGAGCGAACTCACCCGGCGACAGCTCGGCCGCGTCGACCTGCTCGATGAAGAGCTTGCCCTCCCTCTGCAGCGCCTGCAGGTCATGCCCCATGGCTCGGGTGCGGTCGAACAGAAGCCCAATCTCCTCATCGAAGATAAATAGGGCGGCTCGCTCGCCACGCGCGATGGCTGAGAGGGTGAACTGAATGGCCAGCAGCGACTTGCCGGTCCCGGCAGGGCCGAGGATGAGCGTGCTCGATCCCTGCTCGACACCGCCGCCGAGCAGCGCGTCCAGTTCGGCGATCCCGCTTGTCATCTGGTGGCGGACGAAGCCGGTCTTGTGCTCCAGCGCCACGAGCCGCGGGTAGACGGTCACCCCACCGGGCTTGATCGCGAAGTCGTGGTAGCCACCGCGGTAGCGCTGGCCACGGTACTTGATCACCCGCAGGCGGCGACGCTCGGCGCCGTAGTCAGGCGCCAGTTCCTCCAGCCGGATCACGGCGTGGGCCACGCTGTGTACCGTCTTGTCCTGAGCGTCGGCGGTGAGGTCGTCCAGCATCAGCACCGTTGCGCTATGGCGGGCGAAGTAGTGCTTGAGGGCTAGGATCTGTCGGCGGTAGCGCAGCGAACTGCCCGCGAGCAGGCGGATCTCGGACAGGCTGTCGAGCACGACGCGCACCGGCCTGACCGCCTCGACCTGCTCGAAGATGACCTTTGTGGTCTCGCCGAGTTCGAGGTCGGAGGAGTAGAGCAGGCTCTGCTGCTGCTCGGCATCGAGCAGGCTCTCGGGCGGCACCAGCTCGAACACCGTGATGTACTGGTCCAGTGTCCAGCCATGCGAGGTCGCGCTCTCGCGAAGCTCCTCGGTGGTCTCCGACAGCGTGATGTAGAGGCACCGCTCTCCGGCCCGGGCGCCTTCGCGCAGGAACTGCAGCGCGACCGTGGTCTTGCCCGTGCCTGGGTTGCCCTCCAGCAGATACAGGCGGTTGCGGGTCAGCCCACCGGCGAGGATGTCGTCCAGGCCGTGAACGCCGAGCGCCGCCTTGTCAGTGTGCGTGGCCATAACAGCCGATCTCCATCCGAACAGCGTCGGGTAGGGAATACGTGGGGATCCGGGCGAGCACCTCGGCCATGGCCTGCTCGGCATGCCAGAGATCATGGGCCTGCTGCAGAGAAAGCCAGAATGCAGGCTCGGTGTCAGACAGGCGCGCGAGCCGGACGGCCATTTCCGGTGTCACGGAGGCGGTACCGGCGAGGATAGTATGGAGGGTCTGCCGCGAGATACCCAGCAGGCGCGCTGCGTGGATGATCGAAAGCCCGAGCCCCGGCAGCACGCGACCGCGAAGAACGTGACCCGGATGAGGTGGAGCTGTTCGGTGCGCCATATCAACCTTGCGCGTGACAGGCCTCTGTAAGGGCGAGCCCGACAGATGCCAAGCCTGCTGCGCGGGTGAAATTGTCACCGCCCGTCTGCCGCGGGATGAATTATAAGAATATTGTCCTATGCCGTTGCAAGGCATTCAGCAGATCTCTAGCGCTCAAGAGAGGTCCGCTTCACACCGGTAGGGTGCCCATCGATGACGTTGGATAAGACGGTAGCTCAGGGTCGAAAGCAGCGGTTCAGCGCCTGTCGGCCCAAGGTCGGCTTGTGGCGCGATTGCGATCGAGGCAACCTACGAAGAGATATTGAAGCGTCAATCCTTGCCTCTGACCCTCGGGGCGATTGGTGCCGAACCGTCGGCTGTACAGCCGAAGGTCAAGAGCCGCCGTGCCGTTCGATTTCGTCGAGAACTGCGTCAGGTGCAACATCCTGTCGGAGCTCATCGACTTCGGGATCAGCTTCGGTCTGAATGCCGAGGTGCTCGGTGATCGCCGACACCATCGCGACAAGCTTCGTCACCTCGTGTTCGGCCAGGAGGCTGATATGCAGATCAAGGTCGGCTCGTTTGTCGGCAGCAGCGGCCATGCGATTCTGGCTGATCAGCACGAACGTCGAGAGGAAAATTGCCTCGACAGATGCCGAGGTGCCCAGGATCACGAAAGACGCGTCCCATTTCGGCAGGATCGGTAACAGACCAGAGTTCACGAGGCTCCAGAAGCCGAACAGGACGACGTGTAGGTAGACAAAGGCCATGCTGCCCGTGAACCGCGTTATCGCTTCGGCCACGCGCTCCTGCATCGAGGCATCCCGTTCCGCAGCACTCCGGCGCTCCTGCAGCGTCTGGATGTTGCGCATGAGGGCTGGTGACAGCCCTCCCGGCTGAGGGGGCGGATAGGTCGGCAGCGCAGGCAGGGGCTTCTGTTCGTCTTGCCTTGGCATCGTGGCGTGTCTCAGGAGGAGCCTGCTTGATCAACCTGATCCCACATCGGGTGATCCCGCCTGTGAGAGGCAAAGCTGCCCTGAGGCCGCGCCCCTGAGCGTAGGTGACGTCGTACCCCCCTCCGCCAACCGCTTATTGCGCCGCAGGTGCCGATCCTAAGGGGACTCTGTCGTCGGACGAACTGCAGAGTCCCGTCCGGGTGATGACGACCTGTGCTCAGGCGCGCCGACGAGTTGTGAGGCGCTGGCTTCAGGTCGAGGTCTTGGCGGCGGCGCTCGACCCACCCGCAGCTTGCGCTGGGCCCGCCGCGGCTTGGGTGGGGCCTACACACTCTTCCGGACGACGTGCTCGGGGCGCAGGCCGTCCGGGGTCGGCGTGAGCAAGGGCGCGAAGACATCGTCGAAGAAGTCCGGTATCGGGCCGAGATCGACCCGGTCGCCGAGGATGCGGCGGGCCGACACGATCTTCTGGAAGGCCTGCCGGCTCGTGCCGGCGTTGCGGGCCACATCCTCCAGACGGCGCAGCTTCTCGATCGTCAGAATCGTTGCCGCAGCCGCTGGCTCCGGGCCGTCCTGCACGAGTTGCTCAACCAGCCAGGCCGTTTCAGAATCGATATCTGCGCGCTGCGCATCCATGTCGATCCCTTTCCGCGATGGATCTCTACCTCACCGCATAGAGTCGGAACCGATCTCCGGCGTTAACCTCGGTGAAGACCGCGGCTCCCTCGTCGAAGACGGTTCGAAACCGCACGTAAGGCCAGGCAGCCTTCCGCTTATTGCACATGTGAATGCGGGTGATGCGCCGCTCCTTACGCTCCGGATGTCGGCCTGCAGCGAATGGCTGGCCGGCGCCCTGCGGACTTCCGCCGTCTCATTCCCCCGATCTGGCGGAGTTCGCAGGGCATCGAGCCCGACCCAAGCCCGCACCAGCGCACCAGCGCATCTCGGTCCGCCGGTGCGGGCTCCTTCCCGGGCAGGGTGCAGAGCCCACGATCCAGACCCTGCCTCGGCCACGATCCTGGAGGAACCGATGAGGATCAGCCCCGCCCTGACGGCCGCAGCGGCCATTGCCATCCTGACCAGTGCCGCCGTCGCGGCTCCCTGCGCGATCGGCACGACCACGAACAGCCAGGGCCGGAACGAGACCGCCGACAAGAGCTCGAACACCGACAGGACGACGAAGAACCTGGCCGGTGGTGAGCATGCAGGAGCCCCGAAGACGGTAGGCGCCATGAACAATCTGGGTGCCGCCGAGCAGCCGAGCCCCGGCGAGAAGAAGCCGCCGGAAGGCCAGGTGATCCGTGGCCCGTCGAGCAACGATTGCTGAGACGGCGCACGCCCGACGCGGCCGCGGCCAGTCCCGCGGCCGCGCGGCCTTTGGCCCGTCCGGCCTGCCGCCTTCGGGCGTGTCGATCGTGGTGCCCTGCATGCCGTTGCCACCGCAACCTGCCGATGATCCGGTGATGCGCAGGCTGGTCGCGCTGATCCATGCGCCGCTGCCGAACTCGGCCCATCGCGCACGCATCTACCTTCTGGAGCAGCTTCACCTGCTGGAAGAGGAGGCGCTTGCGACCGGCGCCAAGCCCGAGATCCTACGCGCGATCCGATCCATGCAGGCCGTCATCCGATGCAGCGAC
>NZ_BPQM01000199.1 GCF_022179245.1 Methylobacterium gregans
CTGTAGCCCCCTCCGCGGCAGCGCAAGCGGCCGCGGAGGGGGCTACAGCTACGGTGTCGGCACGCTGAGCCTGCCCTCGTTGGCCGAGCTACGATCCCAAGCGCTGGTTGCGCGGGCGTCCGGTCCGTCGCGGCTCTCGATCGTGCAGGGCGATGTCCGCGCCCTGCACCGCGCGCCCGAGAACCGCGGCGCGCTGTTCCAGGTCGCCTCCCAGTTCAATCTCCTGGAGATGGTCGGGCCCGATGTCGAACCTGAGGACGGCGTCACCCGCTACGCGCACGACCGCACGCAGGGGCCAGCCTGCGCGATGGCAGCGGGCGCGGCCACGATCTACCGCAACTACCTCGTGCCGGTGG
Source organism: Methylobacterium gregans (assembly GCF_022179245.1). Taxonomy (GTDB): domain Bacteria; phylum Pseudomonadota; class Alphaproteobacteria; order Rhizobiales; family Beijerinckiaceae; genus Methylobacterium; species Methylobacterium gregans. The sequence continues at coordinate 357 of NZ_BPQM01000199.1, forward strand.
ACGGTGAGATCGGCCAGAGCGCCGACCGGCAGCTCGACGGGCTGGCCGACCTCGGCCGTGCGCTGGCGGCGCGCCTCGGGACGGATGTCTCGGATCTCTGGTCGATGCGCAACGGCTACGCTCTGCCTATGCGCGACGGCTTGGCGGAGATCGGCCGCCATCTCCAGGCGGCGGATGCGGCCACGCTGGATGCCCTTCGTGGCCTCTTGCGGGTCGGGCTGCACGTTGACGTCGAGGTCACGGATGGGCCGGCCCCAGGGCCACGCGTCAGCCAGATCTTCTGCTCCGCCCTACCGGTGGCCTACGGGCGCCACCCGGCAGCGAGCTGGGCACCGTTCGCATCGCTGGTGCTGGAGGCGGCCTACGAAGCGACGCTGCTGGCTGGGTTGCTGAACGCGGCGCGTGGAGCCTCGAATCGGGTGCTGCTGACCCGTCTGGGTGGAGGTGCCTTCGGCAACGCAGACAGCTGGATCAATGCAGCTCTGTTGCGAGCCCTGCAGATCGTCGGAGGGTACGACCTTGACGTGGTGATCGTCAGCCACGGAGTACCGACGCCGGCCTTATACGACTTGGTACGCGCTTCAGGGATCAGCGGCCCTCGATGAGCCATTCCACCGGCAACGGTGCCCGGCGAGCAGGACAAGCTGCCGAGCGCAGGCTCACGCGGATTGGAATTGGCAACACCTCATGAGAACGCCGTGGTGGGTCCGCAAATTGCCGGAGCGGGAAACCTGTGCCCAACGCATCCGCGGCCGTGGGACGGGCATTTGGGGCCATGGGGGCCGTTTTGCACTTCGTCAGCCCGAACCGGCGGCTGCCGGTCCGGTCCGCCGCGGAGTAGCCGGGGGTTCCCGGGCATCGTCTGCCGGCCCTGCCCCCATCTCAAACTGGAGATGCTGGTCGACCCGGCTCAGCCCGTCGCATGTGGACATCCTCGGAGTTGCAGGATCGGCCGTCATAGGCTTGTTGCAGACCAGAAATATCGAGCGAGGCGCTCTGGTTAATGAAATGTGACCTTTAATTAGCCAGCTCTGCGCCGGTTCAACAGACGAACGTGAGCGATCGATGGCTGGTTTCACGCCGGGCAACCTCGTGGTCTACCGGGTGGGCACGGGCAGTGGTTCGCTGTCGGGCACCGGAACACCCGTCTTCCTCGACGAGTACACCCCGTCGGGCACCCTGGTGCAGTCGATCGCCCTGCCCATCGCAGATAGCGCGACGAACGAGACTCTGGTGGCGTCGGGAACGGCGACCTCCGAGGGCTTGATCACCCGCTCGGCCGATGGGCGCTACATCCTGCTGACGGGTTACGACGCGGCACCGGGCACGGCGTCGGTGAGCGGCACGACCTCCGCGGCCGTCAACCGGACGATCGGCCTCGTCGGGGCGGATGGGGTGGTCGATACCTCCCTGGCGCTCAGCGACCTCGCTCCGAGCAACAATGTGCGCAGTGCGGCGAGCGCGAACGGGACCAACATCTGGGCGGCGGGCGGCGCGGGCGGCGTTCGCTACACGGACAACGACTTCAACGCCGAGCCCAACATGTCCACCCAGATCAACACGGGGGACGTCACCAACATCGCAAACATCCGCCAGCTCGGAATCTTCGGCGGCCAGCTCTTCGCGAGCACCAGCTCTGGCTCCAGCGTGCGCATCGGTGCGGTCGGCACCGGCCTGCCGACGACCGCCGGCCAAACCCTCACACCACTGCCGGGCATCCCGACGAGCGGCTCGCCCTACGGCTTCTTCCTGACCGACCTGTCGCCGACCTACGGCTACAACGGCACCGCGCTCGACACGCTCTACGTCGCCGAAGATACCGCGAGCGGCGGTCAGATCCTCAAGTACACTTACAACGGCACCGCCTGGGCCGAAAGCGGCACGGCGACGGCGGCGTCCGTGCGCGGCCTGACCGCCTCGGTCGACGGCTCCAACGTCTCCCTCTACGGCAGCACCGCGGGCACGCTCTACGCCCTCACCGACAGTGCCGGCTACGGCGGCAGGCTCTCAGGCAGCGCCGCGAGCATCGCCACCGCGCCGGCCAACACGGCTTTCCGTGGGATCGCGTTCACGCCGCAGGCGACAACCGCGCCCGTACAGCCGACCCTGTCGGTGGCCGATGCGAGCGTCGCGGAGGGCGACTCGGGCACGCGGCAGCTCACGTTCACGGTGACGCGTTCGGACACCTCGACCGCGTTCAGCGTCGACTTCACCACCGCCGACGGCACGGCCACCACCGCCGACGGCGACTACGTCCCGGCTGCCGGCAGCCTGAGCTTTACCGCGGGCGGGCCGGCGAGCCAGACGGTGAGCGTCACGGTCAACGGCGACACCCGGATCGAGAGCAACGAGACCCTGTCGCTGCGCCTGTCGAACCTCGCCAACGTCACCGGCTCGACCGTGCTCGGCCGCGCGAGCGCCAACGGCACGATTACCAACGACGATGCTGCGGCCCTCACGCCGATCTACGCGATCCAGGGCTCTGGTGCGGCCTCGCCGCTTGCCGGGCAGCGGGTGACCACCCGCGGCGTCGTCACGGGTGTCGCCTCGAACGGCTTCTACATCCAGGACCCGACCGGCGACGGCGATGCGGCGACCTCGGACGGCGTGTTCGTGTTCACGTCGAGCGCGCCGACGGCCGTGGCCGGCAACCTCGTGGAGGTCGTCGGCACGGTTACCGAGTTCACGCCGACCGGGGCGGTAGCCGGTACCCTGTCCGTCACCGAGATCACCGGGCCAACCGTGCAGGTGATCGACCCGAGCGTGGCGCTCCCGGCGGCCGTGCGGATCGGCGGCGCGGGCGGCCTCACCCCGCCGACCGAAGACCTCGCCGCGGGCAACGCCTTCTATGAGCGCCTGGAGGGGATGCGCGTGACGGTGAGCGCGCCTCGCGCGACCGGCCCGACGAGCAGCTTTGGCGAGATCTACACGGTGGCGAGCGACGGGGCCGGCGGCTACGTCGCCACCGGCACCACTCCCCGCGGCGGCGTGCTGGTCATCGGCGGCCAGTCGAGCTTCGGCAACACCAACACGGTGGGCGGCGACTTCAACCCTGAGCGCATCCAGATCGACGACGGGCTCGGCTTCGCGACGCCGCAGGTGAACACGGGCGCAGTGCTCGGCGACCTGACCGGCGTCGTCAACTACAGTTTCGGCAACTACGAGGTGCTGGCGAGCCAGGCTGTGACCGTTACCTCCGACACGCTGCAGCGCCAGGGCTCGGCCCTGACGGGCGATGCCGACCACCTGCTGGTGGCGAGCTACAACGCCGAGAACCTCGATCCCGGCGACGGCGCCACGCGCTTCGCGACCGTGGCGCAGGAGATCACCGGCCGCCTCAACAGCCCGGACATCGTCGCCTTCCAGGAGATCCAGGACAACGACGGCGCCACGAACAGCAGCGTCACCTCGGCCTCGCAGACGCTCCAGCAGATCGTCGAAGCGGTGCGCGCCACGAACGGCGGTGCCGGCCCGCAATACGCCTTCGTCGACAACCCGTTCATCGGCGACGACACCAACGGCGGCGAGCCCGGCGGCAACATCCGCACGGCCTATCTCTACCGGACCGACCGCGTTGGGCTCGTCCCGAACTCGCTGCGCACGATCGCGGCCGACGGCAGCGCCATCACCGACACCTCCGCCGCGGCCAACGCCGACCAGCGCAACAACGTCAACAGCCCGTTCTACACCTCGCGCCCGCCGCTCACCGCCGACTTCACCTTCAACGGTCAGACCGTCACGATCGTCAACAACCACTTCACCTCGAAGGGCGGCAGCGGCGTGCTGTTCGGCTCTGTCCAACCGCCGCTCGACGGCGGCGAGGTCCGCCGCGCCGCCCAGGCCCAGGCGGTCAACACCTTCGTGGACGGGCTTCTCGCCGCCAACCCCAACGCGCGGGTGCTGGTGACGGGCGACCTCAACGAGTACGGCTTCGAGGAGCCCCTCAGCGTCCTGCGCGGCACGGCAAGCGTCAGCAACTTCAACGGCAGCGGGAACGGCAGCGCCACCTACACGCCCGGCGGCACAGCGGTCCTCGTCGACCTGCAGGACACGCTGCCCGAGAACCAGCGCTACGACTACGTGTTCGAGGGCAATTCGCAGGCCCTCGACCACATGTTCGCCACCGGCGCGCTCGCGGCGGGCGCGCAGTTCCAGCCCGCGCGCATCAACGCCGAGTTCTACGAGCAGACCAGCGACCACGACCCGCTGACCGCCCGCTTCGCGATCAGTGCCCCCGCCGACACCATGGCGCCGACCCTCCTAAGCGCGAGCCCGGCCGACAACGCCACCGGCGTCGCGGTCGGCGTCGACATCGTGCTGACCTTCAGCGAGACCGTGCGGGC
>NZ_BPQM01000200.1 GCF_022179245.1 Methylobacterium gregans
TCGGGCTTGTTCGAGGAGGCCCGCACCAGACCCCAGGTCCCGTCCTCGGCCGTCACCCGCACCCCGTTGACCGTCACCAGATCCACGATCCGCTGGCCCGCCACCGCCTCGCCCGAGGCCTGCAGCGCCCGGAAGCGCTCGGTCACCCGCTCCACCACGGCGTACTTCACCTCGTCGGCGCAGTGCGGCGACATGGTGGGCGAGCCCCAGGTCTGCGGCAGCGCCCGGTAGAGGTCGGACAGGCGCGCGCCCGGGTTGCGGTCGAGCATCTCCAGCACCGCGATCGCGGTCAGCAGGCCGTCGTCGTAGCCCCGCCCGATCGGTTCGTTGAAGAAGAAGTGGCCCGACTTCTCGAAGCCGGCCAGCGCGCCCAGCGCGTTGACCCGCCGCTTGATGTAGGAGTGGCCCGTCTTCCAGTAGTCGGTCTTCACCCCGACCCGCTGCAACTCGGGATCGCTGGCGTAGAGGCCGGTCGACTTCACGTCCACCACGAAGGTCGCGCCCGGATGCAGCCGGCCGAGATCGCGCGCCAGCATCACGCCGATCTTGTCGGCAAAGATCTCCTGGCCCGCCTCGTCGACCACGCCGCAGCGGTCGCCGTCGCCGTCGAAGCCCAGTCCCAGATCGGCGCCGCTCGCCCGCACCGCCTCGGCGATGGCGTGCAGCATGGCCATGTCCTCGGGGTTGGGGTTGTAGCGCGGGAAGGTCCAGTCGGGGGCGACGTCGAGGGGCACGACCTCGACGCCCAGCGCCTCCAGCAGGCGGGGCGCGAAGGCGCCGGCGGTGCCGTTGCCGCAGGCGGCCACCACCTTGAGCTTGCGCGCGAGGGGCTTGGCGCGCGCCTTGAGGTCGGCGAGGTAGGTCTCGGCGAAGTCGGGCACGTAGGCGTAGGCGCCGCCGCTGCGGTACTGGAAGGCGCCCGAGAGCACGATCTCCTTGAGCCGGCTCATCTCGTCGGGGCCAAACGTCATGGGGCGCTCGGCGCCCATCTTGACGCCGGTCCAGCCGTTGTCGTTGTGGGAGGCGGTGACCATGGCCACGCAGGGGCAGTCGAGGGCGAACTGCCCGAAATAGGCCATGGGCGAGAGGGCCAGCCCGATATCCTTCACGCGCAGGCCCGCCGCCTGCATGCCGGCGACGAGGGCCAGCTTGATGGAGGAGGAGTAGCTGCGGAAGTCGTGGCCGGTGACGATGTCGGGGCGCACGCCGCGCTCGTGGATGAGCGTGCCGATCCCCAGCCCGAGCGCCTGCACGCCCATCAGGTTGATCTCGTCGGGAAACAGCCAGCGCGCGTCGTACTCGCGAAAGCCGGTCGGCTTGACCAGGGGCGCCTGCTCGAACCCAAACGTGTTGGAGGCCAGCGCGGCAAGCGGCGT
>NZ_BPQM01000201.1 GCF_022179245.1 Methylobacterium gregans
TCAGGCCGCGCGCGTCGAGGAAGGCCCACAGGGTGCCCAGCCCGACCGTGAGGTCGCGCTCGTCCTTCAGGCGAGCGCGCATCTCCTCCAGGGTCAGGTCGTCCCGCTCGGCGATCAGGCCCCGTAGGTAGGCCTCGTGCGGGTCGAGCTTGGAGCGGCGAGACCGGCCCTGAGGACGGGCCGCCACCGTCCCGGTCGACGTCACAGCAGCCATCCAGCGGATCGCCGTGGCCACGCCCACACCGAAGCGCGCGGCCGCCTGTCGACGCGACGTCGCCCCGGCCGCGTCAACGACGCGTTCGCGTAGGTCCTGGCTGTAGGGTCGGCCCATGCCTCGCTCCTCATCGAGAGCGCGCACTGAATCAAATCCACACCGCCGCGTGAACCCCGCGCCTCCGACTCAGCTCAGACCGAAAACGCTCTAGCCGCCAGAGTTCGAGTTCCTGCGCGTGAAAGCTGAGGGGCTTGCCGGCAAGGCCACTCCCGATGACGTGGGCGTTGAAGGTGCGGGCCTCCGGCCAGATCTCCAGCAGCCGTCCGCCCATAGCGCGCGGGTGGCGCGGCCCGCAGACCTCGGCGTAACCATGGTTGTAGACAAGGATGCCCTCGCGCCCCCATCCCGCGACCATCGGTACGGGCGAGAGTAGGAGCGTCTGGACGATGGTGCGGACGGGGCCTGGCCAGACAGCCATCGCCCCGAGCGGGGTCCCCGCCCAGTCGTGGCCGCGGATGAGGTCGCCGAGGTCTCCGCCCCCGACAGGGGCCCAACCGTGCGCCGAAGGTGTCTGTGTCATCAACTGGTGCGCGAATCCCGCCTAACCCGCTTGGTTGTCCGTGCGTGTCAAACCTTCGTCAACAGGTTGCCGACGCGTCGGCGAAGCTTCGTTTTCGGACAGAGTCGGCGACGCCTGAAGTCGACGTGGCCCCGTCACCCTGAAGCCACCCGGTCGCGCTCCCATCTTGCGATCATGGCAGCCGATCCAAATCGATCGCGCTGGGGAGACCGGGTAGCGGGTCGCGCGACCCGCTACCTCTTCAGGAACCGGGGGCGTCGGTCGCGCTTGGATCGACGAGCCGGCGAAGCCGGATGTCGATCGAGACCGCCATGTCGAGCGATACCGAAAAGCACCAGGAGCTCCTCGGCGCCCTGAAGGCCGCTCAGGGCAGAAACGACGGGTCCTTCGAACGGGCCGTCACGGAGGCTTTCGAGCACGTCTTCGAGCATTTGGGCCGGCTGAACAACCACGTCTCTCTTGGTGGTTCCGACGGCGAGGACCGGCACCTGAAGCCAGGTGAATCGCCGACCTTGAGATAGGTGCGGCGCCCGGCCGCCGCACCATTTCGGATGCCTCACGCGCCGGAACTCCCGAAGCGGCTGGGGATTGGCCAGAGCTCAGGGGTGGAAGCTCACGGCTCGACGCGCCGCACTCGCCGTTCCGGCCCAAGGCGGCGCCATAGGACCCCTTCATGACAAAGATCTCGGACCGCCGCCTCAAGAAGCAGGACCGCGCACTCAGTACCCGCAGCCGCCGTTCAAGCGGCAGCCGCAGGAGGCGCCGGGCCTCGCCCAGGCGATGGACCCGAAACCCGATCACGGCGAGACCAGCTACAAGGGCCACGGGCGCCTGGAGGGACGCAAGGCCATGGTGACCGGCGCGGATTCCGGCATAGGGCGGGCCGCCATCGCCTTCGCTCGCGAGGGCGCCGACGTCGCGCTTAGCTTCGTCGAGGACGAGATGCCCGATGCTTGGCAGGTCGCCAAGCTGATCGAGGCCGAGGGTCGCAAGGCCGTGCTCCTGCCCGGCGACATCACCGACAAGGCGTTCTGCGAGGCTCTCGTGAAGAAGGCGGTGACCGACCTCGGCGGGATCGACATCCTGGTCAACAACGCCGGCAAGCAGACGAACCAGAAGGACATCGGCGCCGGTCCATCAGCAGCCCGAGCGTGCGCTCGGCCTGGCGGAGCATCTCCCGGGCCGGGTCGACGCCGACGAACGTCCAGCCGGGATGCGCCTCGGCCAGTGCCCGCAGTTCCAGTCCAACACCTCCGGCGAGCCGAGCGCGAGGTAGACATCGTGCAAGGTCAACCGGTCGAGGTCGCAGGCGATGGTCCAGCCGCCGCCATGTCCCTTCCCGGAAGCCACGAGTCCTAGGACGCGTAGTCCCGCTATCGTCCGGCGCACCACGACCGGGTTGGTACCCATCATCATGGCTAGCCGCTCGGACGTCACCGGCCCGTCGGCCTCGGCCATGTGGAGAAGGACGTGCAGCACGCCCGGCAAACTGCTGTCCCGTCTCATGCAACTAATGATGGTTCATGAGACGCGTCCCTGTCGACGGATATGGGTCCGTACAGCGCCCCAGGCACGGTGAACTGCTCGGTGCGCGGCGTGTCGATCTATGAGGTCGACAAGCAGCGGAAGCGGAACACGGCGACGTCGTACGTCGTGCCAGCGTCGTCCCTGATGCGCACGTCGCGGTAGCCACGCGAGGCCCAGTTCTGCGCCAGCATCATCGCGCTCCAAGTGTGCGGGCACATCTCGCTGACGAACCCGGACGGCGTCTCGGCCGTGATCATGAAGGCCATTGCCCTACCCTCCTCGATTGAGGTCCTTCGCGGCCGGACTCGGCTCCGCCGCGTCCGGCTGCCTCGTCCCGCCGCCCCAATCTCCGACTGTCGTCCGCCCTATCCAGCGGGCGACGGCCGTGAGGGCGGCGGCGCTGCCGTTCCGGGCCTCCTCGTCCGCGAAGAGCGCGAGCTGCGCGTCGGCCGACGTGCCCTCCCGGACGATCGTCCGGCATCCCGCGAGTTCCTGCGCGCAGCCCAGGCTCTCGGCATCCTCCGCGACCATGGCCAGCACCGGTTCCAGGATGTCGGCCACCGCGATGGCACCGTCCGCGGTCGCGAAGGTGCCATGCACGCCGTAGCGCTGAGCACGCCACTTGTTCTCCCGTGCGATCGCCCGCTCGACCGCGGTCAGGCCGCGGTTATGGTCGGGATTGCGGTAGAGGTGCCGAGCGAGCGCGCGGAACAGGGCCGTGAGGGCAATGGCGTCGTCCAGCCGCGTGCAGCAATCGGGCGCCCGCAACTCCAGGGTCGGGTACTTTGCGGATGGGCGGATCATCCACCAGACATGGCTCGAATCTGGCGTCACGCCCGAGCGGACGAGGGCCGCCACGTAGGCGTCGTAGGCCCCCGTGTTGCGGAATAGCTCCGGAATGCCGGTGCGCGGCAGCTCGTCGTAGGCCGCTAGGCGGTAGCCCTTCAGGCCGGTCGGCCGCGCCTGCCAGAAGGGCGAGGAGGTCGAGAGTGCGAGGAACAGCGGCAGGTACGGGATCATCCGGCACATCACGTCGACCCGTCGGTCGGGATCAGGCAGCTGGACGTGGACATGCATCCCGCACAGCATGTTGCGCTGCCCGATCATCTGCAGGTCGTCCATGATCCGCCCGTAGCGGTCCCTCTCGCTGCGGGCCGCCTCCCGCCACCGGGCGGTTGGGTGCGTGCCGCAGGCGAGCACGGCCAGTCCCCGCTCGGCGGCGAGCGTACCGAGCATGCGGCGGATGTAGCTGAGTTCGGCCCGGGCGCTCCGCAGGCAGGCGTAGGGCGGCGTCGCCGCCTCGACCTGGCTCTGGAGGAACTCCCGCCCGACCCGGCCTTCAGTCGCCGCGGCGGCATTCTCGAAGAAGCTGTCCGGCGCGAGGAAGGCGGCCTCACCCGTGCGGGCGTCGGCGAGGAAGTACTCCTCCTCGATGCCGATCGGGAAGGCCTCGGCATCATGCGGCCGCGTCGAGGCGAGGCCCGCCAGGACTCGTCCGATCAGCCACGGATCAGCACCGAAGTGCCGCAGGACGGCGGGATCATACTCCATGCGTCTGCAGCCAGGATTCGAGCAGAGCCACCTGCCAGAGCTTCGAGTGGCCTTTCGGCGTGAGGGTTCCGTCCGGGTCGGCGAGCAGGCGCTCGACATAGGCCCGCTTGAACAGGCCGCGCTGCCGCGCGACGGCGCTGTCGAGCACGTCGCGCACGAAGTCCATGTAGGGCCCGCGGATGTGCTTGAGCGCGGGCACGGGAAAGTAGCCCTTGGGCCGGTCGATTACCTCCGCGGGCAGGTTCTTCCGGGCGGCTTCCTTGAGGATGTACTTGCCGCCACCCTCGACCTTCAGCGCCGCGGGCACGCGGGCGGCGAGTTCGACGAGTTCGTGATCGAGGAAGGGGACGCGCGCCTCGAGCCCGAAAGCCATGGTCATGTTGTCGACCCGCTTGACGGGATCGTCCACGAGCATGACCTGCGTGTCGAGCTGCAAGACCCGGTCGATCGCGCCCCCCTCCCCCGCCCGGGCGAAGAACCGATCGACGAAGGCCCGGCTGTGATCGCCGTCGAGGTAGTCCGGGGACAGGGTCTCGCGCATCTCGGCATTGTCTCGGTCGAAATAGACCCGCGCGTAGTCCGCGGCCGGGTCCGTCGAGCCCGTCAGCCTCGGGTACCAGTGGTAGCCGCCGAAGATCTCGTCGGCGCCCTGCCCGCTCTGGACCACCTTCACGTGGCGGGAGACCTCCTGCGACAGGAGGAAGAAGCCGACCGCGTCGTGGCTCATCTGCGGCTCGGACATCGCGGCGATCGTGGCCGGCAGAGCCTCTAGCGTCCGCGAGGCGTCGACCGCGATCTTGACGTGCGCGGTGCCGAACTCCCGGGCGACGATGTCGGAGTAGGCGAACTCGTCGCCCGCGATCCCGTTCACGGCGTCGAAGCCGACCGAGAAGGTTTTGAGGTCCGTCACGCCCTTCCGCGCCAGAAGCGTTACGAGGAGCGAGCTGTCGAGGCCGCCCGACAGGAGGATACCGCTGGGCACGTCCGCCACGCGGCGGCGCTCCACGGCCGTCGTGAGAGCATCAAGGACGAGGGCGCGCCAGTCGCCCTCCGTCAGGTAGCGGTCCTCCGGACGAGGCCCGACCGAAAGGCTCCAGTAGACCCGCTCGGACCGGGAGCCATCCGGCTCAATCGTCAGGAGCGTGGCAGGCGGCAGCTTGCGCACGCCCTGAAGGATGGTCCCGGGTGCGGGCACAACTGCGTGGAAGCTCATGTAGTTGTGCAGACCCACCGGATCGATCGCGGTGTCCACATCCCCGGCCGCAAGCAGCGCCGGTAGGGTTGAGGCGAAGCGTAGGCGCGTCTCCGTCTGGGCGAGGTAGAGGGGCTTGATGCCGAGTCGGTCGCGGGCCAGCACGACCCGGCCACTGTCGCGCTCCCAGATCGCGAAGGCAAACATGCCGTGGAAGCGCTCGACGCTGGCTGGTCCCCAGGCATGGTAAGCCTTCAGGATGATCTCGGTGTCGCCGGTCGAGAAGAACCGGTAGCCCTTCGCGGAGAGCTCCGCGCGCAGGTCGCGGAAGTTGTAGATGCAGCCGTCTAAGGTGATCGCGAGACCGAGCTCGGAATCAAGCATCGGCTGCTGGGAGGCATCCGAGAGGTCGAGGATCTTCAGACGCCGGTGTCCGAGGGCGACGCGGCCCTGTCCCAGCACGCCCTCGGCATCGGGGCCTCTGTCCTGAAGCGTTCGTGCCATCGCCTGTACGGCCGCAACATCGGCCGGCACGCCGAATCCGACCTCACCGCATATGCCACACATTCCGGTCCGCAACTCCCATCGATCGATGCGGCCCAGCGCGAGCGGTGCTGGACGGCATTCTGCGCCTTGTCGTGCGCGCCCAACGCTTTGCTCGGCCGCGCTAGGATTCCTCAGGTGGATGTTGGAGCCTCTGAGGGATTTCTCGCCAAGTATCGCACCTACTGGCCAAAACATGAGCGGTTCCTGCCAGTGAATTTCGCAGCGGTGCTTGGTTATTCAGCAACCTTTCGGCAAATGTTATCGTATGTTGTTGCGGCTTCCGGAGAGCGGGCTCGCTTCGA
>NZ_BPQM01000202.1 GCF_022179245.1 Methylobacterium gregans
GTCGGCGTGCCGGCGCTGGTGGTGTTCCTCAACAAGGTCGACATGGTCGACGACGAGGAGCTCCTCGAGCTGGTCGAGCTGGAGGTGCGCGAGCTGCTCTCGAAGTACGACTTCCCCGGCGACGACATCCCGATCACCAAGGGCTCGGCCCTGATGGCGCTCGAGGACAAGGAGCCGAAGATCGGCCGCGACGCCGTGCTCAAGCTGATGGAGACGGTCGACGCCTACATCCCGCAGCCGGAGCGCCCGATCGATCTGCCGTTCCTGATGCCGATCGAGGACGTGTTCTCGATCTCGGGCCGCGGCACGGTGGTGACGGGTCGCGTCGAGCGCGGCATCGTGAAGGTGGGTGAGACGGTCGAGATCGTCGGCATCCGGGCGACCACGACGACGACGGTGACGGGCGTCGAGATGTTCCGCAAGCTGCTCGACCAGGGCCAGGCGGGCGACAACGTGGGCGTGCTGCTGCGCGGCACGAAGCGCGAGGACGTGGAGCGCGGTCAGGTCGTGTGCAAGCCGGGTTCGGTGAAGCCGCACACCAAGTTCAAGGCTGAGGCCTACATCCTGACCAAGGAGGAGGGCGGCCGCCACACGCCGTTCTTCACCAACTACCGCCCGCAGTTCTACTTCCGCACCACGGACGTGACCGGCGTGTGCACCCTGCCGGAGGGCACCGAGATGGTGATGCCGGGCGACAACGTCACCATGGACGTGGCGCTGATCGTGCCGGTCGCCATGGAGGAGAAGCTGCGCTTCGCCATCCGCGAGGGCGGCCGCACCGTCGGCGCCGGCGTCGTCGCTGCCATCACCGAGTAAGCGAGAGAGCAATCCTCAAGGGGATCGTGGCGGGGCGGGCCCTCGGCCCGCCCTTCCCCGTCGTCCCACTGAAGGCTTCAGGTCATGAACGGTCAGAACATCCGTATCCGCCTCAAGGCGTTCGATCACCGCATCCTGGATGCGTCGACCCGCGAGATCGTCTCCACCGCGAAGCGCACCGGCGCCCAGATCCGCGGCCCGATCCCGCTGCCGACCCATATCGAGCGGTTCACCGTCAACCGCTCGCCCCACATCGACAAGAAGTCGCGCGAGCAGTTCGAGATGCGCACCCACAAGCGCGTGCTCGATATCGTCGATCCGACCCCCCAGACCGTGGACGCGCTCATGAAGCTCGACCTCGCCGCTGGCGTGGACGTGGAGATCAAGCTCTGAGCCCCCGGGCTTAGGGCTTCACTGTCATCGCGCGAGGGAGAGACCTATGCGCTCAGGCGTCATCGCACAGAAGGTCGGCATGACCCGGGTCTTCACGGAGGCCGGCGAGCATGTGCCGGTTACCGTGCTCAAGATCGATCAATGCCAGGTGGTCGCACACCGCACCACCGAGAAGGACGGCTACGTCGCGCTGCAGGTCGGCGTGGGCAAGGCCAAGGTGAAGAACGTCTCCGCTGCCGAGCGCGGCCGCTTCGCGGTCGCCAAGGTGGAGCCGAAGAAGAAGCTCGCCGAGTTCCGCGTCACCGAGGACGCGCTGATCCCGGTCGGTGCCGAGATCACCGCGGACCACTTCGTTCCCGGCCAGTTCGTGGACGTCACCGGCACCTCGACCGGTAAGGGCTTCGCGGGCGGCATGAAGCGCTGGAACTTCGGCGGCCTGCGCGCCACCCACGGCGTGTCGATCTCGCACCGCTCGATCGGTTCGACCGGCGGCCGTCAGGATCCGGGCAAGACCTTCAAGAACAAGAAGATGCCGGGTCACCTCGGTGTCGAGCGGGTCACCACGCAGAACCTGCGCGTCGTGCGCACGGACCCCGAGCGTGGCCTGATCCTGGTCGAGGGCGCCGTCCCGGGCGTCGCCGGCGGCTGGATCCAGATCCGCGACTCGGTGAAGCGCAAGGCGCCCGCCGACCTGCCGCTGCCGGGCAAGTTCCGTGAGAACGGCGCCGCCCAGGCTCCCGAAGCCGCTCCCGCCGAGGAGAACGCGTGATGAAGCTTGATATCACCACGCTCGACGGTGCCGGGGCCGGCTCGGTCGAGCTCAACGACGACATCTTCGGTCTGGAGCCCCGCGCCGACCTGCTGCAGCGCATGGTGCGCTACCAGCTCGCCAAGCGCCGGGCTGGCACCCACGCCGTGCAGAACCGCTCGGACGTGAACCGCACCCGCAAGAAGGCCTACAAGCAGAAGGGCACCGGCAACGCGCGTCACGGCGCGGCCTCGGCCCCGCAGTTCCGCGGCGGCGGCCGGGCCTTCGGCCCGGTGGTGCGCGACCACGCCCACGACCTGCCCAAGAAGGTCCGGGCGCTGGCGCTTCGCCACGCCCTCTCGGCCAAGGCCAAGGCCTCGACCCTGATCGTCGTCGACGACATCAAGATCGACGACCATAAGACCAAGGGTCTGGTCGAGCGCTTCGGCAAGCTCGGTCTCTCGAACGCGCTGATCATCGGCGGCTCGGAGGTCGACGTGAATTTCGGCCGGGCCGCCCGCGCCATCCCGCAGATCGACGTGCTGCCGATCCAGGGCATCAACGTCTACGACATCCTGCGCCGCGACACCCTCGTTCTCACGAAGGCGGCGATCGACGCCCTCGAGGAGCGCTTCAAATGAGTCTCGATCCGCGCCACTACGACGTGATCGTCTCCCCGGTCATCACCGAGAAGGCGACGAACCTCACCGAGCAGAACAAGGTCGTCTTCCGGGTCGCTCCGAAGGCCACCAAGCCGCAGATCAAGGAAGCGGTGGAGAAGCTGTTCGACGTCAAGGTCACGGCGGTGAACACCCTCGTGACCAAGGGCAAGCAGAAGATTTTCCGCGGGCAGCGCGGACAGCGTTCGGACGTGAAGAAGGCGATCGTCACCCTCGCCGAGGGTGACTCGATCGACGTCACGACCGGGCTCTGAGGACGGGTTAGGACCAAACCGATGGCCTTGAAGACATTCAAACCGGTCACGCCGAGCCTGCGCCAGCTCGTCCTGGTCGACCGCCGTGAGCTCTACAAGGGCAAGCCGGTGAAGGCGCTGACCGTTGGCAAGATCTCGACCGGCGGCCGCAACAACCTCGGCCGCATCACCGTCCGCTTCCGCGGCGGCGGTCACAAGCGGTCGCTCCGCCTGGTCGATTTCAAGCGTCGCGAGCAGCTCAACGTGTCGGCGAACGTGGAGCGGATCGAGTACGATCCGAACCGCACCGCCTTCATCGCGCTGATCAGCTTCCCGGACGGCAAGCAGAGCTACATCCTGGCTCCGCAGCGCCTCCAGCCGGGCGACAAGGTGGTGGCCGGCGAGAACGTCGACATCAAGCCGGGCAATGCCGGCCCGATCGGCAACATGCCGGTGGGTACGATCGTGCACAACGTCGAACTGAAGATCGGCAAGGGCGGCGCGATCGCCCGCTCCGCCGGCAACTACGCGCAGATCGTCGGGCGCGACCAGGGCTACGTGACCCTGCGTCTCAACTCCGGCGAGCAGCGCCTGGTCCACGGCCAGTGCTTCGCCAGCGTCGGCGCGGTCTCGAACCCGGACCACATGAACATCTCGCTCGGCAAGGCCGGGCGCAACCGGTGGCTCGGCAAGCGCCCGCACAATCGCGGCGTGGCGATGAACCCGGTCGACCACCCGCACGGCGGCGGCGAGGGTCGCACCTCGGGCGGCCGTAACCCGGTCACGCCGTGGGGCGTGCCGACCAAGGGGAAGAAGACCCGCTCCAACAAGCGGACCGACGTCTTCATCCTGTCCAGCCGCCACAACCGCAAGAAGTAACCGCCATGGCACGTTCGATCTGGAAGGGGCCGTTCGTCGACGGCTACCTCTTCAAGAAGGCCGAGGCGGCTCGTGGTGCGAGCCGCAACGAGGTCATCAAGATCTGGAGCCGCCGCTCCACGATTCTCCCGCAGTTCGTCGGGCTCACCTTCGGTGTGCACAACGGGCAGAAGCACATCCCGGTCTACGTCACCGAGGAGATGGTCGGGCACAAGTTCGGCGAGTTCTCGCCGACCCGCACCTTCCCGGGCCACGCGGCCGACAAGAAGGCGAAGAGGCGCTGAGATGGGCAAGCAGGCCACCCCCCGCGCGCTCCCCGAGAACGAGGCGAAGGCGGTTGCGCGGATGATCCGCGTCTCCCCGCAGAAGCTCAACCTCGTGGCGCAGCTGATCCGCGGCAAGAAGGTGGAGTCGGCGCTCGCCGACCTCCAGTTCTCGCGTAAGCGCATCGCGACCGATGTCAAGAAGTGCCTCGAGAGCGCCATCGCCAACGCCGAGAACAACCACAACCTCGACGTGGACGACCTCGTCGTCTCCGAGGCCTATGTGGGCAAGGCGCTGGTTCTCAAGCGCTTCCACGCCCGTGCCCGCGGCCGCGGCGCACGTATCCTGAAGCCCTTCTCGAACCTCACCATCGTGGTTCGGGAAGTCCGGGCCGAAGCGGCCTGAGGAGGATCTGATGGGTCAGAAAGTCAACCCGATCGGTCTCCGGCTCGGCATCAACCGGACCTGGGACTCCCGCTGGTTCGCCGGCAAGGGCGAGTACGCCAAGCTCATGCACGAGGACGTCGCGATCCGCGCCGCCCTCATGAAGCAGCTCAAGCAGGCCGCGGTCTCCAAGATCGTGATCGAGCGCCCGCACCGGAAGTGCCGCGTCACCATCCACTCGGGCCGTCCGGGCGTGGTGATCGGTAAGAAGGGCGCGGACATCGAGAAGCTGCGCAAGCTCGTCGGCACGATGACGAAGGCCGACGTGACGATCAACATCGTCGAGGTGCGCAAGCCCGAGATCGACGCCACCCTGGTGGCCGACTCGATCGCCCAGCAGCTCGAGCGCCGCGTCGCCTTCCGTCGCGCCATGAAGCGCGCCGTGCAGTCGGCGATGCGTCTCGGCGCCGAGGGCATCCGCATCAACTGCTCGGGCCGTCTCGGCGGCGCCGAGATCGCGCGCCAGGAATGGTACCGCGAGGGCCGCGTTCCCCTGCACACCCTGCGGGCGGATGTGGACTACGGGACCGCCACGGCGTTCACCACCTACGGGACCTGCGGCATCAAGGTCTGGGTGTTCAAGGGCGAGATCCTCGAGCACGACCCGATGGCCCAGGACAAGAAGG
>NZ_BPQM01000203.1 GCF_022179245.1 Methylobacterium gregans
CCGGCAGGCGGCGCACGAGGTCAACGAGCGTGTGCTGCGCGGTGGCGCCCGCCTCCCGCCGCAGGGCGCTGCGGCGGCGCGTGCGCGCGAGGATCAGCGCGTGGGCGAGGCCGAGCGCGAGGAGCCCGATCGCCGCCACGGGCACGAGGCGGGGGGCGGCCAGCGCCGCGAGGCCGAGGCTGAGGAGGGCGGCGCCCGCGGCGAGACCCGGCAGGACCAGCCCGACCGCGAGCAGCCCGTCGAGCTGGGCGAGGGTGCGGCCGCTGAGGTCTGCGAGCCCGCGCGCCTCCTCGCGGGCGCCCGCGGGCGCCTCCAGGATGGCCTCGGTCACCGCGGCCCTCAGGCGCCCCGTCGCCCGGGCCTGGGCGGAGAAGCACAGCCGCGCCACGATCCAGCCGAGCCCGGCGAGAGCCAGAGCGGTGCCGGCGAGGCACAGGAAGGCGGCGAGTTCCAGCTGGGCGGGCGGCAGGAGCCAGCCCTGCGCCAGCACGAGGTCCGGCCGCGGATCCTGCAGCGGCACCACGACGCGCAGGAAGGGAAGGGCGGCGGCCTCGTCGCGCAGCATCGTGGCGAGCAGGTCGCGCAGGCAGAGCAGCGCCAGGCCGCAGAGCGGCGCGCCGGCGCCGAGCCCGAGCAGCAGCGCCGCGGCGTGCTGGCGGCGGGCGGCGCGCCAGCTCAGGTGGATCGGGTCCGATTCCATGCCGCCTCGCCGCTGCCCGCTCAGGGTGCCGGATGAAACCTCCGGCCGCCCGACCCGCGCATAGTTGACCCGGGGCGCGCGGCAAAGCGCGACAGCGCACCCCCGGGGCGCGGAAGGATTAGCGGACGCCCGTCCGCCAGATTTTTTCCGATTCCAAGCTGGCGCGCGCCGGGGCCGCATTGTCGTCACGGCCCCGGTGCCCTCTCTTCTGACGCGGCGCAGGTCGGCTCCGCCCCGCGGGTCGGCGCACGGCCAGTCGAAGAACGGACCGATCGGTTGACGCAGTCCAGATCCTTGACCGGAGACCCGACCGGCGGGCGGCACAGCGCGTATGCGGCGCGGAGCGGCCATCCGGCGCGGAGCGGCCATCCGGCGCGGAGCGGCCATCCGGCGCGGAGCGGCGGCTGATGGCGCAGCTCTTCACCCCCGGCGCGGACGCGATCTACCGCCTCGTCCTCCTCACCGGGGTCGCCTGCCTCGCGGGCGTGCCGATCGTGGCGGCCGGCATCGTGCGCTCCGACTACGTGACGGGCGTCGGCGTCGCGCCGCAGCAGCCGGTGCCGTTCAGCCACAAGCACCATTCGGGCGAGCTCGGCATCGATTGCCGCTACTGCCACACCACGGTGGAGAAGGAGGCGACCGCCGGCATCCCGCCGACCCATACCTGCATGACCTGCCACTCGCAGATCTGGTCGGGCTCGGACATGCTCAAGCCCGTGCGCGACAGCTACGCGAGCGGCGAGCCCCTGCAATGGCGCCGCCTGAACAAGCTGCCGTCCTACGTCTACTACAATCACTCCGTGCACGTGACGAAGGGTATCGGCTGCTCCACCTGCCACGGCGAGGTCACGGCGATGCAGATGACCTACCGGGCGAACGCCTTCGAGATGGGGTTCTGCCTCGACTGCCACCGCAACCCGGAGAAATACGTCCGCACGCCCGATCAGGTCTGGAACATGACGTGGAGCCCGCCCGCCGATCAGGCGACGCTCGGCCCCCAACTCGTGGCGCAGAACCACATCCGCGGCGGCCAGCGCCTGATGGAATGCGGGATCTGCCACCGATGAGCCGCGACCCCGACATCGCCGCCCTGCGGGCGCGGCTCTCCGGCGCCGACGGCCCGACCTTCTGGCGCAGCCTGGAGGCGGTCGCCGACACGCCGGCCTTCCGCGCCTACGTCGAGTCCGAGTTCCCGGCCGCGGCCCGGCTCGCCG
>NZ_BPQM01000204.1 GCF_022179245.1 Methylobacterium gregans
TGCTAGAGCGCATCGGCGCGATCTGCGCCGATGCGCTCTAGCACGGGGCCGAGCTGACCGGTCGGGATCGTGCCGTCCATGCAGATGTAGTCGGAGATCCGGCCCGTGGCGCCGAAGGCGGACTTGCGGCCCTTCCAGATCGCGGCCGATTCCGCCTCGGACTTCGAGACCCGGATGCTGGTCGGGCGGAAATCCCGCGCGATCGCCTCGATGCGGGCGAGCATCGCCTCGCACTCGGCGTCCGAGCCCTCGACCTCGATGATCAGCATGGCCTCGGCGTCGCGCGGGTAGCCGGCCTGCGCGAAATCCTCGGTGATCAGGATCGCCTCGCGGTCCATGTACTCGATCGCCACCGGGATGATGCCGGCCGCGATGATCGCCGCCACGCAGTCGCCCGCATCCTCCACCCGCGAGAAGCCGACGAGGGCGGGCCGCGCGCCCTCCGCCGCGCGCAGGATCCGCACGGTCGCCTCGGTGACGATGCCGAGCTGCCCCTCCGAGCCGCAGACGAGGCCGAGCAGGTCGTAGCCGGGGCTGTCCAGATGGTCGCCGCCGATCTCCACGACGGTGCCGTCGTTCATCACCAGCGTCACGCCCATCAGGTTGTTGGTGGTGACCCCGTACTTGAGGCAGTGCGCCCCGCCCGAGTTCATCGCGATGTTGCCGGCGATCGTGCAGGCGAGCTGGCTCGACGGGTCGGGCGCGTAGAAGAAGCCTTCGTGGCTGACCGCCCCGGAGATCGCGAGGTTGGTGATGCCGCTCTGCACCCGCGCCGTGCGGTTGGCGAAGTCGAGGTCGAGCACGCGCGTCATCTTGGCCACGCCGAGGATGATCGCGTCCTCCTGGGCGATCGCGCCGCCCGCGAGCGAGGTGCCGGCGCCGCGCGGCACCACCCGCACACCGTTGGCGTGGCAATAGGCCATCACCGCCGAGACCTCCTCGGTTGTCGAGGGCAGCACCACGGCCAGCGGCATCTTGCGGTAGGCGGTCAGCCCGTCCGTCTCGAAGGCGCGGCGCTCGTCCTCGCTGGTGACGAGGGCCTCGGGCCCGACCAGGGGGCGAAGGCCGGCCAGGATCGTCTCGCGGCGGGCGAGGATCCCGGGATCCGGGTCCGGAAAGCGGATCGACATGACGTTGGCGTCCTCTGGCGTCTCGTCCCGGTGCCGCCCCAGCGCCCACGGACGAAGGTCGGGAGCGGGCACGGCACCGGGACGAGACGC
>NZ_BPQM01000205.1 GCF_022179245.1 Methylobacterium gregans
CCCGCCTCTCGCGAACTCGGAAGGATCTGAGAAGACCTCAGGCTTCGGCGGTGGCGACCGCCGCGGCCTGGTCCTCGACCAGCTTCCAGGTCTTGGTCTTGGAGTACGGACGGCACTCCTCGATGAACACCGTCTGACCGACATGGGCCGCGTTGGCCTCGTCATGGGCGTGGTAGTTCTTCGAGCGGCGGACGGTCTTCTTCATCACCGGGTGGGTGAAGCGACGCTCCACCTTCACGACGATGGTCTTCTCGCCCTTGTCGCTGACGACGACGCCCTGCAATACGCGCTTCGGCATAAGTCCCTCCTCAGCCCTGGGCCGCGGCGAGCGTCTTCTGACGCTGGAGCGTGCGGACGCGGGCGATATCGCGGCGGACCTCACGGACGCGGGCGACGTTCTCGAGCTGGCCCGTGGCACCCTGGAAGCGCAGGTTGAACTGCTCCTTCTTCAGGTTGAGCAACTCGTCGTTGAGCTGATCCGCCGACAGGGCCTTCAGATCAGACAGTCGGTTGGACGACTTCACGGATCCCTCCCTCAGTCGGCGATACGGGTGACGATGCGCGTGCGCACCGACAGCTTGGCGGCGCCGAGGCGGAGCGCCTGGCGGGCGATGTCCTCGGCGACGCCGTCGACCTCGAACATGATGCGGCCCGGATGGACGCGCGCGGCCCAGTAATCCGGGGCGCCCTTACCGGAGCCCATGCGGACCTCGGTCGGCTTCGAGGTCACGGGAAGGTCCGGGAACACCCGGATCCACACGCGGCCCTGGCGCTTCATCTCGCGGGTGATCGCGCGGCGGGCCGCCTCGATCTGCCGGGCGGTGACGCGCTCGGGTTCCACGGCCTTCAGGCCGAAGGTGCCGAAGTTCAGCTCGAAGCCGCCCTTGGCCGCACCGTGGATGCGGCCCTTGAACTGCTTGCGGAACTTCGTCTTCTTGGGTTGCAGCATGGCAGCCTCTCTATCTCGCTAGGCGGCTCACGCGTGGGCCGGCTCGCGGCGGCCCCGGTCACCGCGATCACCCCGATCGCCGCGGCCTTCGCCGTCACGCTCACGACGGCCGCCGGAACGACCACCCTCTTCCTGAGCCTTCTTGTCCTGGGCCATCGGGTCGTGCTCGAGGATCTCGCCCTTGAACACCCAGACCTTGATGCCGCAGGTCCCGTAGGTGGTGAACGCCGTGGCGGTCCCGTAGTCCACATCCGCCCGCAGGGTGTGCAGGGGAACGCGGCCCTCGCGGTACCATTCCTGGCGCGCGATCTCGGCGCCGAGGGCATCCGCATCAACTGCTCGGGCCGTCTCGGCGGCGCCGAGATCGCGCGC
>NZ_BPQM01000206.1 GCF_022179245.1 Methylobacterium gregans
CACAGGCCGCACCGCCGAGACCTATGCGGGCCTCGGCGGTGCGGCCTGTGGAGAGCTGCGTGGTGAGCGTGCCGAGCTGGTTCTTCAGGTCGAGGATCTGCTGGGTGTTCCGCTGGGTCAAGTAGGCGCCCGCGGCGTAGGGTCTGATCGTGCTCATGCGCTACATCCGGAGCAGGGTATCGAGCATGTCGCGCGCCGCCGTCAGCACGCGGGCATTGGCGGTGTAGGCCTGCTGCAGGGCGATGAGATTCGACATCTCCTCGTCGATGCTCACCGCCGCGCCCTCCGCGAAGCGGCTCTGCGCCGCCGAGAGGGCGACGCCCTGCCCGCTGTCGATGGTCTGGGCCTGCGCGGCGGCCGACCCTTGCGCCGCGATGATGTCCTGGGCGAACTTCACGACGGTGGTGCCGTAAGGCGCCGAGAGCCCGCCGATGCCGGACGACGACGAGAAGGTCCGGTCGGTGCCCGTCAGCGCGCCGTAGATGAAGTTCGCCCGCGTCCCGTCCGCGCCCGTGGCACCGCCGCCCAGGGCGGTCAGCGCCGCGGTGTCGGCCTTGATCGACGGGTTCACCGCGAGGCGCTGAGCGAAGCCGGTGCGCTGCGAACCGTTGTCGAAGGAATCGGTGAAGAGGCGGTTGCCGTCGCTGTCCACGAAGACGGCGATCTCCGGATAGGCGCTCGTGTCGGCGGGCGATTGCGGCACCGTGACGGTGAGGCTGCCGCCGACCACCTTCCAGCCCGTGGCGCCGGACACGGTGACGGCGCTGGCGGGCGTACCATCGGGGCCCGCGGCCAAGTTCGGGACCGCGGAGACAGGATAGCCCCGATCGGTCGCTTCTTTCGAGAGGCCGGCGAGCGCTTTCCTGATCTCGTCCAGCGAGGGCGGGGTGCCCGGCGTGATCCGGACGGTTTGGACGAAGGCCGTGGCGTCGTCGCTGAGTGACGCGGCCTTGTAATCTGTGTTGAACGCCGAAGCGACCAAAATGACGTTGCGGCTGGCGCCGTCCGGGCCGGTGACCTGCAGGGTGATCCTGTCGCCCGGCTGCCTCATCTCTGAGAGGTCGAGCGTCGTCTCCTCGCGGTTCGTGAGCGCGTTCGTCGCGACCGTGCCGGCGACCGTTCGCCCGGTCGTGGCGGTGGCGAGGCCCGCC
>NZ_BPQM01000207.1 GCF_022179245.1 Methylobacterium gregans
CGGCGATGGCGAGGCCGAGTTCCCGCGCGAGCGCGCGGGTCTCGTCCTTGGGCAGCTCGCCCAAGGGAAAGCGCAGATAGGCGAGCTGCTCGGGCGTCGTCGCGTACAGGAAGTAGCTCTGGTCCCGGGCCGGATCGAGGGCGCGGTAGAGGGCGCGGCCCCCCTCCGGCAGGGGGCGGCTCGCCACGTAGTGGCCCGTGGCGAGCGCGTCCGCATCAAGGTCGCGGGCGAGGCCGAGCAGGTCGCGAAACTTGATCGAGCGGTTGCACTCGACGCAGGGGATCGGCGTCTCGCCCGCCAGATAGCTCTCCGCGAACCGATCGATCACGGCATCGCGAAAACGGTCCTCGTAGTCGAGCACGTAGTGCGGGATGCCGAGATGGGCCGCCGCCGCGCGGGCGTCGTGGATGTCCTGACCGGCGCAGCAGGCGCCCTTGCGGTGGGTCGCGGCGCCATGGTCGTAGAGCTGGAGCGTCACGCCGACCACGTCGTAGCCCTCCCGTTTCAGCAGCCCCGCGACCACGGAGGAATCGACGCCGCCGGACATGGCGACGACGACGCGCGTCTCGTGGGGAGCTTTGGGCAGGTCGAGGGAGTTCATAGCCGGATCCGGCGGCCCCGCGCTGGGGTAATGGCCGCCCGCGGCACTCTATAAGGGCTGGCCGCCGGAGTTTCCAGGGCGGGTCGTGCTGCTCTTACCGGGCGGACCCCATGCGCGATCGCGTGCCGCCCGGCAAAAGCTGCCGCCCGCCCGGCAGCAAAGGCCGGCAGGCCCGAAGCGACTGCGCGCTCGGAAGTCAGGAAAGGCGTTACGCTTCAGTATTTTGCGGGATATGCGGCGGTGGCTCGCTGCTTGCTCCCACCGGCTTCGAGGAGCGGGGATCGATGGCGTTCGCAACCACGGATCGAATGGATGGCGTCGCGGCCGGGTACAACCGTCCGAACCTGCGTGGAACCGCCTCGCGCGGCGCCGCGGCGGAGGGGTTCGATCGGATCCTGAGCGCGGCCGGGGCGCGGGAGCCGCGGGCCGCGGAGGCGCGCCGGG
>NZ_BPQM01000208.1 GCF_022179245.1 Methylobacterium gregans
AGACCGGCGGCGGGGCGGCACGACGCGGCAGGTCGGCAGCAGAAGCGGCGGCGGTCAGGCCGGCCAGCACGGTCGAGGCGAGGAGAAGCTTCTTCATGGCCTAAAATCTCTCTCCCCGTGGCGGGGAACATGGCGAGAGAGAAAGCCCAACGGCCGCGCTTGCGATAGTGTAATTTAGCCACACAGCAGGAGGGGGTGAGGCTAGGCCGTCTATTCCAGCGCTTTGGCTGGTGTCCTCATCGCGCCAGACGAGAACTGGCACAACCGATGGATGTATCTTGTTTAGGATTGATAAACAAAAACGCCCCGCAGCGCGAGGCTGACGGGGCGAATTTGCATCGAGCTTTCCCAGGACCAACCAAGAAAACTACGCGGTGCATTTGAGGGTCGAAACCCGCTTCTTGCAAGGCGGTTCCTCGCGGCGCACCCAAACAAGGTTTCCGCAGTCTCAACGAGCGCGTTCCGTCCCACGGGCTATATGGCTGCGCGCCTCCTATCCCGGCCTCACGTACCGCTCCGGCACCTCGCTTCCGTCGAGGTCTGGGTTCCGCTCCCGCAGATCTTCCGTGAGCACGTCGCCGAATGCCGACCAGGCCGCGTGTGGGACGCCGAGCGCGGCCGCGGCTCCATCTATCCGGGCGGCCCGCTCGATGAAGGCCGCGCTGGCGGCGACGAGTGCGGTCCCGGTCACAACGCCGCCCGTGAGGCTCTTGTCGCCGAACGCGACCTTACCGTAGGCCGTGACCAGGGCTTGGCAGAGCAGCCACAGGCCGACCGCGACGTCGCGCTCGGGACCGGCCGGGATGCGCAGGAGCCGGTAAGCTCCGGCCGACTGGAGAGAGTTCACGACCGGCCAGGCTGCGCCGACGACGGGATCCGGAGGCTTGTAGCTGGGCTTGTCGAGTCGCTTGTACCAGCGCCTTATATCTGGATGAGACGGGTCGGGGCTGTAGCGCCGGCTGATGAGGCCGCATCCAAGCAACACTCCCCCGACCGTCAGCGCGGCTGCGAGCGGCGATAAGCCCCGACGCGGTGCATCGTGGTGGTCATCTCTCGACTGCATGGGCAGTCCTTCGGTTGCAAGGGAGCAACCGCCGGGCCGCGAAGCCCGTTCCCGGCCATAGACAGTCCGCCCAACCGTTGTGGACCTCGCGAGTGGGCACCAAGCGTCAGATCTGATCCACTAGGAGGAGAACCAACTA
>NZ_BPQM01000209.1 GCF_022179245.1 Methylobacterium gregans
TTCAGCAGGCTCGACAGCTCGGCGAGAGCCCGCTGGACCGATGAAGCGGCTATACCGGTCGTGGGGCGCAGCGCTGGGTAGGTGCCGCCGAGATCGGCGAGCACCCGGCGGGAAGGCGGCGGCAGCGCGTTCAGGCCCAGGCATGAACCTGGCTCTGGCCGACGCCCCGCTTCAGCGCGCCGGCACGGTTCCGAGACATGCTCGCCGTTGCTGCGGGCTTGGCCCGAGCACGATCGGACGCAGCCGCCTCCGAAACCTGTTCGGGGTTCGCCCAGTCTGGCCCGGCGGCCGAGGCAGCTTTGCCCGCAAGGCGTCGAGGAGCTGGCGGCGCCGGCATGGCCTGCGTGAGGACGAAGCGGGCGACGCGGCCGAGATCGAGGTAGCGGGCCGTGAACGAAGCCGCAAAATCGGTCGCCCCGGCCTCACGGATCGCGGCGACCACCGCCTCCAGGGTCAGGGTGCTGAAGCCGACCCGGCCGGGCGCTTCGGCAGGGTCGCCGAGTTCGGCGGCGTAGCGCCCGCCCATAGCCTGTACGTGTTGATTTTGGGCAGGCCCGAGAAGGACGAAGTGGCCCCGGCCGTAGAGACCGTGCTGCAGCATAAGCTGGCCCAGGACGTGCTCGCGGCGAAGCTGTTCGAAGCCTGGCCGGGCTAGCACTGCAGCATCGGGATCGCGGAAGAGGCCGCTCTCCCGGGCGGTCTCGGCGTAGCGGGGCCGCGGCGCCGGGGCGGGGCCGCCGGTGCCCTCCGTGTACTTGATCTCGATCGCCACGAAGGCGGGCTCGCCCTCAGGCGTCACGATGTCGATGAGAACGTCGAAAGCGGTGCCGTCGCCGAAGTAGTCCGGCCCGCGCCGGCCGGGGCTGTGCTCGAAGCGGATGCTGGTGACGGTGCCGACGAAGCCCGGGAGCAATTTCCGGAACACGGCCGCGGCGCGGGCGGGGTCAAGTGCCAGGGGGACGAAGAGGTTCAGGGTCAGGGCCTGGCTGGACAGGAGGTTGCCCCACAGCCGGGCCTCCTCGAACAGCGCGCCAGGCTCGCGAAACAGCAGGATTTCCCGGGCATGGGCGGCGATGGCCGGGCTCAGGAAGGTGGCGCCCGCCCGCGCCGCGGCCGTCGAGAGCCGGGAGGCCAGACGGACGGACTTCGACCGGCTGATGCCGGGTGTCGTGGACGAAGCGGTCCGGCCCCCGGCCCACCGCGGCTCCAGGCGGTGCTGCCCGGCCGGCAGACCGTGCTCCTCCCGCCAGAGGGAGGCCAGCAGGCGGCAGGCGGCGGTAAAGCGCGTGTCGTTGGAGACGAACGCATCCTGCCGTTTCAGCACGTCCTCGGGCACCAGGGGCACGGGGCGCGTTGGCATCGAAGCAGACGATGCCGTCATTCCGATCGATCCTGTCGGGTGGGCACCATCGGCGGCCGGGACGGGGCCCGTCGGGGCGGTCGCGGTGCGGCGGGATCGAGGCAGGCAAGTGCTTGGCATCCAGGGAAACTCCGAACACCCGCATCAGCGCGGGCTCGGCTTCCATTCCGTCCAGGCAGAGGAAGTTTAGCTTGCTCGGTCGACACATCCGCCTTTCGGCAGCGGGATCGGCTCCGCTCCTGCTCCGGAGGGGGATGATCGTCTCTCCCTCCCTTTTGTATTTAGTGCGCAACCAGCTCAATCGCTAGACAAACAGCTACTTGGGATGATCTTTTTGGGGCGGAACGCCCAGCATTTGGTGACCGGTCCTGATAGTACAGCTCTCCTGGCACGAGGCGGCGTAACACCTAAGCGCCCCCCCTTAGTCGGACGCACCAAAAGTGTCACCGTGACAGATTTCGCCGTCTTGGCCCCGCGGGGTCGACCGCATGGGTATAGCTGACCTTCCGAATCTAATCAGAATCGGCAGATATGCGCACCGCGCAAGTGCCCATGCGTGGATGAAAAAGGGGCTTGACAGCTATATTACCGTCCAGACCCATTTTCTTGGTCTGGCATGGGAGTAACAGCATGTCAGATAGCAACATCATTTTAGAAGTCGAGCGCCCCGCGCAGGAGACCGAGGCGCAGACGGGAATCGATGAGGTGCCCCCCGCTGCCGTAGAGGTGGTGGAAACGGTGCCGACCTCGAATTCGGCGTCGAGCCTTGATGAGCTTGCCGAGCGAATCCGACAGAATTATCAGATCCTCACCGAACGCGTCTTCGCGA